>PMSS01000063.1 GCA_003167515.1 Acidobacterium sp. | reverse complement strand
CGCCACCAGAAGTAGCCATAGCTGACATTGTCTACGTGGCTGTGCTCCGCGATCGATGTGCGCACCCACGATGCGGAGATGATCTGCCGGCCCTGCCAGCGGCCGCCGTTCGCGAACAGAATGCCAAGCTTGAGCATGTCGCGGGGGCGCAGGTGAATCTGCGAGTATTCCTTGTCGGCGTTGGTCAGGTCGTAGTTCCACTTCCAGCCGGAACGCGCCATGCCCAGCGGCCCGAACAGGGTAGTCTGCGCAAACTCCGGAAGGGTCATGTGAACAACGTTTTCGATGGCTCGCCCAACAACCGCGACGCCGCCGGAGCAGTAATACGCCTTCGTTCCGGGATCGTTCGTCACCGGCAGATCCAGAGTCGCCTTGACCCAATCTGGCCTGTTATCAATTACCGTCTCACGCCCCGGAGATGTGGAACTGTGGTCGTTGCAGTCCAGACCGGTACTCATGGAGAGGAAGTCGTCCAGTGTCATCTCTGCTTTACGCGGATCGGGATGGTCATAGCTCGCATAGCTCATCAGGGGCAGCACGCGCTCGCCGGCTCCGGTAAGAGCTCCCCGATCGATGGCGATGCCCGCAAGCGCACCCACCACGGACTTGGTTGCAGACCGCAGTTGGTGCGGTCGCTCGGCATCGTAGCCGTAGAAATATTCCTCGAGCACAAGCCTCCCGTGCTGATAGAGCAGGACGCTGTGCACATCTTTGTAGGTGCCGTCGAGGATGCTCCCTGCAATGTCATTGGCAGTTGCGACTCCAAGGTCTGACCTGGCAATATCTCCCACAGCGATTCCGTCCTGCAGTTTGGCGGGGACACGGTAGCGATAGTCCGCAGGGGAATCCTGACCCCTGGGACGGGGTCGGGCCAGTGCCGCGGCTTCAGGCGTGATCGTCGTCGATATGCGACGACGTAGCTCGCCATCCTGCTCGTACCCTTTGACCCTGCCGTTTGCGTCGCGAACGAACGGGATCACCTGACCGTTGATCGTGGTGAACTGATCCGGACCCGAGGGCCGAAGTGGGTACTTGGCTTCATCCACAACAGCGAACAGGCCGTCGCCGTCCGCGATTTCGAGGGTGTGGCCTGGAGCGTCGGCATAAGTGCCAACGTAGTCTGCCAACCGCTGAGCGGTCGACTGCTGCCCATTGAGCCCGCCAGCCGGCATCGCCAGCACAATCGAACACATCGCCAGACGTAAAGATTGCCTTGAGGCGCCGCTGAGTCCCAACCAGTGTCCTCATCTCTCTTGTGTTGAAAAGGCGAAGGTAATAACCAGCACCGAGTCTACAACGCCCAACTGACGTATTCCCGGCCTTTCAATCGGCACATCATTGGCCTCCTGTGCGAAAGGCGCCAATTGTTTGGATCAGTTGGAGGCGGCTTTATGGCGGCTGGAATCGCTGACCGGAACAGCCGGAATCAACCGCGGTTCCAGCGTGTTTTGGGCCCTGGTTTTGGCCCCGGTTTCGGGCCGGCTTTCGAGCCCAGGCAACCTGCTGGCAGCCATGTTTCCCCTGGCTTACTCGCGCCAGCCCCGTTGAGACCGAACCCCGCCAGCCTCCGTCTACAATCCCTGAAGACATGTTGCGTACTCCATCGCCCGGCTGCATTTCTGCCGCAATATTCGCTCTGTTGCTGACCTCAGGTGCGGTGCGCGCAGCCGCGGAGACAGTCGACACAAATCCGCTGAACCGGCAGCCCGAAGTCCAGGAAGCCTTTCAGCACTTCTACAGCATGGATTACGACGATGCGCTCGCCCGCTTCGAGAACATCCAGACAGAACATCCGAACGATCCCATCGCCACGGGATACGTCCTCGACGCAGTGCTCTTCCGAGAGCTCAACCGCCTCGATCTCCTTGATACCACCTTCTATGCCAACGACGGCTTCCTGACCGGTAAGCACACTGTGGTCGAGGATCCGAAGGCCCGTGAGCGCGTTAAATCCCTCGCCGACCGTGCGGTGAGCCAGGCGAATGCGATCCTCAAAACCAATCCCAACGACGTGAACGCCCTGTTTGCGCGCGGATGGGTCAGGAGTCTCCAGGCCACGTACTCCGGCATCGTCGAGCGTGCCTACACCACCGGCCTGAAGCAGGCCCTTGGCGCGCGCAGCGACTGCGATCGCGTCCTCCAGCTCGATCCCAGGTACGAGGACGCCAAGCTGGTGGTCGGCGTCTACGAATATATCGTCGGCTCCCTGCCCCTCGCGTTCAAGGTGCTGGTCGGTTTCGTGGGCATTCACGGCTCAAAAGGCGAAGGCATGGCCTTGCTGCGCGATGCGGCCGATCGTGGCGTGATCACCCACGTCGAAGCCAGCACATCCATGATGTTGTTTCTGCGCCGCGAAGGAAAATATCGCGAAGCCGTACAGATCGCGCATGGAATGGCGGAAGAGTACCCACACGACTTCCTGTTCCATCTCGAAGAGGCGAACCTCCAGAAGGACGCGGGCGACGGCATGGTCGCGATCGCGTCGTATCAGCGCCTGATCGACATGGCCAAGGAGCCGGGATACTTTCCGAACGCGCATCTGGAGCTGGCTTGGTTCGGCCTGGGCGACAGCTTGCGCGGTCAGAAGCAATTCAGCGATGCCGTCGAGGCTTATCGCGAAGGCGCATCCCAGTCCATGACGAGTCCGGAACTGAAGCGCCGCTGCCTGCTCGAGGCCGGAAAGACCTACGATCTGATGCGGGACCACGATAAGGCGGTCCAGCAGTACCAGGCTGTTCTCAGCGCCGGCAGCGACACCGTCCAGGGCGATCAGGCGCGCAAGTATATGGAGAGCGCCTACACCGGCAAGCAATAGCGGACCAGTGTTCGGAGATCAAAAGTCAGGCGCAAGCCAAAGGCGGCGGCTCAGATTCGAGCGCGCCGCCTTTCGTGGGTTAGGTCGGGGCAGGGGTTAATTCATGCCGGCTAATTCATATCGTCGACGTACCGCGCCAGGATCACCGAATCTCCCGATGTGGGGGCTTTGATCAAAAGACCCACAACGCGGATGTTCGTGCTGGAGCTGACATCGCCGAGACCGCTAAAGCCGTTGCGGTACTTCGTCCCGCTGGCCGTGTAGACCGTCACAGGCTGCCCGGGAACCAGCAATCCCGCGAATCCGTTGATGTTCATCTGGAACGTCCCATTGCCGGTGTTCACCGAGTTGGCGACCACCGTCCCGTTGAAGCCCCAGTTGCGAAGCACCACGCGCTTAACGCTGAGCGCGTCGCCATTGGCTGCGCCGGCGAGCGTCCCGCCAACCGACACATGCTGCCCCGGCAACAGCCCCGAGGGATTGAACAGGAACTGCGTGAACTGATTGTGCATCCAGTAGATGAAGAATTTCTCCGAACCGCTCAGGTCGACCTGCGCGATCTGCCCAAGCGTAACCCCGTCTCCACTGGCCGGCAAAGTCCCGCGCACGTAGAGCTGGAAGTCGCTCGCCGGGCCGGAGGAGGGCTGAACATACGTCACCTGCCCCGCGGCGTAGAAGCCGTCCTGCGAGAGAATTGCAACTTCGTCAGCGTCAATCGTGGCGTCGGCGCGATCGATCGTGCCGGAAATCTGCACAATGCTGGTCGAGGTGAGATTGCTTAAGCCTTCGCCGTTATCCCACTCCGTCTGGCCGTTCACATTGACGGTGAAGGTGCGGCCGTGCGGTCCCTGAACCGTGAACGATTGCGCAGTCACGCTGGGGTTGACCACCCCCGCGATGAACTCATCGATGTACGCGCCAGGATCGCTCGGCCCCACCGCGCTGATCTCGAGGGTCGGGGTCACGTCTCCCGTAATCTGTCCGCTCGTTACCTGAATCGATTTGTCGAGACGGAAGTCCATGTGGATGCCAACCGGTCCTCCACTTGCCGGGACCACCAGCGGATTCGTCAGCGTCTGCGTGACGACGTTGGTCGTGAAGGTAGCTGGCATCGTCTGGATGCTCGGCGCCCCGGATCCGGTTGCGAGATACCCGATCGTCGGCGCGGGAGTCGTCGCGAACGTAACCTGGATCTGCGTATACGTGTCGGCCGGCACATTATTCATGTCGAGCATCGTCTGGAGGCCGTTGTATCGAGCCCAGTCGACCGAAGGCGATCCGCTCAGCAGCGGAACCGAGTTGTTATCGGCATCGATCGCGTCGATGGATTGAACGGTCGTGGTAAAGGACACAACGCTGGCAAGGGGCGCATCGGTTCCGACCACGAAGGCCGAGCCGGTGCCGGCCGTGTTAGACGGGGCGCCCGAGGTCATGCCGCAGCCAACAACCAGCAAAACGGAGAGCAGCAGGGGAGCGGCGCTGAGGCACACAGCGGAAATGCGTGAGCGGATACGAGCGTGGGTCGACATAGATGAATTCGCCTTCCGCAGTTCCGGGATTGCTGTTCGTACTTACAGCGCCGTTGACGGAAGATCAGGGCCTGAACGCAGGGAGGAGGTACGCGCACAGGACGCGATAGCTCATTGCAGCCAGGCTGTGATCCTCGGAAAAGCGGCGGCCGCAAAGCGCGAGTGAAGCGTGCCCGTGAACCGCTGATGATTCGATTTTGATCGGCGAATCTCGCCGTCGCAAGCGTGAACACGAGGGTACGTGCGAAGTTTCTAAAATTTTCTGATCCTTAGTAACTTTCCCGGGAGATTTACGTCTCCCGGTTACCACAGATAGCCCGACTTACACAAATTGTGCGAATTGTAATGCCCCGTTGACGGTGCGTCCTTCCATGCGCTGCCATTCTGCATCACAGAAGCGGAATCGAAAATTCAGTTCACTCTTCACGCCAGCGCGCAGGCATGACACAAAGGTTGCAGATCATGAAACGCACCGCGGAATCGAGATTCGACGCAGCAAAAACGCACGCCTGGCTCTTTCCCCTCACCCACTGGAACTGGAAAGTCGCTCTGATGACCGCTGTTCTCCGCGGCCTGGCCTGCGTCGCCGCGCTGCGCCACATGGAAGTTCATGCGCGCAACCACTTCGGTCTGGTCGAAGCCGCCTTCGTGCTCCTCACCTGCGGATTCTTCTCTGCTCTGCAACAGCAGTCGTTACAAATACGCTCCCAGATGCTGGCCTGGCTCTCCTGTGTGGTCGTTGTTCCGCTCACCTCGCTTAGCTGCGACGCCGCCCTCCACTTCTGGCTCGATGGCCGCCAGACTCAGCAGCTGGGCATCGCGGCGCTCATCTTCACGGTGGTGTCGGCGACCTTTCACTGGCACATGATTCGCAATGGAGCGCTGCTGGTGGGCGACGAATCCCACTCCCTGACCACGGATCTGAAGCGGATCCCAATCCTCACCGCCACCTACTTCGCCGTCCCCGTGCTCTGGGCCTGGCGCACGGCAAGCACCGTCATCGCCCGCGGCGAATTCTCCACCGCAATCGAAGCCGCCGACTGCGATTCCCGAAGGCTTCACGGCTGGGACTCTTGTACCAAGCCGCAGAACAGAGCGCAGCCCGCCGTTAGGCGGGCACACCAAACTGCTCAATGAAGCACTGCGCGATCTCATCCACATGGAGGCCTCACGACGCCTCGCCGTCCCCCGCGGCACAGAACCAAGGCTCAAGCCCATCGAGTGCAACCGCGCCGATAGGCCGCAACTCGAGACCCGCCAGCGGGCTGCGGAGAAAGCTATAGCCCCCCTAAGCGAGGTCGCCCAAGTGGCCGAATCGACATTCAGATCAAACCTCGAGGAACAAATCTGGATCGATGTCCGCCTGCTTCAGAATCGCCCGAAGCGTACCCTCCGGCATATCGCCTGGTGGTTCGGCACCGTTGTATATCGGTTTATCTGGGGATTGAACCAGATCTCATGGCTTCCCGCAGCCTGCCGATCGAAACGGAAACCGCATTTGGCGAGCTTCCGTGCAACCTCACGATAGCGAAACCCCGCCAGTCGCCCCATCTATGCAGCAAACACGATCGTGTATTCGCGCCGCTCGACCGTGGTGGGCAGATCGGGAGAGGCGCCGCGTTCCCGGCGCGCTTCTATCAGCTTGCGGGCAACGTCGCGGGCGATCTCAAGCGCTTCCGCAACCGTGCGGCCCTGCGCGACCAAACCCGGCAGTTCGTCGGAAGTCGCCAGGAAAAGACCTTCCGGCAGCTCTTCGATGTGCACGCGAACAGCTAGCTCCATAGCCTCGATCCTACCACTTCGGCCTTACCACTTCGGCGACGTGGGGAAGGCAGACCCACTACGGCGCGAGCGACTCGCCTGAGGCGCGGAAATGCTCTAACCTCATAAAGGCATCTGAGGAGCACCATGCGAGCACTCGTCAAGGCCCGCGCCGAACGCGGCCTCTGGCTCGAAGACGTCCCCGAGCCCGAATACGGCATCAACGACGTCCTCATCCGCGTCCGCCGCACCGGCATCTGCGGCACCGACGTCCACATTTATCAGTGGGACCAGTGGGCCCAGCAAACCATCCCCGTCCCCATGGTCATCGGCCATGAATTCGTCGGCACCATCGCCGCCGTCGGCTCCAACGTCTCCGACTTCGAGGTCGGCGACCTCGTCTCCGGCGAAGGCCACGTCACCTGCGGACGCTGCCGCAACTGCCTCGCCGGCCGCCGCCATCTCTGCGCCTATACCTCCGGCGTCGGCGTCAACCGCCCCGGCGCCTTCGCCGAATACATCTCTCTCCCCGTAACCAATATCTGGCGCCACCACCTCGGTATCTCCGAGGACATAGCCGCCATCTTCGACCCCTTCGGCAACGCAGTACACACCGCCCTCGCCTTTCCCGTCCTCGGCGAAGACGTCCTCATATCCGGCGCCGGCCCCATCGGCCTCATGGCCATCCCCATCGTCCGCCATGCCGGAGCACGCTACGTCGCCGTCACCGACCTCAACCCCTTCCGCCTCGCCCTCGCCCGCAAAATGGGCGCCATCATCGCCGTCGATCCCCGCGAAACCTCGGTTGCCCAGGTCCAGCAGCGCCTCGGCATGCAGGAGGGCTTCGACGTCGGCCTCGAAATGTCCGGCTCGCCCGCCGCCTTCGCCGAAATGATCGACAACATGTGCCACGGCGGCCGCATCGCCGTCCTCGGCATCCCCTCCAAACCCATGGAGACCGACTGGCGCAAGATCATCTTCAACATGCTGACCATCCGCGGTATCTATGGACGCGAAATGTACGAAACCTGGTACAAGATGTCCGTCCTCGTCACCTCAGGCGTCGACATCTCCACCGTTATCACCCACCGCTTCAGCTACAAGGATTACGAAAAAGGCTTCGAAGCCATGATCGGCGGCCAAACCGGCAAAGTCCTCCTCGACTGGACCACCGTCTGAGCCGATCAGCGGTGGTCCTTGACGTTCAGGCCCAGGGTCAGGGGGTCGCTTCTTTCTCCAAACAGCAATGAATTGGCATTTTGATCGCCGCCAATGTGCGGAAACTTCCTGAGGATCGCATCAACGATGCCGTGCGCCTCCACGTCGTTGAGTCCGGGCAACAGGCAGGCACGGGACCACTGCCGCAGAAGGTAAAGTCCCGACTCGCCTTCCTCACCAATGAAATACTCGACGGACTTGATATCCCCGACAGGAACTACCAGGTCGGTGCGAAGAAGCCTTCCACAGTTTCCGCGTGCGGTAAGTTCACGCGCCGTCACCGATAACCGAGTCTCACGACCCTGCAGCCAGTTTGCGACCAACGCCAGGGTTCCAACAGCTGCCCCGATCCGGAACCATAAGTTCGGCCATTTCCAGCCGATCCAAATCATCAAACCCAGGAACCTGCTTCGATGATTCGCTCAAGCCAACTCGGCCTGTGCACAACCAGAAACTGCAGCTCCTCGGGGAAGCTCAACCATAGCAACTTCGTTATCTCCACGCAGTCGGATCGTGAAGTGCAGTATGGCACAGACTTACGGGACACGCGCCATTGACTAATGTTGTCATTTTTGACTACACTAGATCCGTAATCGCTACCATGCGCCAATGCGGCAACAGACCCGGCCGATATCCTGGATCAAAGCGGCTCGCAGGGACTTTGAGAAATTCCCCGCAGAAGCACAGTCGATCTGTCTGACCGCCTTGACTGTGGCTGCAGAAGGCGGCAAGGCGGACATCGCCAAACCGATGCTCGGTCTGGGCTCCGGCGTACTTGAGATCGCGTTGCCATTTCGCGGAAATGCATTTCGTGTCGTCTACGCCGTCCAGATCGGCAGCGATATCTGGGTGGTTCACGCCTTCCAAAAGAAGTCGACGCAAGGGATCAGGACCCCAAAGCACGAAATCGATCTGATCAGCGATCGGTTGAGGAAACTGAAGGAGATGCTCCAATGAGAAGCAAACCCATCGACGTCGTACGTGGCACCGGAAACGTCTTCCGCGATCTCGGCCGGCCGAACCCCGATGTGCAGCAGATGAAAGCCATGCTCGCCGCAGAGATCATTCGGGTGCTCGACCGCGAGAGTCTGACCGTGCGCGCCGCTCACCATCGCACCGGGATCGCTGCCGCTGACTTCTCCCGCATCCGCAATGCCGATCTCGGGCGCTTCACCCTGGATCGTTTGGTTTCGATCATCAATCGCCTCGGCTCACGAGTCGAGCTCAAATTGAAGGTGCGGAGCATGCAGCCAGCCGAATCGCTCACCGCATAAATTCTGGCCTATGAATCGGGCTAATCATTGCCCGAAGCGCCCCCGCCTGGAATGCCAGCCCCCAGCCGCTTCACCACCCACGCCTTGGCCCCAGCCACCGCCTCCGCCGCCCCATCCCCCAGCATCAACCGGCAAAGCAGCGCAGAAGAAAACGCGCACCCCGTCCCATGCGTCCCGTGCACCCCCCGAGCCTCAACCCGCCGACCCGGAAACCAAATCCCCTCGCCAGCAGCCGTCAGCAGAAAATCATCCGGCGGTTCCAAATGCCCCCCCGTCACCACCACATTCAGCCCAGCCGCCGCGCCCGCTGCCCGGTTTTCGATGTCCGGTGCTTGGTGCCCGGTGCCCGGTGCCCGGGTTTCAATGTCCGGTGTCCGATGCCCGGCACCCATGGCCTGAATCCTAACCGCCACCTCCGGCACCCCCTCCCGCCCCGGCGTCTCCTCACCCAGCAAAACCCCAGCCTCCGCAAGATTCGGCGTAACCCACCCCACCAAAGGCAGCAGCTCCGAACGCAGCCTTTCCACCCCCGCCGCAGAAAGCAATTCCGCCCCCGAACTCGCCCGGATCACCGGATCCAGCACCACCCGCTCCCTTG
This sequence comes from Acidobacterium sp., assembly GCA_003167515.1. Lineage (GTDB taxonomy): Bacteria > Acidobacteriota > Terriglobia > Terriglobales > Acidobacteriaceae > Palsa-343. The sequence goes on along the minus strand of PMSS01000063.1, from coordinate 34 downwards.
GAATCCCCGCCTCCCGCAACCACCCCGCAACCAC
>PMSS01000129.1 GCA_003167515.1 Acidobacterium sp. | reverse complement strand
TGACAGGATTGCCCGATGCTCCGCCGGTTGCGATCAGGGTGATCGGCGAGATTCCATAGGTGACCGGCGTGGACGGAGTGAAGATGATTGTCTGCGACGAGGAAGCCACAGCCAGGCTGAACGTCGCCGTCGCGGTTGTGCTGTTCGCGTCTGTGACCGTCACGGTGTAAGTCGTTGCCGAGCTCGTTGTTGTCGGTGTACCTGTGATGGCTCCCGTTGAGGACGACATAGACAGGCCCGCGGGCAGCGTCGGCGAGACGCCATAGCTCAGCGGAGCCGTACCGCCGGATCCCGTTATCGGCGTGAACGGCGTTGCCGCAATATTCGACGATAGTGTGGTGGTGGCGACGGCCTGCGTTGCCGCCACGACGTTGTTTACTGTAAGGCTGAAGGTCGCCGTCGCGGTTGCTCTGTTCGCGTCCGTGACTGTCACGGTGTAGGTCGTCGTCGTGCTCGTCACCGTAGGCGTACCGGTGATGGCGCCGGTCGAGGATGACATGGTCAGGCCCGTTGGCAGTGTCGGCGAAACGCCATAGCTCAGCGTGCCTGTTCCGCCCGAGCCTGTTACAGGCGTGAACGACGTTGCTGCGTGATTTTCGGTAAGGTTCGCGCTGGCAATGGCCTGTGTCGCAATCACGGCGCTCTTGACCGTCAGACTAAAGGTTGCCGTCGCAATAGCACCATTTACGTCCGTCACCGTTACGGTGTAGGTCGATGCAGCGCTCGCCACTGCAGGCGTTCCGGTGATGGCTCCAGTCGCAGGCGAAACAGACAGACCCGTTGGCAATGTCGGCGAGACGCTATAACTTAGCGGGGCTGTGCCGCCCGAGCCTGTCACCGGCGTAAACGGGGTTGCCGCATGGTTCACCGTCAGGTTGGTGTTGGCAATGCTCTGGGTTGCCACGACGGCGATGTTCACCGTCACGCTAAAGGTCGCAGTCGCGGTCGCGTTGTTCGCATCCTTTACCGTCACGGTATAACTTGAAGCTGAACTCGTCACCGTAGGCGTGCCGGTGATGGCGCCAGTCGAAATTGACATCGCTAGGCCCGTTGGCAGTGCAGGCAAGACGCTATAACTCAGCGGGGCTGTGCCGCCAGATCCTGTTACCGGCGTAAAAGACGTTGCCGCATGGTTCACCGTCAGGCTGGTGCTGGCAATAGCCTGCATTGCTGCTACCGCACTGTTCACGGTCAGGCTGAAGATCGCCGTCGCGGTTGCGTTGTTCGCATCCTTTACCGTCACGGTGTAAGTCGAGGCTGAGATTGTCACCGCGGGTGTGCCGGTGATGGCGCCGGTCGAGGTTGACATAGAGAGGCCCGTCGGCAATGCCGGCGAGACGCCATAGTTCAGCGGAGCCGTGCCGCCCGATCCGGTCACCGGAGTGAACGGGGTCGCTGCATGGTTCACCGTCAGCGTGGTGCTTGCGATGGCCTGGGTTGCCACGACGGCGCTATTTACAGCGATGGTGGCCGTAACCTGCGCTGCAGCGGCGTAGCTTACGTTTCCCGCCTGGTTGGCCGCGATCACGATGGTGCCTGAGCCGGTAACCGTCAGCGTACTGTTGTTTGTGCCGTTCAGCGTGCCCGGACCACTTACGATCCTGAAGGTCACCGGGTTGCCGGAGCCTCCGCCGGTGGCCGTCAAGGTGATCGGCGCGACGCCGTATGTTACGGGCGTGGCTGGCGCAAAGCCGGTTATCGTCTGCGACGTTAAGTTGTTAACCGTCTCAGATGCCACCGCACTGGTTACGCTCGTCAGGCTGGCCGTATAGGTGTAAGTGCCGGCAGTATTGAGGGCGACGCTCGCCAGATTGAAAGTCGCCACGCCGGATGAAGCTGCCTGGGTATATACCTTCGAATAGCTGCCGGGGCCCGTTACCGTCAGGGTTATAACGTCGTTGCCATAGGTGTCGATGGCGCTGGAGTTCAGTTCCTCATCCACGGTCACTGCGCTGCCCGCGTTGCCGCCAATGCCAATCGGTGTAGCCGGCGAACTGCCAAACGCCAGCTTGGTAACCGTAGAGACGCCGGTACCGCTCAGGAAGATCGTCTGCGTGGTAGAGCTTGCGCCGTTGTAGTTGTCCGTCAGCACAAAGGACCCGGAGATGGTTCCGGCCGACGTCGGCGCAAAGTCAACTGCGTACGTGCAGCTTGCTCCCGAATCCAGCGTTTCCGCACCGCTTGATGGGGTCAGCTGAGGGCAGGTGCTGGAATTCGCATAGATAAACCCGGACGAGAAGGCCGGATTCAGTCCCGTATCTGGCGGCAGAATGCTCAGGGGGGCGTTGCCGATGTTCAGCAGCGACACGCTCCGCGGATTGTCCGTCGTATCCTCCGAACCTACATTAGTGTGCGTCGGGAACGTAATCGTAGGCAGAGCGGTAACGCTCCACTTCTCCACAAAGTTAAGGGTGAAATCCTCGATGTAGACATTTCCCACGCCATCCAGATAAATGGCCTCAGGTCCCTCCAGGGCAACAGTAGTCGACAGCGTAACGGGACTGCCATAGCCGGTGCCGGTGAATGGCAGCAACTGAACTACGCCATTAGTGCCAGAATCGAAGTCGGCAACATAGACGTCGCCCGCCGGATCGACAGCTACACCGTCAATACAATTCGATGTTCCATAATTCAGCAGTCTGGTCTGAGTGTAGGTGCTGCCGTTATAGCTCTCCTTTGTGACAGTGCCATTGTTGCAATCTGCCACATAGATGTTCCCGCTGTTATCTACTACATCGGTGTTGTACTCACTGCCGCTGAAGCCGCTGCCAATCGTGACTGCTGTACCGTAGCCTGTACCGTTCCAGGGCAACTTAGAGATGGTCGTAGCGCTTGAGAGGATGTAGAGATTGCCGCTGCCGTCGACCGCCACATCCTGCGGTGCCGAATAAGCGCTGCTGACGACAACCTGCGTGCCATAACCGCTGCCCGTCCAGGGCACCTTCGAGAGTTTATTCGTGGACTGGTCGGTCACGAAAAGGTTGCCGGCGCCATCCACGGCCACGCCGGTGGGTTGAGTCCATGTGCCCACATCGACCGGCGCGTTGTAGCTGCTGCCCGTCCACACAAACTTTCTCAAAACACCGTTTTGTGTATCGGCGATGTAGATGTTGCTGCCTGCATCCACAACCATTGCCTGCGGTTGGTTCAGACTGCTGTAAAGTGTTTCCTCGGTGCCGGGGTTGTACCGCAGAAGCGACCCCACTCCCGTGCCGTAGACGTATGCGGCACCCAGGACAGTGCCTCCGCTGCTCTTCAACTGCACCGCGCCTTCGCGCAGGCCGGGCTCAACTGGCGCAAAGGATACGTTTACGATGCAGGTCTGCGAGACGGTAAATGCGTCTCCCACCTGGCAGGTTCCGCCGGCGTCACTCGCAAAGTCCAGACTTGGAATTCCCTGCGTCGAAGCGACGATACTGCCCACGGTTCCCGCGGTTCCGATCGTGACGGTCACGCTCAGCGATTGACTGCTGCCCAGATCCACCGAGCCAAGGTTCTGCGCGTTGGCCGTGGGAACACCAATGGCCCCAGCCAGGCCGGCTGCTGTCCCCAGCCAAACCAGCAGGGCGGCGGCGCTCAGCCTGCGTGGCCAAGCGGAGTCCGGATCGCGCCATAAACCGCGGGGCGGCGCATCCGTGCCAGGTTGAACAGGGGTGTAAACACACAGCGGTGCATCATTCCTGAGCGGGGGAAGACTCGTCAAAAGCAAAACTCCTGAATCCAACCACGGTAACCAAGACACTATTATCCGAAAACTTAACAGTCCGGGAATACTTCGAAAGAAGCATTACTACGGTTCTTGCCGACCTGCCGGCCATCTCGCTTCACCAGCGCCGTGAACCGGAAATTGTTCAAAACCTGCTGCTTATCGTCGCAAATCTTGAGTTAGGACTGCCTTTCCCAGCTCAATTGCTGCCAAGAGGCCAATGCGCTCAGTGAGCTGCGCTCTAGCCCCACTTTCCGAGTTCTGGGTGGATGGTCGGCAACGCCTAAGTTACTTTTTTGGTTAACAGCTCCCGGAAACGGCAAGCAGGAGTGCATCTCGCGTCGCGCTAAATCGCCGAGGCACTCATCGATGTTTTTCGCCGTACTATCCACACCGAGATTTTCGAAGACGGCTGGAGAGCCCCACTCGAAGAATCAGCCTGACGCCCGATGATTCATGGTCAGGCGTCACGATTTCCTGTTAACAGGCGGGACGTCCGTCCAATAGCGGTCCGATAACGTGCGCCGAGAGGGATTTTGAGGGACTGAGGGAGCCACCCGTTCCCTTTAGAGTCATAGAGTTACTTCAGTTGGGCGAGCTTTCACGGCGATAACGTGCGTGGGCTATCGCCCGTGTAAGGCGACCTACCGCGGGTAGTGCGAAACCCAGCTGAATCCTCACCTCTTTGCGGCCCGTGATCGTACCCGATGTCTTCCCCGATCAGTCCCTGCAGGGTCTGGTCAAAGCTGGTTGTGAGACGTGCAGTTTCAAAGCGGCGCGCGAAAAACTAAGCTCCTCCGCCACCGTGACTGCCGCGCGTATCAGCCGAAGATCGATCTGGATCATGGCTCCTCCACTCGACTGGTCCCCCGGCGGACGTTTCGCACTGGTGCGATCCGTTATAACCCCAGGGAATAACGGTGCTTCAGTATTTGATCGGACGTTGCCTCACTTGGTTAGCCATGCTGGTATTAAGCCCTGAATCACAGCACCACGGGTATATCAGGAAGGTATGAGGCTGTTATGGAAGCCCGGAAGGATCCCCAGGGGAGGCTGCTGAAACTCACACAGGCCGCTGCCGTCCTGCAGTGCCATCCGAAAACACTGCGGCTAATGGCTCAGGCTGGGAAAATCCCTGCCCGCCGCGTGGGCAAATTATGGCGCTTTTCAGAAAATCGGTTACGCGAATGGATGGAGGCTAGTTAACGTTGTCCGGAACGACCTGCGTTGCCGAGGGCAGCAGCATCTCCACGACTTTGCTGTTCGCCTCCCGCTTTTCCGGAGACAGCGCTCTTCCGTACACGTTGAAGGTCGTCGATATCGCGGAGTGCCGCATCAGGTCTTTGGTTACGCCCGGCGCCGCACCGGCCGAGTCGAGCCAGGAACGATAGGAGTGGCGCAGCGAATGGAAGCCAAGCCCTTTGATGCCGAGGGTCTCGCCCGCGGGCCGGATCCAGCGCTGCTGCAGGTTGGGCGACATGTAAGGCATTCCGGTCAGAGGATTGGCGAAGAGCCATTCCGACTTGCACTTTTGTTTCCATGCGAGCAGCAGCTCCGCCAGTGTGGGAAGCAGCGGCAGTTTCGCCTTCGAGCCCGCATTCTTCGTATCGTCAATCGCTCCACGATAGGCGCTGCGGCGAATCGTGACCGTTTGCAGCTCCCAGTCGATGTCGCCCCACTGCAGCCCGAGCGCCTCGCTGACGCGCAGCCCGAGGCAGGCAGCAGCAATCGCGATCATGTTGACGTGGGCCGGCAGCTGCGGCGCGATCGCTCGGAATTGCTCCGGCGTCAGGACAACCGGTTCCTTCACGCGCCGGGTGACATTTCTGATCTTCACGATATCGACAGGATTGCGCCGTTCCAGTGGCAAATACTCCCAGAGCGTCGCCAGATCGAACAGCTTATGCATGAGGCTCCGCAAGTGTCCCTTGGTAACGGGAGCGAGATTCAGGGACTGAAACCACGTATGGAGGTCTGCCGGCCGGATCGCCTTGATCGGCTCGGTCCCCCAGCGCGGCCGGAGATGCATGTTGATGATCGAAATGTAGCCGCCTCTGGTGGCCTGCCGCTCCGGCATCTCTTCGTCGATATAGCGATCAAGGAGCGCATTGAATGTGACCTCCTGACCGCGGGCGTACTCGGTGTTGTCATTGAGCCTGAGGAGCTGTGCTTCGATCTTCTGTCGGACGGCTTTCTCAGTCCGGTAAACTGCGGCGTCAAAGATCTGGGACCTGAGCTTCCTTTTCCCGTCTTCGCTGACCCGATAGCGGAATTCCCACGCGAATCCGTTCGCCCTTTTCAACTTTCGGATCGATCCGTGCTGGTAGCGTTCGCGGCGAATTTTCATGACTGCTCCCAAGGGTCGGGTGAGAGCAGTTTACCTTAAAGTGGTTTACTGTGGTATGGCGTAATTTGTCGTAATAGAATAAATTATTGATTCTATGGAGCACCGGGCGGGAATTGAACCCGCGAATACTGGTTTTGCAGACCAGCGCGTTAGCCACTTCGCCACCGGTGCCCTGATCCGCCGCGCCTCGAGCGACGCGGCGGAAATCATTTTAGCTGCTGTCGCCGCCCACAACGCCGACGAGCTATTTCACTGCCCGGAGTTACTGCGGCTGCGCGGTCGTCCGCAGGTACGGCTTCACCGTCTTATAACCTGGGAAAACCTTGTCCGCCTCCTCATTCGAGACTGCGCCGGTGATGATGACATCGTCGCCCTGCTTCCAGTTAGCCGGTGTCGCCACCTTGTGTTTCGCAGTCAGCTGGATCGAGTCGAGGACCCGGAGAATCTCGTCGAAGTTGCGCCCCGTCGTCATGGGATAAGCCAGGGTCAGCTTGATCCGCTTGTCCGGTCCAATCACGAACACGGTGCGCACCGGGGCATTCTGCGCCGGAGTGCGGCCATCGGACGTCTCGCCCGCATCCCCAGGCAGCATGTCGTAAAGCTTGGCGATCTTCAGTTCCGGATCGCCGATCATCGGATAGTTAACCGTATATCCGCCGACGTCCCGGATGTCCGACGCCCACTTAGCATGATTGGAAACCGGATCGACGCTGAGGCCGATCACCTTCGCGCCGCGCTGCGCGAACTGACCCTCCAGACTGGCCACCGCGCCCAGCTCTGTCGTACAGACCGGTGTGAAGTCCTTGGGGTGCGAGAAAAGCACAGCCCAGTTATCGCCGATCCACTCATGGAAGCTGATCGCGCCCTGCGTGGTTTCAGCCGTGAAGTCCGGTGCAACATCGTTAATGCGAAGCGACATGAAAATTTCCTCCTGGGCTATTCCCGATTTTCTGCGGGACATGAGAAAACCCACCCGGCCATCTGGCAGCGGGTGGGTTCTGTGAGGGATTCTGAACTTATCTCATCTCTCTCAGACACACACCCCGCGGGTGCGGCAGCAACAGCAGCAGCACATACACGCGCAGGAGCGAGAGAGAAGAACCATATTGTTGTAAGAGTAGGGCCTGGCAAAGGCGGCTGTCAACCGCAGCTCCAGGCCTCCATACGCGAAAACGGAGGCTGCGTCAGTTCCCCGCTACACTTCCCAGCAGCTGATAGTTATGCGCCACCTGAAATGTCATGGCTCCGACATATACATATTGCGAGACCTGCGCCACAGATCGCATGTGGTGCCGAACCAGAAGCCGATAGGCTCCGTAATTCAACACAACCGTGCCTGCCTGGAACGCGGCGAAACCCGGCTTATTCTTAACCAACGCCTGGGGCAGGATGGCCTCGTGAAAATACTGCGGCTGGGACAGGGCCTTCTCCGTGCTGGTGAAATCCAGGACGCGCAGAGAGGCGGCAGCCCCCAGCATGCTCCAGTCCAGCGCGTTCAGCCGCGGACCTTTTTCGCTCGCCTCCGGAGTGCGCTCGACAGGATAGACACCCATCGATCCGCCCGGATCGCCCGGTTGAGCGGAGGCGCCGGCTTCGGCCGGCATCGGGGCTTCGATCAGCGACGAGGAGCTCTGCGCACGGCAGGGCACGACCAACGACAAGGCAAGAATTCCCGCAACGGCGAGTCCGATTCGCGTGTGATTCATCTTCATCTCCACCCCATTTGGGGATTCACCTGGGATCGGGTGAGTGAAGACGAGTGTGTCACAAAAACTCGTGCATCTACACTTATCTTGCGTCACTGCAATAAGTTACGGGAGAGGGACAGCCCCCATGGCTCTTCGGGAAAGAAGCGCAGTGACTGCGCGATCCAGTCGCGGTTACTCCAACGCGGGAAGATGACGGCGCGGTGGTTACCGAGACGCGCCCGTCGTTCCCGACACACACCGGCGAAACGAAGAGACGCAAGAGGATGTGCCAAATCGCGGTAACCGCCGCCTGGGTATGCGGATCCCTGATCGAGCGAAGCCGCTACCGCTGACCCCGCGCGAACTCGCTGCGGTGACGGCTGTAGCCGAAATAGATGACCAGGCCAACCGCCAGCCAAACGAAGAAGCGAATCCAGGTCATCACTTCGAGGCCCATCATCAGCACGACACAGAAAATGATGCTGAGCACCGGAAATACCGGACCCAGCGGAGCGCGAAATCCACGACGCCGGTTCGGCTCGCGATAGCGAAGGATAAGAACGCCCGCGGAGACGAGCACAAACGCGAAAAGCGTCCCAATGTTGGACAGGTTCGAGACCGTGCCAATGTCGAAGACGCCCGAAGGAATCCCGACCACGAAGCCCGCAACCCAGGTAGCCACGGCCGGTGTCCGATATTTGGGGTGAACATGCGAGAAGATCGCCGGCAGCAGCCGGTCGCGCGACATGGAGAACCAAACACGTGCCTGTCCCAGCTGGAAAACCAGGATCGACGAGATCATCCCCGTCAGAGCGCCCAACACCACAAAGAGGCGAATCCAGTGCAGCCGATGTCCGCCCGGCAGCACCGACAGCTTCTTGAGCGCATTCACCACCGGCGCAGCGTCGCCCATCATGCTCTTCCACGGCACCAGTCCGGTCAGCACTACAGCCACGCCGATATACAGAATCGTGCAGATGAAAAGCGTCGCCAGAATGCCGATGGGCACGTCGCGCTGCGGATTTTTGCATTCCTCCGCCGCCGTCGAAACCGAATCGAACCCGATATACGTGAAGAAAATGATCGACCCGCCGGTGAGCACGCCCGACCAGCCATTCGGCGAGAACGGATGATAGTACTTCGGCTGAATAAAGCTCGCGCCGGCCGACACAAAGATCAGGATGGCCGCTATCTTGACCAGCACCATAATATTGTTCGTTTCGGCCGACTCGCGAATCCCGCGCACCAGCACCACCGTCAGCAGCAGCACGATCAGAAACGCAGGAATGTTGAACCCAAAATGCCACCCTGGCGGATACAAATCGTTCCCCGCCAAGTCCTGCAACCCCTCCGGCAAATATGCCGGAGAAATCCATTTGAGCGGCGGATGAATGTTGAACCAGTCCAGCAAATCGACCACGTGCGCAGCGAACCCCACGCTCACCGACATGTTCGAGAAAGCGTACTCGAGGATCAGGTCCCACCCGATGATCCACGCGATCAGTTCGCCCATCGTGGCGTAGGTATAGGTGTAGGCCGATCCGGCAATCGGGATCATCGACGCCAGCTCGGCATAGCACAGGCCGGTGAACGCGCACACGATCGCCACCAGCACCAGCGACAGCGCGAGCGCCGGACCCGAACCCGGCCGGCCCACCATCGCTGTGTGCCGGATAAAGTAGTCGATCAGCGGCGTGTTTTCGATCGAAGCGGTAGGGAACTGCTGTCCCGCAATGGCCGTCCCGATGACCGTGAAGATGCCCGAGCCGATGACCGCGCCGATCCCCAGCGCCGTCAGCGAAACCGGCCCCAGCGTCTTCTTCAGCGCGTGTTCCGGGTTCTCCGAGTCGGAGATCAGCTTGTCAATGGACTTGCGCGAGAATATCTGGGACTTGGCTTGCGTCCCTGCGGGCCGAGATGGAAGCGTGGGCTGATCCGCCAACGACAGCTCCTGCGGGGAGGATGGATTGATTCCCAAAAGTATAGAGAAATCGGACTCTTAACGGAAATGCCTGGGATGCTATAATCGATACGGAGGCTCTGCTGAGAGGTTGTCTCTTCTGAATAGGGACGGCTTCAACTGCTTTGCCTTCTTCTTTTTTGAGTCTGATCACTCGCCACCAAAGGGCGCGGGTACGAAGACAATACTAAACCATTGGAAAGATCCGGACTCATCTGCCGAAAAGCCCTCCGCCTGAGAGTTGAGAATCCAGGGGCGGAATTCGTTCGCGATTTCCTTTCGTACCAGGGCATCCATGCCCCTTTTTGGCAACCGAAATCCCCAGTTTGTCGCATAGATACACAGGTCAGCAGCCTGAACTGCGCGTGTCAGATCTGACTGCACAAAGAACGGCACAGGAACAATGGAAGTGGCGCGAAACCTGCCACGCTGTGTCCGGGTGAAGTAGCGTTCAATCTGCCGGATAAATTTTTGATCTTCTGCTGCGTCCGTCTCGTCGAAAACGAGAATTCCGGTCTCGTTTTCTGGCGTTATGAAATTGAAGTAGCGCTCCAACAGAAAGACCATGTCCCGTCTTAGGTAGTCCTCGGCTTGGGGGGTCACGGGTTTCCGCACTGTTGCTGGTACGACAGAGGCGAAGATTCGAGCCTCATGCGTTCGAAGAAGTGCGAAGATTGCCCTGGCCATTGCAAGGCATGCCTGGCCAAATGCTCTAAACTCAATCTCTGACGGCGAAGAATGCTGCAGCCCTTTGTTCAGAAAACTTATGCAGTATTTTCTGCGGGCCACGTCGTCCAGCAAACTGCCCTGGCTGGCCCAGCGGAACTTATTCTTGGCCAGAAGAAAACTGCCTTTGATCTCAACTCGGAATTCCGAGAGCCTGACCCCAAAACAAGATTCTTCCTGCGTCGCGAAATCCTGAACGAAGCGCCAAAGCCTGCTTGAATGGAGTACAATTCCGCCCCTCACTTCATAAGGGCAGCCTTTGTGGTCGTGTCCACTCTCATCGAGAAAGAAGAGGTAGCTCATGAAGCCCCCTTCCGCACTATCTCTCTGGCTGGTTCGCGAGGCTGACGAAAGAAAATTCGCCAGCCCCGTTTGGTTTTTCGGTGGCTTTTCGCCGGTCTGCCGCGCTCCCGCAGTTGCTTCTAGCGCTTGCTCTGCCCGCGAGTCAGCTTCCGGACCTTCTTCTTCAACGAGCCGCGCGGAGTGGTGCGCTTCGCTTTGGGGGCGGCCTTCTTTCGTGCCGCACGTTTCAGTTTCTTGCGCTCTGTCGTGTCTTCGATTGCTTTTGTGTTTGCCATGAGAATCCTTTGCCGTAGAGTCTGAAAATGCGTTGGAGGTTCGCCGGTTTTGAAGGGGCACAGCTTGAGCTGTGCCGTGATACTTCGAATGACGTCCCGGCTTTAGCCGCTGAGGGACGGTTTCCCGCCCTGTCAGCAAATGCTCTACAGCCGCTCGAGCTGGGCGAATTTCTCCACCAGCTTCTTCACTCCGAATCCTGAAAATTGTACCGTAATCTTCGCGTCTTCTCCGTCGCCCTCGCGCCGAAACACCACGCCTTCACCATATTTCGGATGACGCACACGCTGCCCGCTCCTGAATCCCTTCGCTCCGGTGGGCTCGGGGATAGCGAGTTTGGGGCGAGCAGCCTTCGCCGGCACACCACCACGGCCCGAACCACCGCGCCCCGAGAAGAACCGCGCGATGTTGTCCACCGAATCTGCTTTCTCCCCTGCGGGCGCCCTCACCAGCCGGTTGTTGCGCGAAGGCGTTCCTGCCCGTGACGGAGCGCTCTGGTCCTCGTCTTCGTAGCTGTAGTGTCGTGAGCCGAAATCGTCGCCGCCGGCACGGCCAAAGCGCGACGGCGTCTCGGTGTATCCGGCCGCATAGCCGCCCCAGCTGTTTCCGCGAATCCTGCCGCCGCTCAGATCCTGGAGCAAGTGCCCCGGAATCTCCTCAAGAAAGCGCGAAGGAATCGAAGCTTCCGGCATATCGTTGCCGTAGCGTCGGCGATACCGAGCCCGCGTCAGGATCAGCGAATCCATAGCACGCGTCAGCCCGACATAACACAGCCGGCGCTCCTCCTCCATCTGCGGCGGATCGTTCAGCGTGCGCGAGTGCGGGAACAATCCCTCCTCCAGCCCCGCCAGCACCACCAGCGGAAACTCCAGCCCCTTCGCGGAGTGCAGCGTCATCAGCGTCACGTGTGCTTCGGGATCGTACTGGTCTGCATCGCTCACCAGTGCTGCGTGGTCCAGAAACTCAGCCAGCGTTTCACCACGTTCCTGCGCATCCTGCGCTGCGTTGGCCAGTTCCTTCAGGTTCTCAATGCGGGAGAAAGCTTCGGGCGTCCCTTCCTCTTCGAGCGACCGAATATACCCTGTCCGATCGATCAGGAATTTGATCAGCTCCGGCAGTGTCGCCGCATCGCCAGGCTTGCGAAAGCCGGGCACGGCCTCCGCCTCACTCTCGGGCGCTGCAGCGTGCGGCACCGGGGGCTCCTCCTCAAACGGTTCGAGCGTCGCTGGATTGAACTCCGTGCCCGCGGTGACGAAATCGTCGCCGTCGGTCGTGAGCGCCAGATGCCCCTGAGCAGCGTCGCCAAAATCAAAACTGGTATCTGGATCCGCCACCGTCGTTTCAAGCCCTGTATCGTCGGCCCCCGCAGCCGCATCCGCCGTCAGCTTCGCCGCAAACGCCGCCAACATCATCGCCCGAGCATCCTGAATCATGCTCTGGAACCCGTCGAGCGCCGACATCGCCCGCGAAGTCAGCAGCTTCTGGTCGAGTGCGCGGCTGATCGCCGTCCACACGCTCGACCCCGTCTCGAGCGCAATCCGCTCCAGCGTCTCCATGGTGGTCTTCCCGATTCCGCGAGCCGGCGTGTTGACCACCCGCAGCAGTGCGATCGAGTCGTGCGGATTCTGCACCAGCTTCAGGTAGCTCAGCAAATCCTTAATCTCGGCGCGCTCGTAGAAAGAGAAGCCACCCACCATCGTGTAAGCAATCCCGTACCGTCGCATCGCCTCTTCCACTAACCGCGACTGCGAATTGGTGCGATACAGCACAGCGCACTTCGCGCTGTCCTGGTCTTCCCCGGTCTTCCGCAAATATTTCTGAATGTAATCGGCGATAAACAGCGCCTCATTCTCGCCATCGGGCGCCTCGTAGTAGTCGATCAGCGCGCCGCCCTCGCGCGAGGTCCACAGGCGCTTGCCCTTCCGTTGCGCATTACGTGCCACCACGGCCGAGGCCGCTTCGAGAATGATCTGTGTGGACCGATAATTCTGCTCGAGGCGAACCGTTTTCGCTCCGGGAAAATCCTTCTCAAATTCCAGAATGTTGCGAATATCGGCACCGCGCCACGAGTAAATGCTCTGATCCTCATCGCCCACCACGCAGACATTCTTCTCCTCGCCCGCCAGCAGCTTCATCAGCTCATATTGAGGCCGATTCGTGTCCTGGTACTCGTCGATCAGCAGCCAGCGATAGCGCCGGTTGTACCGCTCGCGCACCTCCGACGACACTTTCAGCACCCGCACAGCCTCCAGCAGCAGATCGTCAAAATCCAGCGCGTTCGCCTTGCGCAGCTCACTGCGATAACCCTCGAAAACGTGCGCCACGCGCTCGCTAAGCGGATCCGCCGACTGCAGGTAGTACTCCTGAGGATCGATCATGTGGTTCTTCGCCCAGGAAATCTTCGACAGCACAACACGCGGCGTGAGCTGCTTATCGTCGAGCCCCATCCGCCGCATCACCGCCTTGACCACCGCCTGCTGATCGGTCTCGTCGTATATCGCGAAGCTTCGGGTCAGTCCTTCGTTGTTCACCCGCAGCGCTTCGATATCGCGCCGCAACAGCCGCACGCAGAAGGAGTGAAACGTCGAAACCACCGGCTTCGCCAGCGAAGAATGCCCGATCAGCTTCTCCACCCGCTCCGCCATCTCGCCCGCAGCCTTGTTCGTGAAGGTGACCGCGAGGATCGAGTCAGGCGCGACCCCGCGCTGCTCAATCAGATAAGCGATACGATGCGTGATGACGCGCGTTTTCCCCGAGCCCGCTCCGGCCAGGATCAACACCGGCCCATCGATGGCCTCGACGGCTTCGCGCTGCTGCGGGTTCAGTTTCTGGAGGAGATGCTGCAAGGGTCCGCTCTCTTCCTATTCTAATCGTTCGTCCAGGCTGTTAATTTTCTCCTATGCCATTGCTGGTTGCGCGCGATCTCTCGAAAACTTACGGCGGAAAAGACGCCGCTCCGGTGGTCGACCGCGTTTCGTTTTCGATCGAGCGCGGCGAGACTCTGGGCCTCGTCGGAGAATCGGGCTCAGGCAAGAGCACCATCGCCCGCATCGTTCTGGGGCTGATAGAACCGACCGCCGGCACCGTCACCTTCGACGGCCAGCCGGTCACCGGCATCTCCCAACGCCAGCTGCGACCCCTGCGCCGCCGGATGCAGCCCGTCTTTCAGGACCCCTACGCCGCGCTCAACCCCCGCATGCGCGTCGAGCAGATCGTCACCGAGCCGCTGATCATCCACGAAAAGCACAGCCGGGCCGAGCGCCGCCGCCGTTGCCAGGAGCTGCTGCGCCAGGTCGGCCTCGACGACTCCACCATGCCCCGCTATCCGCACGAATTCTCCGGCGGTCAGCGCCAGCGCATCAACATCGCCCGCGCTCTGGCTCTCCGCCCCGAACTCCTCATCCTCGACGAGCCGGTTTCAGCACTCGACGTCAGCGTCGGCGCGCAAATCGTCAACCTGCTGCGCGACCTCCAGCGCGAGTTCGCCCTCACCTACCTCTTCATCTCGCATTCCATGCCGCTGGTGCGCTACCTCTCGACCAACATCGCAGTGCTCAGCAAGGGCAAGCTCGTCGAATTCGGCACCCGCGATCAGGTCTGCGAATCCCCACGCGAGGAATACACCCGCCAACTCGTGGCAGCGACGCCGGAGATCCACGTCGACTGATCACGCCGCGCGGCTTTTTGTCCCTGGAGACGCGTCGTATCATCTACCGTGGGTCTGTCGAAAGGATCAAGATGGTTCCGGGAGAGCAAGACAGGTGTGCTGATTCGCATTCGCAACGCAGTTTGTTTTTCACTCTTGATTCTGGCTCTGTTGTGCGAAGGCTACTCGGTAGTTGCAATCGCTCTCGACCAATTCGCTCCATCCTGGTACCGCACTCTCGGATGGTTCCTTTTGGTTCTCCCGTGTGCCCTCTTGATTGGCTTGCTTTTGTTCTACGCAAATCGAAGGCGGCTCGGGTTCTACCTGAGCGCCGCGAGCTTGTCACTTTACGCTGCGCTCATTTGTCTGGACGCCTACCAAGGTCATGCGGAACGGGGCGGGTGGATATTTGAAGGCATCTGGCTCGCATTTTGCGCATTAGGTATTGCGGCAGCAAAATCTTTGACGAGCAGCACAGCCTGAGGGCCAGACTCCGCCGACGGAGCCCGGAACGCGGCACCCGTGAACCCGCACCCTGCACCCTGTACCCTGTCAACAGTGCACCCCACCATCTTCCACTACATCTTCTTAGCGTTCGCGGCCGGCCTCGGCGGCCTCGTCAACTCCGTCGCAGGAGGCGGAGGCTTTCTCGTCTTCCCCTCGCTGTTAAACGCAGGCCTGCTGCCCATCCAGGCCAACGCCACGGGAACCGTTGCCCTCTGGCCCGGCCAATTCACATCGATAGCCGGCTACCGCGAAGAGTTAAAGAAAAATCTGCGCCTCGTTATCNNCCGTAGTTCTCGTCGCCCTCACCGGCGGTTTGGCCGGCGCTATCACGCTCCTCAAAGGCAGCCAGGATTCCTTCCTGCGTCTCGTCCCGTACCTCTTCATGCTTGGATCGGTCGCCTTTGCCCTCAGCGGTCCCATCTCGCGCATGGTCCGCCGCCGCGCGGAAGACCACGTGCTTCACCCCGAGCACCGCACCAGGATTTACGTCGTCCCCATGCTCGTCTCGCAGCTCGTCATTAGCTACTACATTGGCTATTTCGGCGCGGGCGCCGGCCTGCTGACCCTGGCCGCCCTCGCGCTCTGCGGCGTCGACCGCATTGCCGAGATGAACGCCCTCAAAGTCGTCCTTACCACAACTGCCAACGGTGTCGCCGTCATCACCTTCATGATTTACGGCGCCGTCGAGTGGCGCTACTGCTGGCTCATGATGATTGCCTGCGCGGCTGGCGGCTATACCGGCGCCCGCAATGCCCGGCGCATCAGCGATCGCATTCTGCGGCCATTTATCATCGTGCTGGGCTTCTCCATCGCGATTTACTTCTTCCTGCACAGGAAGGCCTTGTGACCACCACTGCACTCAATGCCATCGGATGGCTTGCCGCGGTTGGCACCACGGTGTCTTTCGTCCCCCAGCTCGTACGCGTCTGGCGGCTGCGCAGCGCCCGCGAGATTTCGCTGATCACGTTCCTCGTCTTTTCGGTGGGCGTGTTTCTGTGGCTCTTGTATGGAATCTTCGCGCACTCCATGCCAATCATCCTGGCCAATGGGATTACGCTGGCCATTTCCCTCGCGATTCTCGCACTGAAAATCCGCTTCGATCGTAAATGACATCGCTTCCGATGCCTGTTCCGATCCCAAAATTACGACGCCGCGCGACTCCCCCCGAGGGAGGAAGGGAGGAGTCGCACAGCATCGCATTTACGTTCGCCCGGTGCCTACAACCGATCAGGCCGCACTATGCGGGCGACCCTGATGGGTAGTCACGGTCTGCGCCGATGCCGCAAGCTTCCCGACGTTGGCAGAGACTGTTGTCCCTGTCGCCGTGGCGAGCGCTTGAAGCAGTTTGTTGCCGATCGGTGAACCGAGCCCTGTGCACGCATCCCAACCAGGATTCGCCGAGTACGCGCCATTGTTGCCCTGTGTGATGTCGCGGAACCCGTTGTTCTGATTAATGGAATACAGCGTGGGGTTGAGCAGCCCAAGACGAGTGCCGAGCTTCTGGTTGCAGAGCGCGATCAGGCCGGCCCACAGCGGAGCGACCGCAC
>PMSS01000387.1 GCA_003167515.1 Acidobacterium sp. | reverse complement strand
GTCGCCGCACCCTGATAGGGCTCAATGTAGCTCGGATGGTTGTGGCTTTCGATCTTGAAGGCGCAGGCCCAGCCGTCGCCCACGTCGATGATGCCGGCGTTCTCACCGGGACCCTGGACTACGAGCTTGCTGCGCGTGGGCAGCCGGCGCAGATGCACCTTCGAGGACTTGTAGGAGCAGTGCTCGCTCCACATGACGCTGTAAATGCCGAGTTCGGTGAGCGAGGGCGTGCGGCCAAGAGCGTTTTCAATGCGGCGGTATTCGTCCGGGGTAATGCCGTGCTGCGCCAGAAGCTCTGGCGTGATGGTGGCTGGCGGGGGGGCCACTGCGGCTGAAGAATTCATGTCCGTTTCAAACTCATTGTCGCACGGGGAACTGCCCGTCCAGGCGGACTGCGGGACTCGCCGTCCAGGGAGACGGCGCTTCGCGCCAAAAGCTTGCGACCGAGCCAGATTGAGCCTGGCTCTATGCTGTTACGGGCACGCGGGCTGCCTGACGAATGGCCAGCAGCGTTTCGAGCAACGGCTTTAGGTCGTTTAGATGAAGCGCATTGGCGCCGTCGGACTTAGCCTGCGCCGGATTGTCGTGCACCTCGAGGAAGACGCCATCGACGCCCGCCCCGACCGCCGCGCGTGCGAGCAGCGGAATGAATTCCGGCTGACCGCCCGAGACGCCGTTGGCTCCGGAAGGAATCTGCACGGAATGGGTTCCATCGAAGACGACGGGGGCGAAGGCGCGCATGATGGCGAGCGAGCGCATGTCCACAACGAGGTTGTTGTAGCCGAAGGTCGCGCCACGCTCGGTGAGAAAGACGCGGGTGTTGCCGGTGGTTGCGACTTTTTCGACGGCGTGGCGCATGTCCCAGGGCGCGACGAACTGGCCTTTTTTGACGTTGATGGCGCGGCCGGTGCGGCCGGCGGCGACGAGCAGGTCGGTCTGGCGGCACAGAAACGCCGGAACCTGGAGGACGTCTGCACCCTCGGCCGCGATTTCACAGTGCGCAGGCTCGTGCACATCGGTGAGAACTGGAAGGCCGGTGGCTTCGGCAAGGCGGCGCAGGATGGCTGTGCCTTCGACCAGGCCCGGGCCGCGAAAACTCGATACCGAGGTGCGATTGGCCTTGTCGTACGAGGCTTTGAAGATGTACGGGAGTTTCAGATCGGACGCGATGCGCTGGATGGCGTCCGCCATGGTGCGGACGTGTGACTCGCTCTCGATGACGCACGGACCAGCGATGAGGAAAAGGCTGCCCCCGCCAACGCGTACCGGGCCGATTTCAAACTCACGGCTCACGAAGATAGGGTACAGGGTACAGGGCGCAGACTGCAGAAAAGAACGGCGGCCGCGCTCAGTCGCATTGGGCCTGATCAAATCCCAGGCCGAGCAGCAGCTTTGTCACGGTGCCACAGGCGTTCTGGTGCGCCATTGCCAGGATGCCGGCAGCCAGCGCCGACTGGCGCAGATTTTCGACCGCCTGCGCGCGGACCTCGCTCTCAAGGGCGGGGTCGACCGGGACCAGCAGCCCCGTGGTACGGGAGTAGACGTGGGTCTTCTGATCGTCGAGGTCGACGGTGAAGAGCTGCGCCGGCGGCAGGTGCACGTGGACCGAATGCCCGCGGACTTGCACGTCGCCGGGGGTGAGCTGGCTGAGGTCGACGCCGGCAATCGCCCGCCCGTGGACTTCGAGCAGGATGCGGTCGCCGGTCAGAAACGCCGGCAGAACGCGGCCTTCACGATCGCCGGAGACCATCTTGTCCATCGTGAATGCCACAGATTCGAGCCTTGCGAGGCGTCGAATCTGCATCACGACGGTGGGCTGCGAGGTGTCGATGCGGAGGGTGCGGGCGCTCAGCACGCTGGCCAACCGATCCCAGATGCCGCGTTTAGCTTCGTGCAGGAAGAGCGTAAGGACGGCCGCGCCGAAGAGTCCTCCGAGCAGAAGCGTGGCGAGAATGACCGGTAACAACCTGGTACGGGCGCGAGTGGGTGAGGAAACCGGAGGCATGGAAGTTAGATGATGATATGCCGGCTCGGGACACGAACACCTCACCGGAGAAGCTGCAATCAGAGCCAACCCTGGCTTGATCTACTCATCGCGCAGAGCGCGTGCCGGATCGATGCGCGTGGCCCGCCACGTTGGCATCAGGCATCCACTGAGCGCAACCACACCAAAGACCACAGCCATCGGCACAATCATGCGAGGATCGCCCCACGAAACGCCAAACAAAAGCTCGTGCGCCCAGTCGCTGCTGTTCACTATGCGCAGCGCAACCGCTGCTATCGCGCTCCCGGCCGCCAATCCCGCGACCAGCAATACTGTGGCGCGGGCCAGGATCAGCCGCGCCACGTCGCCCCGCGCCGCCCCAATCGCCATGCGTACGCCAATCTCTCGCGTTCGCGTCGTCACCATCGTCGCCAACATCGAATACAGCCCCAGACTCGCCAGAAACAGCGCCATCGCTGAGAAGCCGGCAATCAACCAGGTCTCAAAACGCTGCGTTCCCGTCATCATGTCAAGTTGCATCTGTCCGCTCCACGGCGCCAACATGGACAACGTTGGATCGATCCCCTGAACCACGCTCGCCGCTGCCTTCTCGTACCCCATCGGATCGCCGGCGACTCGCATCACCAGCCTCGGCCGCAGCAGTTCCGAAGCCTGCGCAAAAGGGAAGACAGCGAACGGCTCCGGCGGATCGATCAGCGAATTTTGCCGGGTGTCCGCAACCACGCCCACAATTTGCCGCTCCTCATCGGCTGCAGGGTCGATGTCTTTCGCCTGGTTGCGCAACTCCCGAATATCGGGCCGGATCACATGCCCCACCGGATCCTTATCCGGAAAATACCGCTCCACAAACGCCTGATTCACCACTGCCACCAGTGGCGCATTCTTGTCGTCATCCGCCACCGTGAACAGCCGCCCGCGTATCAGCGGCACTCCCAGCGTCTCAAAGAACCCCGGCTCCGCCACGCCCACCAGCGTGCTCTGCTCATATCCAGGCGCATTCGGCCGTTCATCGATTTCCACGGTTGCGCTGGCGTGCGCGCCCTGCAGCGGCAAAGGATAACCGCCAGACTCGCTTTGCACGCCCGGTATCGCGGCCAGTTTGGGAATCAGCTCGTGATAGAAGATTGCCCGCGTGGTGTGGGGGTAGCGAATTTCCGTCAGAGGCAGGTTGAATGAAAACAGGTGATCCGTTTGAAACCCCGTCTTCACATCTCGCATGTTCACAAATCCCCGGATCAGAAACCCCGAACCCAGCAGTAGTGCCACGCCCAGCATCGTCTGCACCACCACCAGCGTGTTCTGGAACCACCGCGTGCGCCGCCCCACCGTCGTCTGCTGTCCCTGCTGGCGCAACGCGGTAACTGGAGCCACCCGCGTCAGCTTCCACGCCGGTGCCACGCTGCTCAACAGGACGCACAGCAGCGAAATCGCCGCTGTAAAGCACAACACGCGCCAGCTCAGCCCAACCTCGCCTATCCGCGGAATATCGTCGGGGATCACCGGCAGCGCCACCCGCAGCAATCCCCACGCCAGCGCCGCTCCCAGTAGCCCTCCGCAAATTCCCGGTACCAGCGCCTCCATCAGCATCTGCCGCCACACGCGCCATTGCGATGCTCCCAGCGCCGTGCGCAGCGCCGCTTCTCTGCTCCGCCGCAGCGCTCTCGTCAGCATCAGTGCCGCCACATTCGTGCAGACGATCAGCAGCACCGCCATCACTGCCGCCAGCAGCAGGTACAACGGCGTCCGGATCGAACCCGCAACGTCCTCCAGTTCCGAATGCACGCCGACAGCATTCTGATGGCGAATCTCGCGATAGCTCTGCGCCAGCGCTGCCTGAATCGCACTCACGTCGGCCCGCGCCTGTTCCTGCGTCACGCCCGGCTTCAGCCTCCCGATGACTTCAGCTATCGGACTATCCCGCATCTTTGCCCTGGGGGAAGAGCCTTCCAGCAAAAACGCGATGTTCGACCACACCTGCGCTGTCTCATAGCGCGGCTCCACCAGGCCCTGCGGCATCACGCCAATGACCGTGTACGGCTCGTCGCTGATCAGGATCATCTGCCCCACCACGTGCGCATCGCCCCCAAACACACGCTGCCAGAATCCGTAGCTCAGTATCGCCACGTGATGTCCAGCCTGTTCGTCCGCTGCGGCGAAATTGCGTCCTATCATCGGCTGCACACCCAGCACATCGAAATAGTTCGTGGAGACGCGATTCAGATCGGCGACCGCGCCCGCGCCGCCCTCGCGGCTCATCAGTCGCGCATCGGCATACACCGCAGCCATCCCGCTGAACGTGCGATTCCGCGCCCGCCAGTCCAGATAATCCGGCCACGAAGTGTCGTGCCACCACGACCCGCCGCCAGGATCCTGCTCGACGGTGCGCACCGCCATCAGTTGCTCTGGATGCGGCAAAGGAAATGGCCGCAGCAGCACGCCATCCACCAGGCTGTAGACAGCGGTCGTCGCGCCGATCCCCAGCGCGAGCGTCACAATCGCCGTGATCGCGAATCCCGGCGCGCGCCGCAGCTGGCGCATCGCGAAGACAACATCGGAGCCGATAGCGTTCAGCATTTGCTCTGAAGAGAATCAGCGGCCCGCCAGCATTCGGCTCAGCAGCCCGTGCACACCATTGTCGCCTTTATCATCCGAATCTTTGGCGCCGCCTTTGTCTTTTCCCCATGTCTGGTACAAGCCCAGGTACGCATAATTCTCCGTCTGCCCAAAGACCGAATGCCCATAGGCAAACAAGATCTGCAGTCCAGGATTCTTAATGTAGTAATAGCCACCGAGGTCGACCAGGGTCGACGCCTGCGTCTGCGGCGCAGCCAGCCCCTCATGCGCGTGCGAGAAAACCTCGCCCCCCAGCGTCCACTTCTTCCCGATATTCCGCTGCAGCAGCCATCCCGCATAAGGAAAACTGCTGTACTGCGTCTGGTGGATCAGCGTGTAGCCCGCGCCGCCATAGGTCGTCCACTCGCCCCAGTCTTTTTGCACCCACACCGGGAGCCGATACCACACGCGCCCAACGCCGAGTCCCTTCGTGTAGCTGCCCGTCGGCAACTCCAGCATCGTGAACGATCCGATCTCCGGCCGCTTCTTCGTTTGTTTGATGAAGCGAATCTTCGCTCCCAGTTCCGTGTCGACCAAGCCGTAGGCGCTTGGCCCAACGCCCGCCGGCGCATAGACAGGGTTGTTCGATGGAATGACCTCGCCCCATCCGAAGATCGCGTGCAATTGCACATTCGGCACCACGCCCCAGTTGAACTCAAGCGCGGGTCCCGTGGGATCCGTCTCCACAGGCGTACTCGATAACTGACCGAATTGGTAGAACTCGTAGTGGCGAAAATCGACCGGCTCAGGATCGTCAGTCTGAAACGGCGGACCCGCCCACGCAGGCGGAGCCGCCAGGAAAAGAAGAGCGCAAATGCAGGTGTGGCCTTTCCTCATTCTTAGTTCCGATCAGTCCTGCAGCAGATCCTCTGGCCCCATCACCGGCCCCGATTACTTACCCAGCAGCAAATCTTCGAAAGGCGGAAATGTCAGCAATAGCCCGACCGCCAGCAGAACAAAAGCCACGGTGCTCACCTTCCTGATAGCGACGGTTTTTTCTCTCCAGAAACGATTCCCCATAATCCATCCCACCAGCCATACCAGGATCGCCACCGTGCTTACACCGGAAAGCGGACCGGTCGGCCGATAGAACGTGAGCAGCTTCGCCACCGCCTTCGACCCGTCTCCAGCCACGGCCAAAACGCCGAGCGCAAAGCATCCAGCACCCGCCGCCAGCATCGCCGCTCCCGCCGCTCCGTTCGAAACTGCAGGCTTCATTTCCCATCCCGCTCGAGCGTGATCACCGGCCCGCCTTCAACCGGCGCATGCTTGTCGATCAGCGCTCCAAACTCCCCGGCCACGCCCGCAGCCAGAAAGGCCACTACCGCGAAGACGGCCACGATCGACCTAAGACGCCGGTGCTCCTCAACGGCATCGTCGTACTTCATCATCACCCACGCCACCATGGTCATCAGCATCGGCGCCATCCATGCCACATGCTCTTTCCATTCCATTCCAAGCGTGTGCCAGCCTGCCGTGTGCGCATCCGCCATCAGCAGCCGCTGCGGGTAGGCCCCCAGATTCATCACTCCGGGTGGAACCACGGCGCGATACCAGGGATAAACAACGTAGGCTCCGGACAAAACGGCCGCCCAACCCAGCAGCACCATCACGACGAGAAAGACGCGTTCGCGCCCGCGGCCCCGCTCCGTCACATTCGCGGGCCCTTGCGAAATCACTGATCGATGCAGCAACACAAGCGCGCCGAAGCACGCCATCAGGAAGAACCCGCCGAACAGCATGCCGTGAATCATTGTCACCAAATCGCGTACGGTGATCTGCATCCGGCATCCCCCCTGGGCTCGATCAGACTGGGACCGAATGCATGATATCCGCTGTCGAGCAAAGATAGG
>PMSS01000100.1 GCA_003167515.1 Acidobacterium sp. | reverse complement strand
CCCACATCGATGCCGACCGCTGTTGTTGCTGCTGCCATGCTGCTAACCTTTTTCATGCTGGTCTCCTTTTGCAACTCCGATTGCGTTACAACCGCAGACTAACCTCTGCGGCCGGGGGACCAGCACTCTCATCCCATCTGTGGGGTGAACCTGGCATTGTCTTGGTTTGGGTGTTGGTTTTGCTGTTGGTCTGCCGTTGCTCTGGTGCTGACCTGGGTGCTGATGCGGTGCTGACCTGGTAACGATCTGGCGCCGATCTGGTGGTGACCTGGCTTGGATCAAACGCTGATCTGGTGTGTGGGATCGGCGGCTCGCGGTCGCGCAGGCTGTAGTCTTGGTGGGCGGGGTTGCCGGGCGCGGCGGGTCCGGGCCGCAAGCGATGCAGATTCCGATCAAGAGAACGGTGGAACGGATTCCGGGCGGATTCATGCTGGTGCCGCTGGTGACGGGCGCGCTGGCCCACACCTTTATTCCGCATGCGGCGCAGTTTTTCGGATCGTTTACCGGGGCGTTGTTCCAGGGGGCGCTGCCGATTATCGCAGTGTTCCTCGTCCTGGTGGGCAGCTCGATCGAGGTGCGGTCGCTGCCGCAGGTGTTGAAGCGCGGCGGCGCGCTGCTGGGCACCAAGATTGCGCTGGGCATTGCGGCGGGAGTGATCCTCGGACATTTCTGGGGTGCGGACCCGGTGCGGACTGGATGGTTTGCGGGCGTTTCCACGCTGGCGGTGGTGGCCGCGATCAACGACACCAACGGCGGCCTCTACATGGCGCTGATGAGTCAGTACGGCGGCGCTGAGGATGCGGCTTCGTATTCGGTGATGGCGCTGGAGTCGGGTCCGTTCCTGACGATGGTGATACTGGGCGTCGCGGGGCTGGCGAGTTTTCCCTGGCAAACGATGGTGGGGGCGGTGCTGCCGCTGGTGCTGGGCATGATCGCGGGGAACCTCGATCAGGAGCTGCGGGAGTTCCTGGGCTCAGCGATGCCGGTGATGATTCCGTTTTTTGCGTTTGCGCTGGGCGCGGCGCTGAATCTGAAAGAAGTGTGGGCAGCGGGGCTGGTGGGCATTGGGCTGGGAGTGGGCGTGCTGCTGGTGTCCGCGGTGGCGCTGGGAGCGGTGGACCTGCTGATCGGAGGGACGGGAACGGCGGGCGTTGCAGCGGCGACGACGGCGGGGAACGCGGCGGCTGTGCCTGCATTGATTGCGGCGGCCGATCAGCGATATGCGGCGGCGGCGGCTCCGGCAACGGTGCTGGTGGCGGCGAGCGTGCTGGTGACGACGATGCTGGCTCCGGTGCTGACAGCGTGGTGGGATCTGCGAATCCGCAAGGGGTCGACGGCGCGGGCGCGGAGGGAGAGACGCGGTCTGCTGGTGATCGCCGATGACCTGGCGGGCGCTGCGGATTGTGCGGCGGCGTGCGCACGCGGGGGACTGGAGGCGGTGGTGATGTTGCGCACGGGGGAGCTGCCGCGTGCGCAGGTGGTGGCGATAGACGCGCACACGCGGTGCCGCAGCGAAGAGGAAGCGACGGCGGAGATGAAGAGGCTGACGCTCGAGCACGGTGGTCCGGAGAAACTGGTTTTTAAGAAGGTGGACTCGACGCTGCGCGGACATGTGGCGGCGGAGCTGGCGGCGATGCTGGACGCGCGGCGGCAGACGATGCGCGAGCGGCCGGTAGCGATTTTTGCACCGGCGTTTCCCGCGCACGGGCGGACGGTTGTCGGCGGAGCGTTGCTGGTGCACGGGGTTCCTTTGCAGCAATCCGATGTGTGGATGCGGGAGCGGGGAACTGCGGCGGCGAACATCGAATCCATGCTGGGACGTGCCGGGTTGCGCTCGACGGTGGCGGGGCTGGAGACGGTGCGTGCGGATTCGGTGAGGACGGGGGGACTGGAGCGTGCGATGGCGTCCGCGGCGCGGAACGCGGATGTATTGATTTGCGATGCGGAGACGGAGGAGGATCTGGCGCGGATTGCGGCGGCTTCGATGATGCTGGGGCGCGGTGCGGTGTGGGTTGGGTCCGCAGGGCTGGCGCAGCATTTGCCGGGCGCGGCAGGATGGAAGGCGGAGGTTGCGGCCGCAGCGCCGGAACTGGCGCTGGGTCCAACATTATTTGTGGTGGGCAGTTTGTCGCGCGTTTCGCGGGAGCAGGCGGAGAGGCTGGTGGCATTGCCGGAGGTGCGGACGGTGCGGGTCTCGATGGCAACGCTGTTGGCGGGAGCGCAAAGTTGGCCGCAGCAGGAACAGGCGCTGGAGCGGGCTCTGGCGAACGGAGAGGACGTGCTGGTGATGCCGGAGGACGACGTGATTCTAAACTATGAAGACGGGTTGGCGATTGCCGGAGCGCTGGCGCGGTTCGTATCGGTGGGCGCGGATCGGGCGGGAGCATTGGTGGCGACGGGCGGCGAAACGGCGCGCGCGGTGCTCGACGCATGGGGAATCGCGCGGCTGCGGTTGCGGGGCGAAGTGGAGGCGGGAGTGCCGTTCTACGTTGCGGATGACTGGCGGCGGGCGATGCCGGTAGTGACGAAAGCGGGGGGATTTGGGGGACCTGATGCGTTGGTCGAGTGCCGGCGATTTTTACGGGAGATGGTGCGAGGCGTGCCGGTGACCGGAGCATCCGCATGAAGACGCCGCTGATTGCGATCACGATGGGCGATGCTGCCGGAGTGGGTCCGGAGGTAATCATGAAGAGCCTGGGGCACAGCGAAGTGCAGGCGATGTGCCGGCCGCTGGTGATCGGAGATGCTGCTCGGCTGGAGGCTGCGGGTGCGATTGTGGGAAGCACGCTGCGGGTGTGTCGCGTCGATGCGGAGGAGATCGAGGACGCGGCGTTTGATTCGGATCATGTGAATTGCGTCGAGCCTGACTCTGCAACCAGGCTGATCCCTGCGGATTTGCCGTGGGGGAAATTGTCGGCGGTTGCGGGAGAGGCGGCGTATCGCTACGTCGAATTGGCGGCGCATCTGGCGATGGAGGGGCGGGTGGCGGCGATCTGCACGGCTCCGCTGAACAAGGAAGCGCTGCAGGCGGCGGGGCACAAATTTCCGGGGCATACGGAGTTGTTGGCTCATCTGACGGGGACGCCGGAGGTGTCGATGATGCTGACCACGCCGAAGCTGCGGGTGCTGCATGTGACGACGCATATCGGTCTGATCGACGCGATCGACAAGATTGAGCCGGGGCTGGTGGAGCGGACGATTGCTCGCGGGCAGGAGGCGCTGGTGCGGATCGGAATTGCGCGGCCACGGATTGCCGTGTGTGGGATCAATCCGCATGCCGGGGAGAATGGGTTGTTCGGGCGCGGAGAAGAGGAGAGCAAGATTGTGCCGGCCATTGAGGCGTGCCGGCGGCGCGGTTGGAATGTGGACGGACCGCTGCCGGCGGACACGGTGTTCTTTCGCGCACAGCGGGGGGACTTCGATTTGGTGATCGCGATGTATCACGACCAGGGACATGGGCCGGTGAAGGTGCTGGGGCTGGAGTCCGGGGTGAATATCACGGTGGGGCTGCCGGTGATTCGGACATCGGTGGATCACGGGACCGCGTTTGATATTGCGGGCACGGGCGTGGCGGATGAGCGGAGCATGGTGGAAGCGCTTCGCGCGGCGGTGGAGCTGGCTCCTCGGGGGTAGGGGGCGTGATCTCAGATCGGGACTGCCCAGCCTGCCACGTCAAATCGAGATGGAGGACATCCAAATTCACTCGCGGTCAGAGGATGTTGACGGCGCGGGCGGCTAAGAGGGCGATGGTGGCGAGGGAGATGAGGGACTGGATCATCATGAGGAGTTTGGCCCAGCGCGAGAGGACGGGCACGTCGGTGGGGGAGAAGGCGGTCGAGGTGTTGAAGGCGAGGAAGAGGTAGTCGACGAAGCCGGGGTTCCAGCACTGTTCGCCCATGGCGACTTTGGCTTGCTGGTCGAGAGTCATTTGCGGGAAGAGGAACGCGCCGTCGGTATGGACGCCGCGGAGTTCTCGCGCCGTGGGTCCGCCGCCGTCGAGCCGCCAGTACCAGGAGGCGAAGACAAGGATGTTGGCGATCCAGAGAGCGGCGGCGGACTGGAGCAGGGCGACGGGGGTTTGCTTGTGCGCAGGCAGGGCCGAGACGAGCAGGCCGAGAGACCAGATCATGTCCAGTGTGACGATGGAGGTAACGACGATGCCGAGGATGCGGTTGAGGGTGACGAGGCCGCGGCGGTGGGCAAAGGCGATGGGGATGGCGAGAACGACGATGATGGCGAGGAGGAGCCAGTCGGGGCCGTAGGAGAGAGATTCGGGGAGCGCGAAGCGAAGGCCGCCGATGGCGACGAGGGCGAGTGTGGCTGGCCAGCGTGGCTCGGGGTGGTTGGTGGTGGTCACGGAATTTTTCGTCGTGCTCATGAGGGTCATGCCCGAAGCAGGAAAAAATGCAGGTCCTTCGGCTCGCTGCGCTCGCTCAGGATGACAGTCTAGAGGTTTCGGAGGTAGTTGAGGATTTCGGGTGTGGTCCAGTCCTGGGCGCCGATGAATTTGCGGCGGATGATGCCGCGGGGGTCGATGATGTAGGTTTCGGGGGGGCGGGTGGTGTCGAAGGCGTGGTTGGATTGCTGCGAGAGGTCGAGGACAGTGGTGATGCCGGCGATGTGGTTGTCGGTGACGTATTGGCGATAGGCGTCGGCGTCGGTGTCGAAGCTGACGGCGAGGACCTCGATGCTGGGCATGCGGCGCTGGAGGTCGATGAGGGAGGGGAATTCCTCGAGGCAGGGCGGGCACCAGCTGGCCCAGAAATTGAGAACGACAACTTTGCCCTGGTTCTGATACTGGCGAAGGCTGACGGTCTGGGCGCCGTCGTGGATGACGATGTTGGGGGCTTGTTCACCAACCTGGGCGGGGTGGTTGCCGCGGTCGCAGGAAAGCAGGGAACAGGCAACAGTCAACAGGCAACAGAAAAGCAGGGCGCGGCGAAGATCGGGACTGCGGGGCACGTTCCTATAATAAGGTGCAGCTACCGTGGACGCCCCGCCGCTGATTCTTTCCGTTATTATTCCCGCGCGCAATGAAGAAGATTGTCTGGGGGATTGTTTGCGTTCGCTGGTTGCGCAGGCGGAGGAGGGGTGGGAACCAGGCGTGCATTGGGAGATTGTCGTTGTCGATGATGGGTCGACGGATCGGACGCGGGAGATTGCGGCTGGGTTTGCGGGTGAGCATGCGGGTGTGACGGTGATGGATGCTCCGCGGCTGGAGCGGGGATGGACCGGGAAGGCGAACGCGTGCTGGGCCGGGGCGCAGGTCGCGCGCGGGAAGTGGCTCCTGTTTACGGATGCGGACACCGTTCATGAGGCGGGGCACGTTCGGCTGGCGATGATTGAGGCGGAGCGGCATGAGGTGGGGATGCTTTCGTACTCGCCGCGACAGCTTGTGCGGGGGCTGGCGCAGCGGGCGCTGATGCCGCTGGTGTTCAGCGATCTGGCGGTGACGTACGCGCCGGCGAGGGTGAATGATCCGGCGACTCGGGTTGCGGCGGCGAACGGGCAGTTTCTGCTGGTGCGGCGCGACGTCTACGACAAAATTGGCGGGCACGCCGCGGTGAGGGGCGCGATTCTGGAAGATGTGGAGCTGGCCGCGCTGGTGAAGCGGAGGAAGCTTGGGCTGCGCTTCCGCTATGCGCCGGAGGCGGTTTCGGCGCGGATGTATCGCAGCTTTGGAGCGATGTACGAGGGATGGACGAAGAACCTGGCGTTGTTGTTTGGGAACGCGCCGATGCTCGCGGGGATTCGGCTGCTGCAGCTGGGGGTGCTGGTGGGTGTTCCGGCGCTGATTTGGTTCTTGTGGTGGCTGCGAGAGGTGGGTCGGGGGGCGGGTACGGGCGTGCTGGGGACTCCGATGGCCACGGCCGCGTTAGTGCTGGTTTGGGTGCGGGCTCTTTGGGGGCTTTATCGCCGGGTGGCGAAGTCGAATTTTCCGTTCAGAGACTGGGTGCTGGCGCCGCTGGGGATTCCGCTGTATGCGGCGTTGCTGTGGCGTAGCTGGTTTCGCGTGACGGTGCTGAAGCAGGTAGTCTGGAAGGGCAGAGAGCAGGGAGTAGGCAGTAGGCAATAGGGAACAGGGACCGAAAAGAACACCACAGAGTGCACAGAGAACACAGAGAATGCAGAGAACATAATGATTCTGCTGACGAGGAAGGCGGAGTTTTCGGCTTCGCATTATTACTGGAATGAGGCGTGGAGCGCGGAGGAGAACGCGCGCGTGTTCGGGAAGTGCGCTAATCGTAACGGTCACGGTCACAATTACACACTGGAGGTGACGGTTGCGGGCGAGGTGGATGCGGTGACCGGGTTCGTGGTCGATCTGAAGCAGCTGAAAGATGTGATGGAGAGGGAAGTGGTGGCGGCTTACGATCATCGGCATCTCAATTTAGAGGTGCCGGAGTTTAAGACAGCGATTCCGACGACGGAGAACATTGCGGTGGCGATCTGGCGGCGGCTGGAGGGGAAAATTTCCGGGGCGCGGTTGCATCGGGTGCGGGTCTACGAGATGCCGGATTTGTTTGCGGATTATCTTGGGGGATGAGGACCGTGCCGGTGAGAAAGCACTTCGTTCCCGGCAAAGCTGCGTCTCTCTCTGCGGTCAGACCCAGGCGCATCCTGAAAGAACAAGAGCATAGCTTAGGAGCTTACGGAGCAAGGGCGTTGAGGGGAACGAGGATGAAGCCGCACTGTTTCAAAATGGTTTAGGAGATGTCCAGAGGCAGTACTTCGGGGCTGAAGCACGGGATCGAGTCGTATTGACGGTGGGATAACAGAAGCGTTTGCTTCTTGCTGTGGGGTGAACCTGGCCGGCGCTATTTTTGGGGTGTGGGTTTTTCTTGCGCGGGCTGGAATCTGACGCGAGCTGGAAGACGATGAGCACCGAAGCACACAGCGCGATCCGGGCCGCGGCGGCGATCCAG
>PMSS01000123.1 GCA_003167515.1 Acidobacterium sp. | reverse complement strand
GCGATTTGTTCAACGACGGCAACATGGATGTGGTGGTCGAAGACCTTGATGGTAAGCCGATGATTTTGCGGAACCGTGGCGTACCGGGCCGGCACTGGGTGAGCTTCGAACTGGACGGTACTAAGAGCAATCGGGCAGCGCTTAATGCGCGCATCAGAATTGTGGCCGGAGGGATGACGCAGACCAGCGAGATCCATAGCGGCGGCAGCTATCTTTCGCAGAACGACCTTCGCGTTCACTTCGGCCTGGGTGCGGCCACGAAGATCGATAAGGTGGAGATCCGCTGGCCTTCGGGGTTGGTGGAAGTGCTTACTAACGTCGCTTCCGATCGCTTCTACAACGTTCTCGAGGGCAAGGGAGTTGTTGACCCCAGCGTGGCGAGGCCCGCACCCGTGAAGCACCCATGAGGACAGGGAACTGCTATGTTTAATTCCGGCGGGGTTGGCGTTCTGCGCTTTCGCGCTGTCCTGCTGGTAGCATTCGATGAGCTTTCGCAGGTTCGTCCCTAACTCGAGGTTGTGTTCCGTAGGGCGAGATCGAGCGCCGGGCGTTCCGCCTCGACTGTCCTGCGCGGATCGATCGGTTTTGTCATAGGCCTGCGCGAGTTCGGCCAGACAGCGCCAGTTCCTGCCTTCGCTCAGCTCCTGCGGCTTTCTCGACGGGTGTCACCGCCGCGGAATAGTCGCCGCGAGATTCAATTCATAGGAAGCGCAGACCATCGCTGCGCACCGGAGTGCGGCGTCCGGCAGGCAACGATGGCAGTCTAGCCAGGCGGGCGTATGCAGCTGCGCACTGAGGGTCTTTCGTCGCGACCTCGAAATCCGTCCGAGCCAGTCCTGTTCACGGGTGGTAGACTGCAAGCCGGAACCGGCTGGAGCAGCCGAGAGCAATGCTGCGGTCTACCATGGTTGTGCAGTTTCGGATAATTGCAAGAGGATGCCTGCTGCTGGTCCAGGTGGCTCTGACCGCGTCCTGCGCGCTCGCTCTGAGCGATGCGCAACTCCAGTACACCCGTCAGGTCTGGCACGTTCAGGATGGTCTTCCCGAAGACACAGTCCAGGCGATGCAACAGACGCCCGATGGCTACCTCTGGATCGGAACCACCGGCGGACTCGCCCGTTTCGACGGATCGCGCTTCCTCACCTACAGGCGAAGCTCGAGTCCGGCGCTCACCGAGAACAGCGTCTTCTGCCTCCTCACCGCGCACGACGGCAGCCTCTGGCTCGGCACCGAAGGCGGCGGCCTCCTCCATTTCGATCATGGCGAATTCCGCGCCTACACGGCGCGCGAAGGGCTTACCGACGGGTTCGTCCGCAGCGTCATCGAAGACAACCTCGGTCGCCTTTGGATCGGAACTGACAACGGGCTGTTCCGGATCCGCAACGGCGTCGTGCAGCGCGTCGACACTTCGCGCTTCGCTCCCTCCCTCGCCATCCACTCCATCTTCGAGGATCGGGAACATCGTGTCTGGGCGGGTGGTTCGCGGCTGCTCATGTTCGACGGCGACCAGGTCCGCCAGTTCGGGCTACCCGGCGCCTACAGCCAGAACCGCGTGAAGTCCATTCTGCAGACGAGCGACGGCACAATCTGGGTCGGCACCGTCGGCGGCCTGCAGCGGCTTTCTCACGATCGCTTTATCGCCGTGCCCGACATCGCCGCGACAGTGCGCACGCTCCGCCAAACCACCGACGGAACTCTGTGGATCGGAACTATCGGTCATGGGCTCTACACCTACGCCAACAATGAACTGCGCAGAGTCGGCAGCAACGGGTTATTGCCGAGTAACACGGTGCTGAACATTTATGAGGATGATACTCACCAGATATGGCTCGGAACCCAGGATGGTCTGGTACGCCTCAGCAGGACTCCGGTCAGAGTGGTCCCGTTGCCCGGCGGCTCGGACCCGGATTTCGAAACCATCTCCTGGGACTCCAAGGGAACGATCTGGGCCGTCTCCTCTCGCGTCTACGCGATCCACAGCGACCGCGCGACCCCGCACATCTTCGCCGCAACCGCCAATATTCCGGTGCGCAATGTCTTCCGTGATCGCCAGGGAACCTTGTGGATCGGAACTGATGGCAGCGGCGCGTATCATTTCACCGCCAGCGGGCCGGTCCATTACTCCGCTCCCGACCGGCTGGTGAATAACTTTGTCCGTGCCTTTATGCAAAGCCGCGACGGTTCGGTCTGGATCGCCACCGACGAAGGAGTTAGCCGCATCAATGCTGGAAAGGTCAGCAACTTCCGTGTACGGGATGGCCTCGTGTACTTCAGCACCCGCGCGCTCATGGAAGACCGCGATGGCATTCTCTGGATCGGCACCGACCAGGGACTCAGTTGCTGGAGCAATGGTCAATTCGTCCGAAACGCCGCTACTCAGTCCCTGCTGCAGGAAAAGATATGGACCATCCTACAGGATGCCAGCGGAGTCATCTGGTTCGGTACGCGAGACCATGGATTGTTTCGCTATCGCGACGGCCAGGTGACGCAGTTTACCGCAGCGCAGGGCCTCGCCAGTAACAGCATCTATCAATTGCTGGAAGACCGTCACGGCCAGTTATGGATGAGCAGTCCCAATACTATCTCCTCCATCCCGCTGAAAGCTCTCGACACCGCGACTCCGGAAAACGAATTGCACCTGGCGGTGACCAGCTACGACATGCCTTACGACGCGGACGGCGCGCAGATGTATGGCGGCAGGCAGCCCTCCGGCTGCATCGACCGCGATGGCGGCGTTTGGTTTCCCAGCAGCAGAGGCGCGGTCTACATTTTCCCTGAACCCGCGCCGCAATTGCCGACGCCGAAGCTGCTGCTCACCGGCGTTGTGGTCGACGGGCGGGAGATGGCCGTGTCAACCTTCCAATCCCTGTCCGCGGATGCCTCCCGCCTCGAAATATCCTTTGCGCCGCTCTCCCTGCGCTCTCAGAAAGTAACTCGTTTCCGCTATCGTCTGGAGCCGTTCGACCGCGACTGGACTTACGCGGGAAGCAATCGAGTAGCAACTTACACAAACCTTCCCCCCGGCCAGTATCGCTTTCGCGTGGCGGCATTTCCCCTCGACAACCCCTCGGCCTCGTCCGAAGCCTCGCTCCTCTTCCGCAAGCCGCCGCATTTCTACGCGACCTGGTGGTTCATCTCGCTAAGCCTTGCGTTGGTTGGACTAATGAGCCTTGTAGCTTATCGCTGGCGCGTCCGCCTCCTGCAGCTTCGCTTCAGGGCGGTCCTCGAAGAACGGGGCCGTCTGGCGCGCGAGATGCACGATACCGTGATTCAGGGCTGCACCAGCGTGTCCGCTTTGCTCGAGGCTATCTCCAGCCTGGAGCGCGAGAACGACGCGCTGCATCAAGAGCTGCTCGACTTTGCCAGGACGCAGATGCGCGAAACCATCAATGAGGCGCGTCAGGCGGTCTGGAACCTGCGCCACGGCGAAGAGCCACAACAGGATATTTCCGGCGCCGTGGCCCTTATCGCGGAGCACGCCAGCAGGGAATTCGGTGTCGCGGTCACCTCACGCAGTGCAGGGTCACCGTTCCCCGCCCCCAATTCGATGGCCCACGAGATTCTCATGGTCATTCGCGAGGCGGTCTACAACGCCGTGCTGCACGGTAAGCCTGTGCACATATGGATCGAATTCACCTATGGCCCTGAAGAGCTTGAAGTGACGGTGCGTGACGATGGTTCGGGCTTCGATCCGGGAACGTCTCCCGGCGACGGGCAGCCGCATTATGGAATTACCGGGATGCAGGAGCGCGTAAGAAGCCTGAACGGCCGGATTGAATGGATCAGCGCACGCGGCCAGGGCACCACCGTGCGTTTCGCCATTCGACGCTCAGCGCTGTTTCCGTCAAAAGAGAAAGTCGAGGACTAAGTCGCCTCCCGGAGAAGCCAGACGATGCCCGAGCCCCAGTGTGCCGAGTTACTGCCCTGGATAAATGGCGATCCGATGGTTGCGGATGGACGTATGCAGGATCTTTCCGGCAGTTACCGAGACGATAGCTTCGGTTTCCTGCATCGGCATATGGCAATCGATGCAGTTTTCGACGATCCGGCCGCCTATCTTCCTGGCCATGCCGCAGATCTGCCATCGATGGCAAAGCAAGCACCGGTCCGAATAGCTCGCCGCCTTCTGCTCCGGGGAATGAACATCATGACAAGTCGCGCACGTCATTGTGGAAGAAGAAAGATAGCAGCGGCTCTGCTGAAGCAGTCCAACCTGATTCCCGTGTACGTCGATCTGGCTGGCGGCACCGATCGGCGCCGGCGCGAAGAATTGATCCAGCGGCTTGCCGGGGACATAGGAAAACGCAGGAAGTAGCTCCTCCCGCTGCGTGCCGTTATGACAAAGTGCGCAGAGTTCGATCTGGCGATCGCGAGTCCACCGCGAAGGATTCAGAACAGCTGCCGCCGCGGCCTGACTGCCCGGCGCGCTCCTCTCCAACGCAACGTGAGGAACCCCCGGACCATGACAACTTTCGCAGGAAATGCCCAATACCAGGCTGTCCTTTTCGTAAAGATTCGTCTGGGGGTCCGCCGAAAGCGCACGGATGTAAGTCGCGTGGCATTCCATGCAGCGAGGGGCCGCCCGCCGGCCAAAATTCGCCGTGCCATCTTTGTAGCCAGGGCTGTTGATCCACCGATGACCTTCGGTCCAGTAGCTCACGGGAAGCTCGTATAGCTGATTTCCGTGCCAATAAAGATAGGTTTGTCCTCGCACGCCGGAGCCGACCACGATATCGATACGCTCGGACCTCGTCAGCTTCCGGGCGCCACTCTCCGCAACGGCAGTTTGGTAGAATCCTTCTTCTTTCGCCTCCATCAGAAAATAGAGCCGAGTTTTGGAATCATCCGCTCCGGGGCCGGCGATCGGCAAAGTGTTTGACACGGGAGCGAACGATCCCAGGATCGAGTCATTCCCAGGTGATTGCGAAGTGAGGTGGTGAGCCGTTTGCAGGTACGAAGTCGCCAGCTTCTTATGGCAGGCAATACATGCCGCATCGCCCGTGTGACCATCCCTTGAGTTACTAGTGGCCGCGACAGAACCTAATTCCTGCCTGATCGTAACGGAGCTTTGCGCCGATAATCGCGCGCAGCCCAGGGTAAGTACGATGAGCGTGGGCAGCAAACCGACGCAGCCCTGTCGAAGCAGCCGGCAGGTCACGGCTTTCCAGGAGGGTCGGCAACTGCAGGCGCTGTTTGAGGATTCATCTCACGATACAACTGCTTCACCTTGTCGCGAGAGGCGCGGATATCGAGAAATAGCTTGAGCTCCTTCTGCGCCTCCTCATCCAGGTTCAGTTTCTTGTCGATCTGGCAAAGCCGATAATGGGCTTCGGCATTCAAGGGGTCTGACTGGACCGCCATCCGGAGATAGCCGGCGGCCTGCTCGAGGTTCCCCTCTCTCTCCGCCAGATCGGCGAGACCCATTCCGGCAAGCGGATTTTGTGGATCCATGGCGTAAGCCTTCTTATAATGGGCCAGCGCCTCGTCGGTGTGG
>PMSS01000239.1 GCA_003167515.1 Acidobacterium sp. | reverse complement strand
GAAGGGCCCAGGAAGACCACCTGGTTGATAGGCTGGAGGTGAAAGCGCAGTAATGCGTGCAGCTGACCAGTACTAATCGCCCGTTCGGCTTAATCATAGAATTAACTCTGCGCAGTTTTGCTCAGCGTCGATCGTATGTACGCAAGCAGCTCTGCAAGAGGCGCTCAACACGCCTTGTTTCCCAATCGATTTTCGTTTCCTGGTCCGGGAGTTGGAGCTCGCTCCGATCTCCCGGTCAGCCTAAGTTGTGACGCTAGTCTGCCGACAGCGGTCCCCGAGAAGAAACTGTCCGGACCCATCGGCCGCGGGAGAAACCACCCGCCAGGCGTCGCTCGACTTTGCCGGTGACCTTACCGCGAGGGTCCCACCCGTTCCCATCCCGAACACGGAAGTTAAGCCTCGTTGGGCCGATGGTACTGCACGCGAAAGTGTGTGGGAGATTAGGTGATCGCCGGCATAACATCGAAAAGCCCGCTCCTCGGAGCGGGCTTTTTGCGTTTGCGGCGCGGTTTTCCTCTCGGGGGGCTTTTTGACATCATGATGCCGTGCGTGCAATCATCATGATGTGCGCACGACCCTCTCCATCGACGACGATGTCGCCGCTCTCCTCAAAAAGGAAATACGCCGTTCCGGTGCTTCCCTAAAAACGACCGTCAATCGCATTCTTCGCCTGGGATTGACGGCCGCAAAACACGAGCAGCCTCTCGAGCCCTTCGTTGTCACTCCGTTCGATCTGTCTCTCCCCCCCGGCCTCAATCACGACAATATCGAAGAGCTGCTCGATGCCCTTGAGGGCCCCGCTCGCCGATGATCGTCATCGACGCGAATCTCCTCCTGTACGCCTACAATCGATCGGCCTCCGCGCATCGCTCCGCTAAGGCCTGGTTAGAACGAACACTCTCCCGCCCCGACTCGGTCGGAATTCCCTGGCAATCTGTCTCCGCTTTTCTTCGTATCGCAACCAATCCCAATCTGCCCGACTCGCTCCCGATGCAGAAGGCCGTCGCCTTGGTCAATCAGTGGCTCATCCGCCCCCAGGTCCAGACTCTCGCGCCAGGCGAACGGCACTGGACAATTTACCGCCAGATGCTGATCGAAGGCCAGGTCCGTGGTCCTCTCACCAGTGACGCGCAGCTCGCAGCCCTCACCATCGAATTCGGCGGTGTCCTGCACACGACCGATCGCGACTTCACCCGCTTTCCCGGGCTCCGCTGGATCAACCCCTTGCAGCCATAACTCGGCCTGTCTCCGCTGGCCGTCCCAACCTGCTACCATTCTCCTTCCCCGCATGCCTCGGCGCACGACCAAACCCGTGAAAAAGAAGCCGGCGGCGAAAGCTACTGCAAGGGAAAAATCCCCCGCCACCCAGCTCGACCTTTCCCTCGACAAATTCACCCCTGAAGTAGCAGCCCAGGCCCGCATCTCCCTTCGCAAAATGCGCGCTCGCCTCCCCGGCGCCCTCGAACTCGTCTACGACAACTACAACGCCCTCGCCATCGGATTCAGCCCCACCGAACGCACCTCCGAAGCCATCTTCTCCATCGCTCTCTTTCCCCGCTGGGTCAGCCTCTTCTTCCTCATCAACGGCACCCGCCTCCGCGATCCCGGCGGCTACCTCGAAGGAAACGGCAACCAGTGCCGGCACATCAAGCTCAAAAGCCCAGCCATGATCGACGACCCCACCGTCCAGAACCTCATAGCCCAGGCGCTTGAACTCTCCGACAAGAAAATCGCCCCCACCCAGACCGGCCGCCTCATCATCAAATCCGTCTCCGCCAGGCAGCGGCCCCGTCGCCCTGCCGAAAAGTAAAAAACAACAAGGCTATTTTCCGCGCTCCGATTTCCGAATCACCAGCTTCAAACCCGACCAAACCGCATCGACCGCGCAAACCTTAATATCCACCAGCCCCAGCGGTAGGCAAACCTCACGCACCGTATCCTCTGTAACATCGGTCGTCACACCGGAAGCCTTCTTAGGCCACGAAACCCAAATCGTCCCATCCGGCGCCAGCAGATCTCTCAGGCGCTCCAGATGACCCACCAACTCCACCTTCTTCGTGACAAACACATGAGCCATCTCGAGACCAGCCCTCGGAGTCTTTAATAATTCCGGTGAAACCCCAAACGACGCGATCTCCTCCGCCACGCTGACCGGCACCTTCGAACGCCACGTCCTCTGCCCATCTTTCACGCCCAGCTTCTTCGCCAAAGGAGTGCCCGAGTATCCCGCAGACGTCCGAGCCAATACTCGCCCCGCAACAGCACCCGCCCCGGATTTCCCAACTCGCGCCGCCATCGTCATCGATCAAATCTGTGAATAAGCCGCAGGAGTCAGCACCAGGTTCGTAATGTTGCTCACAATCGGCTCGAAGTTGTAATCGGCCACCGTGTTCAGCTTCTTCCAGTCCGGATCGTCGCGAAACGCCGCCCACAGATCGTTCATCTGATTCAGATCGGGGAAGCTCAGCATGTAGGTCAGCTGCGGCAGCCGCGCCCCAATCAGCGCGTCTCCGAAGAACACATTCCAGAATCCCACCTTCCGAAAAATCTCAAACTCCCCCGCATGGAACATCGCGACCTTCCGCACATGGTCCCGGTCGCTCGCGCTCTCATACGACCGCAGCTGAAAAACCCGCTTCCCCTTCGTCGCTGTCGCCGGAGGCAGCGTCAACTGCGGCCATCCCTCAAATGCAATCAGCAGCGTGCTCTCCACCCGCTCAAACGCCGGGCTCGCCGCCGGAGCATTCCAGTACGCATCGGCCGCGGCCAGAAACTCCTGATCCGCCCGCAATCGCAGCGACGCGTTCACCAGCGTTTCCAGATTCTCCGACGGCGCCAGCAAATACAGCACCGGAGTATCCGGCCCAATCGACAGATTGAACGCACCCACCGGCGCAATCCCCATCCGATTCAAAGCCGGAATCAGCGCCGTCGCCACATACTTATCCGCCAGCGCAACCTGCGGCCCCTGCCGAAGAAAATATTTTCGCAGCGCATAATACTGCCGCCCCATGCCGCCAGCAGCAGGAGCCGCAGTCTGCCCTTCACCCGTCAGCGCCAAAGCCGAAGCAGCCAGTCCCGAACTCAAAAATTCGCGTCGCTCCATCTATTCCTCCCTTACCGCCCCGTCTCAAATCGCCGAAAGAAACTACTCTCCAGATAATGCGGAGTAGCCGGATCGTTCGCCACCTCCCGCACCAGATCCGCGAAAAATGAATTGAACTGCGCCGCCGCTACCAGATCCACCGGCTGGCTCAAATCGTCCTGCGTCGAGTGATATCGCTCCGCCAGCCAAGCCCGCCACATGTGATACTCCGGCGACCCAGCCTCCCACCCGAACTTCATCGCCAGCGCCGGCACGCCCGCCTGCACAAAACTGTACTGATCCGTCCGAATAAACGAATTCCGATCCGGCTCCGGATCCCCCGCAATCACGATGTGGTGCGCCTCGCCCACCCGCCGCGCATCCTCCGCCAGCGTCGACTGCTCCAGCCCCTGCACATGCAGTTTCCTGAACGCAAACAGTGGCATAAACATGTCGAGATTCAGATCCGCCTTGATCTCCTGGCCCGGCACCGTAGGATGCCCCGCAAAATACCGCGACCCCAGCAGCCCCTTCTCCTCCGCCGTAAAAATCAGAAACAAGACCGACCGCCGCGGCCGAACCCCGCGCTCCGCATCCGCCCCCAGCACCCGCGCCGTCTCCAGCACCGTCGCCACACCCGACGCATCGTCCATCGCCCCGTTATAAATCGTCTTCCCATGAATAGGTTCGCCCACTCCCAAATGGTCGAGATGCGCCGACGCGATCACATACCCAGCTGCCGGATCCGACCCCTCAAGCTTCGCCACAATATTCGGCGACAACACCGCATCCCGCTCCGTCACCACCGTCGCCGTCAGCCGCTTCTTCAGATCGAACCGCGGCAGCGGCTTCTGCGCATCCGCCAGCGCCAGCATCTCCGCAAACGTGTGCCCCGTTCCCGCAAACAACTTCTCCGCCTGCGCAGGATTGAACGTAGCCGCAAACCGCGGGGTGTGGTCATCCCCCAGCGCAGGATGCCGCCTCACCACCGCCTCATCGCCCGGCTCCGGAGCCAGCCACATCCCTGG
The DNA here is from genome assembly GCA_003167515.1 of Acidobacterium sp. Lineage (GTDB taxonomy): Bacteria > Acidobacteriota > Terriglobia > Terriglobales > Acidobacteriaceae > Palsa-343. The sequence continues at coordinate 3,717 of PMSS01000239.1, read as the reverse complement.
CTGCGACGCGCTCGACGCCACTCGATCCCACCCGAAATCCATCGACTTCGGCGTAGGAATCGAAACGATCCCTACCACCCCCGCATCCCGCATCGCCCTCGCCATCGGCGACGTCCGCGCGAACGACTTCAGCGCCCCCGGTAACTCCGCCGGTCCGCCATTGATCACCACGACGATCTTTCCCTTCAGCGACGCCGCCGGTACCTCCGCCGAATTGAAATCGTCATAACCCCCGGTATTTCCGGGTCCGGCTGGCAGATGCAGTCCATACCCGACAAACACCAACCCCGCATCCACCGTCCCCGGCTCCGGCGATCGCGAACTCAGCACCGCATCCTGCCCCAGCACCAGCGGCTCCGCCTTCCCATCCACTACCAGCCCCAGCGACGACTTACTCGCATTTACCCACTGCTCGATAAAGTGCACCGGCTGGTAGTAACTCCCACCCACACCCGCCGGCTCCAACCCATAAGACCTGAACTTACCCACCACATAAGCGGCCGCCCGCAAAAACTCCGGGCTCCCCGTCATCCGCCCCTTCATCGAATCATCGGCAAGCACCTGCACATGTGCCCACCACGCCCTGCCCCTCGCCTCATCATCGACGCTTGCCGCCGCGTCCTGAGCCGCAGCAGCGGTGGTCTTCGCGCGGCTTCCAAACAACAAGAGCCCGGCAAATGCAATACCCAGAAACACCACGGAGCGAGTTTTCATTGATCAGACTCCATTCGAAAGAAGTGCCCCATACGTCAGAAACAACAGTAGCAACCCGCCAGCGACAAGCAGCAATCTCTTAGTCCCGTGACCGAACAGCGCGAGAAGAATCGTCGCGAACGCGCTGCACGAAGTAATCGCGAAGAACCGGTCGAACCACGGATTAATAGATAAGTCTCCATTGACGTGATGAACCAAGGGAAACGGATCGCTCCAGAAGACCCCCAAGCAAACCAGAGTGAACATCGCGGCAACGATACCCAGTCGGAAAAGCCACACTCGCCAACTCGCTTGCCGTGGACTGGCGACCGCACCGTGCGGCACCTCTGCCGCTACCACGTGAGCCCGCCCGATGGCGGAGGCCAGCTCCCCATCAGCTGCCGCAGCAGCACCACGCGTCCCAGGTGATAGGCGTTATGCGCGGCGAAGCTCTCCAGCTGCTCGCGAACCGTCATACTCCGAGCCGGATTCGACGGTGAGGGACAAAGCACCACGCTTTCGAGCCTCTGCGCATCCCCGTCCGACATCGCCGCCGCTTCCTTTACGCCGTTCAGGAACCGCCCGCACAAGTCCGCCCACGCCTCGGCCCGCCCCGCAGCCTCATCCGGAAAGCTCATTGCGTTGTGTTCCGGGGACGGTGTCCCCCGGCCACGCACCCGGCCCAGCATCACATCCTGCCAGTACGCCGCATGCCACACCTCGGCATAGATGCTGTGCGGGGCGCCCGCAATCTTGCGGTGCGCCAGCTCCTCACTCAGGTTTTCCAGGATATGCGACGGCGGCGTGTGCGCGCTGTCCCCATGGAATGTCAGTGCCAGTTCATTCATCCACCGATTCTCCCACGGAAGCCAGCCTGCCAACGGCACCAGCCTGAGTCTCCCTAACCAGCTAGCAGCTAGAAGCTAATGGCTAATAGCTGGTAGCTGAACGCTATCCCCTGTTCCTCTTCATCTCCTTCCAATCCGCCTCCGTCTGATCCGCATAAGCCTCAGCAAACTTCAATATCGCCGCCCCAAATTTCTCCCCATTCCCCACATACCCCGCCAGCAAACAAGCGTCCCCCGACCGCGCATGACCCCGCGCCAGCAACTCGCCGCACATCTCCGCGTAATCGATCAGCCCCTGTCCCGCCAAATCCTCAATCTCAATCGACCCCTTGTGATCGTTCAGCTGCCGCACCAGATAATCCCGGTTCGCAATCGTCGTCCATCCCAAAAATGGATCCGACTGAAACTGCATCGCCCGCTGCCCCTCCGCCACGCGCCGTCCCTGGTTTCCGGATCCCGCCCCAGGCGCGCCCGGTAAATACGGCGCATACGCCGACCCCGGCTCCTCCTTCACCTGCAGAAACAGCGGGTCCCGCGCCCCATTCCCCTCGAGATAAATCAGATAATCCCGCAGCGCCACGCTCCCCGTCCCCACTACCTTGAACGCCACATCCAACGCCCTGTACTGCGATAGAAAATGCTGCCGCTCCGGCAGCAGGCTCTCCCGATACGTCTTCACCGCCGCCAGCACCGGCCGCGCCTGTTGCGTCGTCAGCCGCCGCAGCAACGGTGGCTCATCCTTAAAAATCCGCCCCTTCTTCGTCGCCACCGTCAGCGTCTCCAGCGTGTGCAGCGGCGTCGATCGCTCCGCTTTCAGCAACGCATCGGACACTGGCGTGATCCGCTGCAGTCGATGCACCTGGTACCGCGCCACATCGATCACCGCCATCCGCGACAGCGTCCCGATCAGCTTCCGATAGCTCGCGACAAACCGCAACACCGCTTCACCCGCTTTGCGCAGATCCGCCTTCTTCGACCCCGCTCCCTGCCCGCAGGTCTCGCGCCCCGCCAGCACCAAACTCGTCGCCAGCCGCTTCAAATCCCATTCAAACGGCCCCCGAATCGTCTCATCGAAATCGTTAATGTCGAACAGCAGCCGCCCATCCGGCGCCGCAAACGCCCCCAGATTCCGCACATGCGCATCGCCGCAAATCTGGTTCACGATCCCCGTATGCGGCAGCAGCGCCAAATCCGCCGCCATCACCGGCACCGCTCCCCGAAAGAACCCCAACGGAGAAGCCAGCATCCGTTCGTACTTCAGTGTCACCAGCGAAGGCACCCGCCCCCGCATCGATTCTGCCACCAGCTCAAGCGGATCATGTTGCCGCAGCGACGCATCCCACCGTCCCTGATCCTGCCGCCGTACCTGCTTCCGCCGCGCCCGCCCCAGCGCCCGCCTCTCCTGCGATGTAGGTAGATGATTCATCACCCTCTAACATACGCCGCCACCAATGCCGGCGAGCGCGCTCAGCAATGTCATCCTGAAGCGAAGCATCCGAAAAATCAGCGCGCGCTTTTGCGCGCTGAATCAATTCAGAAGTCGAAGGACCCGCATTTCGCGCTGGAACCACCACAGATCGAGCCCCAAATAACAAACGTCATCCTGAGCGAAGGTTGTTCGCCCGGAGCATGAAGGCCACTCACTCCGCAGCGCATCCGTACAGAACAAAGACCAGAACGCATCCCGCCAGGGCCCATCCTGCCGCGCTCTTACGCCTGTCGACAAACAAGCCCACGATTCCCACCATGAGCGGCAAAAGCAGAGAGCACGCGAGTGCAGCTATATAAAGGTTGACGGAACGCGGCACATGGTTTCGATGTAGGTTGATCCCGAGCGAGCCGAGCACCTGAGCGCTGACGACCAGGACCACCCCATTCAGGATGGCAAGAAGCAAGCCGGTAAATCCCCACGCCCGGCCGCCGAAGTTCTCTCTGATGATTTCTCGATCCATAAGAGCGCTTAACGAAGCGGTCTTATTATCTGCTGTGTATCGGTCCTGCGCCAGCACTAGGACGAATGCTTGAGCCCACACTTGCCTCGAATCCCACCTTCGCCCCACGTCAGACGAACGCCAGCTTCACCCCACAGCACTAGGACGAATGCTCGAGCCCACACCTGCCCCATCGGAGTCCCAGGCAGCGCCCCCAAAATCAGGCGAAGGCCAGGTTCACCCCA
>PMSS01000368.1 GCA_003167515.1 Acidobacterium sp. | reverse complement strand
TCGACAACGACGGATTCGACGACCTATATGTCTGCCAGCCCGCCGGACTACCCAACCGGCTTTACCGAAATAAGGGCGACGGCACCTTCGAAGACGTCACTGAACGAGCCGGAGTCGGAGTTCTCGACAATACCGCGTGCGCTTTGTTTGCGGATTTCGAGAACAAAGGCCTCCAGGATCTGCTGGTCGTCTGCGGAACTGGCCCTCTGCTCTTCCTGAACCNNCGACTATGATCGCGACGGCCGCCTCGATATCTACTTTTGCACCTACATGTACTACCTTGGTCTCGATCAGTATCACTACCCGGTCCCCTATTATGACGCCCGCAATGGTCCTCCGAATTGTCTGCTTCACAACGAAGGCAATGCGGCCTTCGTCGAGACCACCGAAGCAGCGGGCCTGAACGTGGATAACGACCGCTATAGCTTTGCCTGCGCCTGGGGCGATTCCAATAACAACGGCTTACCCGATCTTTTCGTGGTAAACGACTTTGGCAGCTCGCAACTCTACCGCAACAACGGCAATGNNACGACAACGACGGCTATGAAGACCTGTTCGTGACCTACTACGGCCAGAACAAGCTCTACCGCAACAACGGCAATGGCACATTCACGGTCGCTTCAGGAGAAGCGCATGTAGAAGACGTAGGAGCCGGGATGAGTTGCTGCTGGTCCGACTACGACAACGATGGCCATCAGGACGTCTATGTTCCAAGCATGTGGGAGGCGGCCGGCCAACGCGTGTCGGAGCAGAAGCAGTTTCACGAGAATACCTCGGGGGAAATCCGTGCTCTCTATCAACGGCACGCCCGCGGCAATGCGCTCTATCGCAATCTGGGGGACGGGACTTTTCAAAACGCTGGCCATCAGGCCGGAGTGGAAATGGGCCGGTGGTCCTGGTGCTCCGATTTCTGGGATTTCGATCACGACGGCTTTCCCGACCTCTATGTTGCCAACGGATACATTTCCGGTCTCGATCGAGATGACCTTGCCAGCTTTTTCTGGCGGCAGGTAGTCGCGCAATCGCCCGATGACTCGACCCCTTCACTGGCCTACGAACACGGATGGAACGCCATCAACGAACTCATCCGCTCCGACAACACCTGGCACGGCTACGCGAGGAACGTCATGTTCGCCAACAATCGCGACGGCACGTTTTCCGAAATTTCCGCACCAGCGGGCCTGGATTTCATCGACGACAGCCGCTCCTTCGCCCTCGCCGATATCGACCATGACGGGCGGCTGGAGATTATCCTCAAAAACCGAAATGCGCCGCAGCTCCGAATTCTGCACAACGTCATGCAGAACATCGGACAGTCCATCGCGTTCCGCCTCCACGGCCACAAAAGCAATCGCGATGCAATCGGAACCGCTGTCACCGTCGAGACCGGCGCCCTTCGCCAGACAAAGTACCTGCAGGCTGGTTCCGGCTTCCTCGCTCAACACGCCAAAGAACTTTCTTTTGGAATCGGCAATTCCGTCGCCGGAATACGCGCTAATGTCCGCTGGCCCAGCGGACTCTCGCAGCAATTCGAAAACCTGCCGGCCAACCATCGAATTGAACTCGAGGAAGGTTCCGCTTCTTTTACTGCCCAACCATTTTCCGGGCCGCCGGCATCCTGGGCACATGCGGGATCATCGCCCCCGTCCGAGCCTTTGCCCTCTCAAGTCGAGACATGGCTCGTGGAACCATTCAAAGCACCGGAGTTTTCGCTGCCCGATCTTGCCGGAACCCTCCAGGAACTGCGTCAATCACGGGGCAGCCCCGTCCTCCTTCATTTCTGGGCGACCACCAGCCCGCTCTGCCGAACACATCTGAGCCTTCTCGAGAAACACCGGTCCGAATTTACTACTGGCCGTCTGCAGATTTTGGCAGTGAATGTCGATGATGCCAGTACCCTTCCTTCTGTCCGTTCGCTCGTGGCTCAGGAGCGACTTAGTCTTCCGATTCTCCTTGCCACCCAGGAAGTTGCTGGCATCTATAACATCATCTATCGCTACCTGTTCGATCGCCGCAGGGATCTTGCCATTCCTACCTCGTTTCTGCTCGATGGCGAGGGCATGATTGTCAAGGTCTACCAGGGTTCATTAGATCCGCGGCGCCTCCTCGATGACGTCCGCTCGATCCCATCCGCCGCAGCCGATCGGCTGCATAAGGCCCTTCCCTTCCCTGGCAATCTCTACCAGGGTGCTTTCCTGCGCAACGACTTTACTTATGGTGTGGCGCTCTTTCAGCACGGCTACCTCGATCGAGCCGAGGAGTCCTTCCAGCAGGTCATCGCTGTCAAGGCCGACGATCCCGAGGCTTATTACAACCTCGGCACTCTCAATCTGCGCAGAAACAATATTCAGCAGGCGCGCGAATACCTGGAGCAAAGCCTGAAGCTGCGCCCCAACTATCCCGAGGCATGGAACAACCTCGGCATGATAGCCGCCCAGCAGGGTCTGCCCGATGAGGCCATTCGGGATTTTCAGCAGTCGCTGCTCCTTCGGCCTGCGTACGCCATTGCGCTGTTGAACCTCGGGAACGTCTACCGTCGCCGGAGGGATTTTGAGAAGGCGGAGCAATGTTTCAGTCAGGCACTCGCCCTTCAACCCGACGACCCCGAAATCAATTACAGCTTTGGCATGCTCTATGCTCGGCAGAGCCAGATGCAGCAGGCCATTGTATATCTGCAGAAAGCAATCGACCTGCGACCCAGCTATCCCGAGGCTCTGAATAATCTCGGCGTCCTCTACGTACGGATGCAGGATTATTCAAAGGCTGAGGCGCAGTTCAGAGCCTGCATCCGACTGGTCCCGGACTTTGATCAGTCCTATCTCAACCTGGCGAATCTTTACTTGATGCGCAGTGACACCGGGCAGGCCAGAAACATTCTTGAGGAACTGCTTCGCATCCAGCCTAGCAATCAGGCCGCGAACCAGGCGCTCCAGATGCTACAATCACCGCGCTGACAGCGCCCGAAGGCTTGTGGGGAGTTAGGAATTCGCGCCATTTTTCAACGCGGCATCAGGGACTTCAGGCAAGGATGGATCGCAGCTGGCGTCCTCTTGCTGATCGGCCTCGCCTGCGGTCTTACCGTCGCCGCACAAGCAATTTCGCGAGGAATACCGCAAGAGTTACAAGCGGCGCAAGCGCTGGCACAACAGGGCCGTTTCAATGACGCTAAGACCGCCGTGCTCGCGGAACTCCAGGGGGACCCCTCCAGCGTCGAAGCCTGGAACCTGCTTGGAATTATAGAGACCGAGCAGCAGGACTATCCGAGCGCGCTGGCCGCCTTCCAGAAGGCTCTGCAGCTGGCTCCCAATTCTGTCAAAACATATAACAACCTGGGCAATCTCCTGCTCGCCCAGAAGGAGCCAGGCCTGGCGGAAAGAGCATTCCGCAGCGGGCTGCGCATCGACACGCAAAATCGGGATGGCAATTATAACCTCGGCGTGCTGCTCATAGCTCGAGGACTGCCTGCCGAAGCCATTGTGCACTTTGAACGCGTGCGTCCCTCCGATCCCGATACGCGCCTCAATCTTGTTCGGGCATATCTGCGAACAAAGCGAACTGCGGAAGCGTTGCGCATAGCAACCACACTATCCTCAGAAAATAACAGGGACGTCAGGCTGCACTTCACTCTGGGAGTCCTGTTGGCGTCCGAAGGGCAGAATAAGTTGGCCTTGCTGGAACTTGAAAAGGCAGACGTCCTGCAGCCGAACACGTTCGAGATTCNNCCAGGCCTACCTTATCGATGGTCACTATTCCAAAGCAGATATCCAGCTGAACCGGGCGCTCGCTATCAAACCCGGCTCCGCTGAAACTCTGTTTCTGCTGGCTCAGTCACACTGGAAGAAATCACAGCCATTGGACGCCCTGGATTTGCTGGTCCGGGCCCATAAACTGGCGCCGGACAACATCGACATCATCCTGCTGATGGCCCAGATCAGCATCGCCCAGGGCTACTTTGAAGATGCCATCCCTCTTCTGCAAAATGGGTTGCAGATAGCTCCTCAGCGAGCCGATCTCCGCTCCGCTCTCGGAGAAAGCTATTTCAAGGCGGACCAGATAGAAAAAGCTATCGGTGAATTTCAGAAGGTTGTTGACACCCAACCCTCGATGCGCGCATACGCCTTCCTGGGCCTCTCGCACATCTATCTCGGACGTTTCGATGCAGCGAAGCAGGATTTCCAGAATGGGCTAAATATCGATCCTGGCAACAGCTTCTGTTTGTTCAACCTCGGCTATATTGACGAACGGCAGGGAAATTCCTCCACCGCCGAAGGCATCTTCCGGAAAGTACTTCGCTCCGATCCTAATTTCTCCGATGCACTCCTTGAGCTAGCAAATCTTCGTATTGAAGCCAACCAATTACCCGCGGCGGAGGAACTCCTCAAGCGATACATTCAGGTCAATCGCAACCCAGCGCCCGGCTACTACAAGCTCGCCGTGGTAGAGCGAAAGCTTCATAAGCCGGCGGAAGCGGATCGGGACCTTGTTCAGTTTCAGACCCTTTCCAAAAGCAATGTTCCCAATTCCTACCTCTATGAGGACCTCTTCGATTTCCTCGATCACCGTTCTCAACTGCCGCTTGCCGCCAGAAATCAGCAGGATATTTCGGAGCTCCTCGATCAGGTGAAGAAGCATCCCGATCAACCCGAGGCGCTCTACATGTTGGCGCAGGCCTATCTGCAGTCGGGCAACGTCGACGAAGCCCGGAGTACGGTTGCGCAACTCGACCAGCTGAAGTCAGACGATTACCGAACCCTTGCGGGAGCTGGCGTCTTATTTGCCCGCGACCACCTATATGACGACGCCATCCAGCAATTCAAGGCCGCGCTGAAGGTGAATCCGGACTCCGACGATGCAAAGTTTGACCTCGCGAATGCCCTCTTCCGCAAAGGCCTTTATTCTCAAGCTCTCGATGCGGCTCAGCAAGTTTCAGAGCAGGAACGCAAGGACGATTCCTGGCTCGCGTTGCTCGCGGATATCTACGCGCATCTCGGAGAAACGACTCGCGCCACCCAGATGGATCGCAGCGCGATCGATCGCAACCCGGAAAATGATCAAAACTACCTCTCCCTTGCCATGCTCCAGTTCCGCGAGAATGACGTCGCCGCGGCGAAGCGCACGCTGTTACAGGGTCAGACGCGCATGCCTGCCTCCGGAGAAATTCTGTGGGGGCTTGGGCTCGCATCCGTAATGGAGGGAGACACCGCCCGGGCGACCAGACAATTCGAACATGCGGTAGACTTACTTCCCGAATGGGCAGGCAGCTATTCCATGTTGGGCGTCTTCTATTACCAGACCGGGCAGATAAACAGGGCCAAAGAGGTGCTTGACCGCTTCAGAAACAGCAACGCCGGCGGTCTGGACGTCAATCGTATCGAACAAACGCTCGCCGCCACCCCTCAAACTGCTCCGGCTGCCGATTCCCCTCTTCCCGTGGCAAAAAGGCAGCAGTTACTCCAAATCGCGCAGTTCCTGGTTGATAAAACTTTGTAGATGAGGCCGCGATCAGCTTAGGGTCTGACCGTCACCATAACCACACCGTGGCTCGGGACCTGGGCGGAATAACCTGCCTTCTGTCCCGAAGCTTCCTTGCCGGTCCACAAGTTGCGCACCGTTGCGGAAACACTGTCTGGATAGCCGATGTCAGTCCACGCGGCTTCGATGGTAGCCGGAGTTGCACCGCGATTGAGCAGCACCACGGCTCGGCCGCCGTCCGCGAGTTGCTTCGACCACACTTCGAGATCGCCATCCTTCTTCACGCGCCGCCCCTGTTGGCCCAGCGGATCCTGATCGATCGCGATGACGTCCTTGTTGAGAAGGATTCCCTTCGTGTCCTTCGACATGTTGGCTATATCGGTCCCGGCGAGCAACGGCGCGGAGAACAGCGCCCACATGCTGAAGTGCGCGCGATNNCGGGATCGTTCCAGTGCCCGGGACCGGAGTAACTGTAGATCGGGTCCATCAGATCGAGAATTTGCACGACGCCGTTGCCGCCCCACGCTTTCTTACAGTCCCAGCAGTCCTGGATATCGCCGGTGGCGCGCCACAGATTGCCGATCGGACCCGCCCAGAGCCACGGCTTGTTTGAGCCCCATTCACAAAGGCTGAAAACGATGGGGCGTCCTGAAGCGGCGAGGGCGTCGCGGAACAGGGTGTACGAAGACTCGGCATTCTGCCCGGGCAACGTGTTGCACCAATCCTCTTTGACGTAGTCAACTCCCCACTCGGCGTATTGCCTGGCATCCTGATACTCATGGCCGGCGCTGGCGGGGCGTCCCGCACACGTTTTTGTTCCAACATCGGTGTAGATGCCGAACTTGAGCCCCTTGCTGTGGATGTAGTCCGCGAGCGCCTTGATGCCGGAAGGAAACTTCGCCTTGTCGGGGATGATGTTGCCTTCTCCATCGCGGCTCGTCTGCCAGCAGTCGTCGATGACGACGAACTGGTAGCCCGCATCCTTCATGCCGTTGCTCGCCATGGCGTCGGCCGTATCGCGGACAACTTTCTCGTTGAGGCCGTCGCATGCATATTTGTTCCAACTGTTCCAACCCATGGGCGGAGTTCGCGCCAAACCGTTATCCAATGCATTCCCCAAAATTGGCAGGCCGGCCACCAGGGCCAACGTTGCCATTGCACGACCGATTCCTTTACTCATGCTCGCTTCCTCTCCTGATCTTGCGTTCACAGCTCCGCTCCGGCTTCCGTCGCGCTTGTCAGCTTAGCTGGAATCCGCCCTCCTGGATGATCCGCTCGAAATTGTACCGCGCCTGGAGACGTTGCGTTTGCGCAAGGGGCCGCGCCGGGAGTAGGAGTTCAGGCATCTCCCAGGATAGGATGGTCCGCTGTCAGGGGATGTGCGTTGTCCGCGCTGCGTGTCCTGCGGGAGTCCCATCTGTGATCCAGCAACCAACCTCGATTAACAATTACGCTCGGTCCTGCTCCCAGCACTTTCGAGCCGGGATATTCGCGCTTTTGGCGGCGTTCTCTTTGTCTGTTAAGCCGGTGCTCGCGCAAGGTTCCGCAAGTTCCACCACGCCAGCCACGCAAGCGATCTCGCTGCAGGAGCAGGAGGGAATCGATCGCGATATCGGGCGTCACTTCGGCGACGCTCCTGCCGAACTCGGTCCCAAAGCGAAGCTTTCCGGTGCCCTGCGCCCGGCTGACGTGCGCGCGGCCACGCGCAAAGTTGCCGACTGGGAGCTCGCATGGTCCCAGCCATACTTTGATCGGATCTGGACCTGGAGCGTGTTGTACTCCGGATTCATGGCCGCTTCTCCGGTGCTCGACGACCCGCGGTATCGAGATGCGATGCAAGCGATGGCGGAGAAATTTCAGTGGCAACTGCGCTCCGAACATCCCAACGCCGACGATCAGAGCGTCGGGCAGACGTACCTCGAACTCTATCTGCCGAAACCCGCGCCGGAAGAGATCGCGCCGACGAAATCCGCACTCGACGACCTGTTGGCTGGTGGAGCGGCAAGGATCCCAGAGGGCCAGGCACAAATTCCGTGGTGGTGGTGCGACGCGCTGTTCATGGCGCCGCCAGTGTGGTCGCGGATGTATCAGGCGACCCACGACACAAGGTATCTCGGCTATCTCGACAAGCATTGGTGGGAGACCTCTGACCTGCTGTACGACCCGCAGCGACATCTGTATTTTCGCGACGTCACCTTTCTGCACAAAACGAATCCGCAGGGCGATCCGATCTTCTGGTCCCGCGGCAATGGCTGGGTGATGGGCGGCCTCGCCCGCACGCTGGACTACTTGCCGAAGGATTATCCGCCCCGCGCCAAATATGAGACGCAACTGCGAGAGATGGCCGAAGCAGTGGCCAAGCTGCAGGATGCGCAGAGTGGGCTGTGGCACGCGGACCTGCTGGACACGGCGGATTATCCGCAGCCGGAAACGTCGGGCTCCGCACTCATCACGTTTGCGCTGGCGTGGGGAGTGAACCATGGCGTGCTCGACCGCGCGACCTACATGCCGGTGATCGCCAAAGCGTGGCGCGGGCTGGTGGGGCAGATTTACGCCGATGGACGGCTCGGAAATATTCAACAGACCGGTTCGGCTCCGGCGCATTATCTGCCGTCGTCGAGTTACACATACGGCGTCGGCGGATTCCTGCTGGCCGGCAGCGAGGTTGCGCGGCTTTCGAAAAATCCGGGGAAGCGGATGGGGAAATCCCGACGGTGAATCGTCTTTCGGTCTGACAATATTGTGTGCGTTTGGCTTTGGTTTCCGCACAATTCGACTTATACCCACCCCGGGGGGTAGGTTTGCGTTGTCCTGTCTTTTGTTGGAGTTGGACAGTAACTCTTTTTTTACGGTACCTAGCGGCCTATGAAAACAAGTCAGTTCGTTCACGAGTGCGAATGAGTCATTCGCGCTTGTGAGGCCGCTTATTGACCGGACGATCAGAACCTGGGCCGCCGTTGTTTCCCACGTCTGCCCAACCGCGGGGCAGATATGGGGCACCCAGATCTGCTCGGTACGCACCGCCATAGTCTCCTCTTCTCCAAGGGAAAAAGCCGCCTGGGGAACCAATCGCGCAATTCGAGGCACTGGGAAGGGCAAACGAAGAGCCGGCGTTTCTTAATGAAAACGGCGGCGTCAGGCTCTTTGCCTCAATCTGAGTTCGTTGCGCGGTTGGTTCGGGCGGCTTTTTCTTTCTTTACTCTATAAGTTAAGAATAGCAGGTTCTGACAATAAAACTGCCAACTTTCCTGGCGTGGAAGCCCTTAGTTATCATGGATTGTTACTTTGGGTAAGTGGTGGAAACTTGACAAAAACAGCGATCGACGTTGAGGGCACAGCCTTCAGGGCTGGCCGGCTGCTGGCTGCTTGTTTATTGCCGAATTCACCACAGAGAGCGCGGAGTGACAGAGTAACGGGTGAGACTAATGTGGCAGGCGGGTGCGGGTTCCGTTGCACCAAAGTTGGGGCCATGCTTTTTCAAAACGGGTCGGAGCAGTCGAAAGGCGGTACTTTTGTGCTGAGACCAGAATCGGGCCGTATTGACGTTTGAATGGCTGGAGAGTTTGCTTCTTGCTATGGGGTGAACCTGGCCTTCTCCGGGTTGTGGGTTTGGTTTTTTTTCTGCAAGCGGCGGAGCCGTGCTCTTCAAAACAGCGGCTTAATCAGAGCTTCCTTAACGCTGCCGGATGGAGTTGGCTCACCGGACAGGTGGCCGGATCGCCATCGAAAAGCATGCTGGCAACTGGCTCGTCCGCTCGAAGCTCGACTGACAGGAAAGGGTCAACCGGAAAGGGCCAACCGGGGTGGTACTTTCGGGGTGAACCCAGAATCGATTCGCATTGATGTTCGGGCCGCAGGGGAGTTTGCTTCTTGCAGTGGGGTGAACCTGGCCTTCTCCGGGTCGGGGGTGTGGTTTTTTTCTGCAAGCAGTGAAGGCGTGCTCATCAGCTATAATTTAGAGCTTCCTCAGGTGAGGCTGAATTCGAGTCGTGAGAGGAAAGCGGGGTTTCCCGCAGGCGGTGAAGCATTGCAGCTGTGACCTATTTATGTACTGTGATACATTGGTAACAATGTTACAGGACGCGAAGCATCCTAAACTCGAAGCCGTTGAAGTGGAACGAGTGCAGACCGGCGTCCGCATTGAAAAGCGGATTCTCAAAGTGCTGAAAGCCGTCGCCGAGCAGAAGGACATGACCCTGGGCGACCTGGTCGAAGGCATCGTGCTGCACGCCTTCGAAGGCAAAGCGCCCTTCTCGGCGCAGACGCTGAAGGAAATCGAGCAGTTCAAGAAGTTGTATGGGCTCACGCTGAGCGCTGCCGACAGCCACCACCTGAAGGAGCGCAAATGATCGCGGTTCTATTCGCTCTGGCTTTTTGGTTTTCCTTGATGACTAACATGCAGAAGATGGAGACTATGCAGACGCCGGCACCCCTCGCTCATGTGAGCAACAGTTTCCATTTTGAAGTTTCCGCTCCGCTGGCGCGCGTGGCTCCGCTGTTCGGGCCGGAGGGGGAGCGCTGCTGGGCGGGCAAGCACTGGGATCCGCAGTTTGTCTATCCGCGGCCCGGCAAAGACGTGGAAGGGGCGGTTTTCACAGTTCAGCATGGTGCGCACACCAGCATCTGGGTCAACACCGTTTTCGACCTTGCCGGGGGACGCGTGCAGTACGTTTCGGTGATCCCGGAGGCGCTGATCAGTGTTATCGACGTGCGCATGTGCGCGATCGATGGGTCGCACACGCGTGTCGAAGTCAGCTATGCGCGCACGGCGCTGGCGAGCGGGGCGAACGACGATGTGACCACGATGGGGAGGAGCGACCGCGACAGCGGCCCGCACTGGCAGCAGGCAGTGGGGGCTTGCCTGGTCACAAATCCGAGTCAGACAGCGGGGCCGGACCACCGATGAATCTCGATCTGTTTCTGAGCCGAGCGACTGCGCCCGCGCTACCCGGACGCTGCGCGATCTTCTCCGTCACGATGTTTCGGGATTCGTCCCGACTGGCGGGTTTGCTATCGAGATGCAAATGGTCGCGCGGGGCGGGCAGGCTCTGGTGCGACCGCTGCACGACATCGATTTTCTGGTGAAGTCGTTCGAGGACATCCCGCTGACGCTGGGCTCGGAGCTTTTGATGCGCCATGTGCATCCCCATGATCCTGCTGCGAAGACGTTGCTGCAGGGTATCGATGCCGGGACTTCGGTGCGGGCGGATGTGTTCCGCGCGTACGGAGGGGAGATGCGGCGTGCGGCGGAGGTGGACGGGGAGCCGCTGCCCGTGGTGGCGGTGGAGGATCTGGCGGCGCGGCATGCGCGGCTTTGCCGGGATCTGGTGGAGGGGAAGCGGGTCGCGCCGAAGTATGCGCGCGATTTTCCGCGGCTGCTGGGCGCGGTCGACAATGGGGAGGTTGGAAAGGTGTGGCAGGAGCACCGTAAGCCCCGGTTTGCGGAGAATTTTGCGGATGCGGCTGGAGAGATTCGTTGGGCGATCAAGCGACGGCCGGAGCTGCTTGTGAGCAGCCTATTCGACGGATGTTCTGGAGGTTTGCGGGCGCTGCCAAGCGGCGTCGGAATTTGCACTCGCTCCACCGGCTGAGGTGCTCTGGCATCTGGGCTATTGCTGAGGTGTCTGGGGCTTTCAGCGCCATTTCTGTTGAAGCTGTTGAGGCCAAACTGAACAGTATGCGGACGGGTGGAGTTGAGAGTGTGCCATTTTCAAAATGGTGCACAAGAGTACTTTGGCGTGGGCCTGGGATAAGGTCTCATTGACGTCTCAGTGGCAGGAGAGTTTGCTTCTTGCTGTGGGGTGAACCTGGCTTTCGCTGCATTGGGGGGTGTGGGTTTTTTTTTCCCGTAAGGTGTGAACCCCAGTCTTTCTGCGGTCCGGGTTGCCTGGTCTCGAGAAGGTGCGGTTGCCGGCCGGCTGGTTCTCTATCGGCCGGCTTAAGTTTTCTATTTGGCAGGTGGTTCGCTATTTGGCTGGTTCGGCGGCAGCGGCGGGGACGGCTTCCTGGGGTGGGATGAGGGGGAGCTGTTCAACAACAGCGAGGCCGGTTTGCCGGAGCATCTGGAAGACGGTGGGACTGCTCAGGCGGGTTGCGTCGTACTCGACGCGGACCGTCTTCCGCTCCTCGTCGAGCTTGATGCGGCGGATGCCATAGACCTCGCGCAGATTGCCCAGGGCGGACATCGCGGTTTCGGTGGGATGGCCTTCGTAGCGGTAGAGGGCTTCCAGCTGGGTCATGGGTTGATGGTAAATGCAGCCGGTAATCAGTGGCCGGTACCCGGTAGCGGATTGGGTTACGGTGGTGGTGGTTTGCCGGGTTGCTGTGGGACCGCAGGTGGACCGCTGTGCGGGTTACTACCGGATGGCCGACTAAGCAGACAGTACTCGGGAAAATGGTCTCGATGAGCGCAATGGCCGTGAAGTAACTCCCGCACAGGGCACCAGCGCCTGGACACCCTTTATTCATAGCGGAGAACTTCGGCCGGTGGGACAGCCACGGCGTGGCGGGCGGGCAACAGGCAGGCGAGGAGCGCGCCGAGAGCTAGCAGCGCGGCGGCGGCGAAAAGACTCCCGGCGGCAAAGGCGTTTTGCATCCAGTGGGCGAGAACCGCGCCAAGAAAGCTGTCCACGGCGAGGACGAGGACCATGCCCGCGGCCGAGCTGACCAGCGCGATGCGCGCGGCGACCCACAGCACATGCGCGCGCGGCGCGCCCGGCGCCAGGCGGACGCCAAACTCCGTCGTACGCTGCGCGACGCTGTAAGCGACGAGACTGAAGATGCCGACCAGCGCGAGCCCGAGCGCCATGGCGGAGAAGACGCCAAACGAGACGGAGAAGAGCCGCTGGCGGCTATACTGCGCGTCGCGCTCGATGGCCTCGCTGAGAGTGAAGGTGCCGTTGAAGGCGGAGGCGCTGTCGGAGATCTGCTGGTCGGAAGCAACGGATGCAATAGCGGCGCGGATGGAGTGCAGGGAGGTGAGCGGATCGCCCTCGGTGCGGACGAGGAACTGCGCGTAGGCCGGAATCAAAGTGGTGTACGGAACGTAGATAGCGGGGACGACGGACTGATCGACGCCGTCGTTGCGTGCATCGCCGACGACGCCGATGATCTGACGCCAGGCCGTGCTTTGCGCAGAGACGGCCTGGTAGCGATTATGAGGTGTGAGACCGGGAATGCGGAGCTGGCGGCCCAGGGCACTGGACGAGGAGAGATAGCGTGCCGCGAAAGCGCGATTGACGACGGCGATAGAGTCTCCGCGGGTGTTTTCATCCGCATTCCAGACGCGACCCTGAAGCAGCGGGATGCGGAGGGCGGCGAAGTAGCTCTGGCCGACCGGCACCACACGGGCCTGCGGCTGTTCGCCATCGCCACTTCCGTCGATGATGAAGGAGCTCTGAACGTCAGCATCGGGCGGCGTGGCGCCGATGCCGACAGCGACCGTGGAGACCCGGGGAACGGATGCGATCTTCTGCCGGATCTGCTCGATGTACGCGGCGCGCGCTTCACGCGACTGAATGCGGCTCCACTCGGCTGGGACGTGGGCGTGCAGCGAGATACCCAGTTGCATGACATTGGCGGGATCGTAGCCGAGGGGCATCTGCGTGAGCCGGAGAAAGTCGCGGATGGCAGTGCCCGCGGTGGCCATAAGAAGAAGTGTGAGCGCGACCTGCGCCGCGATGAGAGCGCTCCAGCGATGCTTTCGAGGAGCAGCGACCACGCCAGCCTGCCGGCCCGGGAGAGCGCGCGCAGGATCGTTGCGCGAGAGGCGCAATGCCGGGGCGAGACCGAAGAGGATGCCGCAGAGCAGCGCGAGCGCGACGGAGAACGCGAGGATGGAAGCGTTCATGCGGATGAAGGATTCGGCTGGAAAGGAATCCGGCGAAAGCAACATGGGAAGCTTTGCAAGCCAGTACGAAGCAGCCACGCCCAGGACGGCGCCCGTGCAGGAGATAACCAGGGCTTCGACGAGCAACTGGCGCACGATGCGCCAGCGACTGGCGCCGATCGCCGTGCGGATGGCGAACTCATGCCGGCGCGTGCGGCCACGGGCCAGCAGAAGGATGGAGCAGTTGGCGCAGCCGATGATGAGCAGAAGGACGACGCCCGCCAGCAGAAGCGTGAGGGTGCGGCCGAGATCCTGCTGGTAAGGCACGATGATGGGCTGCAGCGCGAGATGCCAGGCCGAGACTCCGGAATGCTGTTTCTTGATCTCGCGCACGATGGGCTCGAGCGCAGCGTTGGCGGCGGCCACTGTGACGTGCGGCCGCAGCTTGATCCACGGCAGCCAGGAGAGGGAGGGAACGTTGGCCATACCCCGCATGAGACTCGCCGGCAGGTAGACATCGCCGACGCCTGCAATGTCATTGAATGCGAAGCTGCGCGGCATGACCCCGACGATGGTGTACGGGGCGTGATCCATCTCCAGCGTTCGCCCGATGACGTGGGGATCGGCGGCGAAGTGGCGCTGCCAGAAGCGGTAGTTGAGAACCACGACAGAGTGGCCGCCGTTCTCTGCATCGGACGGCTCGATATTGCGACCGAGAAGCGCGCGCATACCAAAGAATGTCCCGGCATTCTCTGTGAGGTAGGAGCCGTAGATGTCTTCCGGCAGTCCGCCTCCGGTGATCTCCATGTGCGAGCCGTTGAAGCCAAGCACCGAATCGACGGGGGCTGCAAGGCGCACCTGATCCAACTGTGCCTTGCTCAGGCCAAAATACGAATACTCGTCAGGATGCTGGTTGTCGATCATGATGGGGTTCATGATGCGGTCGGCGCCGGCGTAGGGAAACGGGTGCAGCAGGACGGCGTAGATGAGCGAGAACATCGCCGTGGTGGCGCCGATGCCGAGCGCGAGTGAGAGCACGGCGACGGCGGCGAAGCCAGGGTTGCGGCGCAGGGCGCGGAGGCCGTAGCGGATGTCTCCGCCTAACTCATCGAAGAGGCGGAGGCCGACGGCGTCGCGGTAAGTTTCGTTCTGGACGGCGGGCTGGCCGAGGTCGATGCGGGCTTTGCGGCGGGCCTCTTCTTCGGGGAGGCCCTGGCGGACTAGATCTTCCTGGTAGGTGTCGAGGGTAGAACGAAACTCTTCTTCGACGTCGCTGTGGGTGCGTGGCGCGATGGAGTGCCAGAGCTTGCGAATTGCGGCGAGGAGACTCATATGTCGTCCGCCTTCTTGTCGAGAATGCCGGCGACGACAGCGGCCATGTCGGTCCATTTGGCGGTCTCGGCCTTGAGCTGACGCGTACCGGCAGCGGTGAGCGAATAAAAGCGGGCGCGGCGGTTGTTCTCGGACTCGCCCCACTGGCCTTTGATCCAGCCCCGGCGCTCAAGGCGATAGATGGCGGTGTAGAAGGAACCCTGCAGGATTTCGAGGCGCTCGCCGGAGATCTGCTGGATGCGCAGCAGGATGCCGTAGCCATGCAGTGAACCGAGCGAGACCGCTTTGAGGATGAGCATCTCGAGTGTGCCCTGCGGGAGTTCAACCGGTGCCGTCAAAGGCTCTCTCCTATCTGGGAAAGGAGAGTATACGCTCTCTCCTTTCCCGTCAAGGAGACAGCTACCAGGGCGATTGCGTTTCCCGGGTCTTGAGAAGCGAGCGCCATTCGACAAGCTCGGGCCGGGCTCCGGGGCAGCCGATCCATGAGCTGGTCCGAATGGGGCGGCGACAACTAGAGGCGGACGCCGGGTTGGAGGTAAGGGTTCGATTCGCGTTCTTCGCCTATGGTGGTTTCGGGGCCGTGGCCTGGGATGACGTGGGTTTCGTCGGGGAGGGTTAGCAGGCGGTCGTGGAGGGAGCGGAGGATCTGGCGGCTGTCTCCGCCGGGGAGGTCGGTGCGGCCGATGGAGCCGGCGAAGAGCGTGTCGCCGGCGAGCAGAAGATTTTCAGGCGCGAAGTGGAGGCAGATGCTGCCCTGCGTATGTCCTGGGGTGTGGAGGATATGGGCGGTGTGGCCAGCGATGCCGGTGGTGGCGCCGTCTTCGGCGCTCGCGTCGGGCGGAACGATTTCGGGAGTGGGGACGCCGAGCCAGGCGGCCTGCTGATCCATGATGGCGAGTTGATGGAGATCGTTCTGGTTGAGGAGAATGGGAGCGCCGGTTGCCTTCCTCAGGCGCGCCGCTCCACCGATGTGATCGATGTGTGCGTGGGTGACGACGATCCGCTTCAGGGTGAGTTTGTGCTGGGCGAGGAAGGAGAGAATCTGCGGGATGTTGTCGCCGGGGTCGACGACCATGGCTTCGCCGGTGGCCTCGTCGCCAAGGATGGTGCAGTTGCACTGGAGGGGGCCGACGGGGAAAGTTTCGCGGATCACAAGAGGATCACAAAGATCGATGCGGGCTTACTTGCTCTTCGGGGTGCTGTGCGAGGTGCTGGCGCCGGAAAGCACGGAGTGCGGATGCGTCGCCTGTTTCTGCAGCAGGACGGTAAGGGTGATGGAGGTGACGATGAGAATGCCGGCCAGCCAGGCGGTGGATTTGGTGAGCATATTGGCGGCGGAGCGCGGGCCGAAGGCGGTCTGCGAACCCTGGCCGCCGAATGCGGCAGCGAGGTCGGCGCTTTTGCCCTGCTGCAGGAGGACGACCACGATGAGCAACAGGCAAACGATTACGTGGATAGTGGTTACGAGAATAATCACGACTTTTTAGAACCTCGGGGCGCGCCGGAGTGACTCAGGCTGAGAATTTTTGGTGCGGAAGGGGGGACTTGAACCCCCATGCCTTTTGGGCGCCACCCCCTCAAGATGGTGTGTCTGCCAATTTCACCACTTCCGCACGGAAGCCAACCTTAAAAGTATAACAAGGGGGTTGGCAGGGGCGGAAGGCTGGGTCGGCGCGTGAGCGGTTGAGGGCAGCGGCCTCACACCCTTTCTCCTTGAAAAGCGCAAGGAGAAAGGATGGGGCACCCGGGTTCCTCGTAATCGAAACTTACCCTTTGAGGAAATCGAGTAGACTGGGTTCCTCCTGCTCGATTTTGGCTGTGCTTTTGGTGGTCCCGCTGGCGCGGGGGCGGCGGGTTTTTCATTCTCGAAAGGGGTTGGGCGAATGGCGCGTGTGGTTCGATGTTCGCTGATCCAGGCGACGAATGTGGAGCCGGCGGAGAAGTCGCTGGCAGAGATCAAGAAGGCCATGGTCGACAAGCACGTGGCGATGATCCGGCAGGCCGCGGCCGACGGCGCGCAGATTGTCTGCCTGCAGGAGATTTTTTACGGGCCGTATTTCTGCGCGGAGCAGACGACCCGGTGGTACGACTCCACGGAGCTGGTGCCGGATGGGGCGACGGTGCAGCTGATGATGGGGCTGGCGAAGGAGCTGGGGGTTGCGCTGGTCGTACCTATATATGAGGTCGAGAACGAGGGCGTGTATTACAACACGGCGGCGGTGATTGGGCGCGGCGGGGAGTATCTGGGGAAGTATCGGAAGACGCATATTCCGCATGTGGCGCCGGGATTTTGGGAGAAGTTTTATTTTCGGCCGGGGAATCTGGGGTACCCGGTGTTCGATCTGGGGTTCTGCAAAATTGGCGTGTACATCTGCTACGACCGGCATTTTCCGGAGGGCGCGCGGGCGCTGGGATTGAATGGAGCGGAGATTGTGTTCAACCCGTCGGCTACGGTGGCGGGGCTGAGCGAATATTTGTGGAGGCTGGAGCAGCCGGCGCACGCCGCGGCGAATGGGTATTTTGTGGGCGCGATCAATCGGGTGGGGACGGAGCCTCCGTGGAACATCGGCGAGTTTTACGGGCAGAGTTATTTTTGCGACCCGCGGGGTCAGATTTTTGCGCAGGCGTCGCGGGATAAGGATGAGGTGCTGACGGCGGATCTGGATCTGGACAAGATTGCTGAGGTACGGAAGACGTGGCAGTTTTTCCGGGATCGGCGACCGGATATGTATGGGGACCTTGTTAAGCCCTGACGGGCACCGGGCACCGGGCATCGGGCACCGGAACAGACGACCACAGAGAGCACAGAGGGCGCGGAGAAGATCGAGAACCGACTGGCGAGGCTGGGATGGAGAACTTCTCGGGGAATTCGGAGATTGCGG
>PMSS01000258.1 GCA_003167515.1 Acidobacterium sp. | reverse complement strand
CCCGGGATCCTGAGTACGCGAAACGGATTGCGAAAAGCCCGAAGGCAGAACTGATAAGAATTCTTGAATCGGAAGCGTCCGAACCGAACGCGATGGTCGGACCGCCGTACACGGTGTTCTTGCTCCGTCCCGACGGGTCTGTTTCGGATTACTCCGACAAGCGCATCTGCGGTTCAACGGTGACTTTGCAGTTCTATCGACGGGGCGCGGCGGGCCAATAGGGGCGGACGCTATACCCTGAACTGGACTATGTAATCCAGCGGAGATGTCACGTGTCTCGTCCATTACTCACTGTTGAGCAGGTCTTGCCGTTGCTTCGAGAGACGGTGCCGCGGATTGGCGAGTTGACGGCCGGTCTGGGGCCCGATCAATTGCAGGCTTCTCCTGGTCCTGGTGAGTGGTCGGTCAACGAAGTCCTGGCTCATTTGCGGGCGTGCGCTGATGTTTGGGGCGACGGAATTGCAACGATTCTCGCCGAGGACACGCCGACGATCCAGGCTGTGAATCCTCGGACGTGGATGAAGAGCACGAATTATCCCGAGCTGAAGTTTCGGTCGTCGTTCAAGGCATTCGCCAGGCAGCGGGCTGATCTGTTGGCGGTTCTGGAAGCGCTTCCTCGCAGGAACTGGTCGCGGAAGGCGATTATTACGGGCGCGGGAAGCTTGCTGGAGTGGACGGTGCTGATTTATGCAACGCGGATCGCGGTGCACGAGCGGTCGCATTTGAAGCAGATTCGGCGGATTGTGGGGGCGGTGGGCCCGGCCCGGGTTTAGATCCGAGGTAGCCGTCGCCAGATATCGGCAGACTATGAGGACCGCCATGAAAACGGGCGAAATTCGGCAAGGCGGGCGAAATCGCGCTGGTTGGCGGTGATGATCATCATGCCGGTCCGTGCCGCGCTCGTTGCAAGAAGTGCGTCGTTCGTGAGTCGCGTCCTGCCGATGCTTTCATAGCCGTACTTTTGAGCGAGCCGCGCGAGAATCCTGCCTGTTTGGGTCCAGTCGCTGAGATTGGGAACCAGGATTCGCTTTGCCGCGTCGAAGTCACGTTCGAGCTTTTCGATTATCGAATGGTCTTTGCGCAGGGCGCCCGCGTAAAGCTCCTCGAGCGCGATGGAACTGAGCCAGACGGGCGAGTCACCAGTCCATCGACGAAAAGGGAGCGAAGTATCGCCACCACGCCGGAAGGCGCTGATGTAGACGGAAGAGTCGAAGAGGACCGGCGGCATCTACGGATCAATTTGCGTTGTCGAGCTTGCCGTAGACGTCGCGGATGACAATGCCGCTCTTCACGAAGCGCTGGTGGGCTTCGGTGGCGAGCTTGTTTCGCTCGTGCTCTGCCAGGGCAAGGTCGAGGGCTCGGTCAATCGCCTCCGTTTCGGTGGAGGCACGGAGGGCCTTGCGGACGCGGGTGATCTTCACCGGGTCGAGACGGAAATGCTTGTGGGTGACACGGGGTTTTGCGTTTGGCATGGACTCCTCCATCCATAAATTAGCATGGATGTGTACAGGATTCTATTTTGTGAACATCCGCCGCCGAGGCGGCTATAGCGCCCACAGGGTTCATGGTCCAACCGTATTGCGCATGTGTCTGCCCTTTACAAGAGGGAAATAGAAGAGCAGAAAAGCGGCAGCGAGCAATCCGATGGTCAGTGCGAGCGACAGGGAGCGCGATGCGATGGGCTCTGCGACGGGACGGTATCTCATGATGAAATAAGAGTCCATCCAGATGAGAATGCTGGTCAGCAATCCCGGAGAATACTCGTGGAAACGCACGGACCACCAGACGTGCCAAAAACCGTTACAGAGTCTCTCTATCGCCCATGCAAGCGGGAGAATAACCCAGTCGCCCCCACGCAGGTCATAGAGAATAACGCTGGTAATCATGATGACGAAGTAGCCGGTATTGAACCAGAAGAACTTGGTCCAGGAGTAATCCGGCCACCAGTGCTGCTGAACCTTCTCGACAAAGCTTCCGCCCAGCAGGGACTCATCAAGGACATGAATAACGTAGGCGGCAACCATAAACCAGAAAGAGAAGATCAGTGGAATGTGCATACTGTCGTGTCTCCCGGACGCCCGCCGTCGAAACGGCGTGCGTGCCTATTCAAGCCAAAAGAAGCCTTGAATAGGCCACCACTCACTGCGATGCCATTTTGTCTACAAGCGGACGTGCTGGTGCGTGCCCACTCAAGCCAAAATCGGGCTTGAATGGGCCACCACCCCCAGTCCTCACCGTTACTGCGTGACGCTGGCGGTTTCGCGGAGCCAGTTGTAGAGGGGGAACTGTTCGGCTAGTTCGAGGACTTGTCCGCGGATCTTTGCCAGCTCTTTTGGATCGGTGCGGTGTTCGAGGGCTTGGGCGATCCAGCCGCCGATGGTGCGCATCTCGGGTTCTTTCATGCCGCGTGTGGTTAGCGCTGGCGTGCCGATACGGATGCCGGAGGGCTTGAGGGGCGGATTGGTGTCGAAGGGAATGGCGTTTTTGTTGACGGTGATGCCGGCTTCGCCGAGAGCCGCTTCGGCTTCGCTGCCGAGCATGCCTTTGGCGAAGACGTCGACGAGCATGAGGTGCGTGTCGGTGCCGCCGGAGACGACGCGATAGCCGGCGTTGGCCAGGGCTTCGGCGAGAGCTTTGGCGTTGGCTACGATTTGCGCGGCGTAGGTTTTGAAATCGGGCTGGAGAGCTTCGCGGAAGGCGACCGCTTTGGCGGCGATGATGTGCATCAGCGGGCCGCCTTGCTGGCCGGGGAAGACGGCTTTGTCGATTTCTTTGGCGAATTCTTCGCGGCTGAGGATCAGGCCGGCGCGCGGGCCGCGGAGCGTTTTGTGTGTGGTAGTGGTGACGATCTGCGCGTGGGGCAGGGGCGAGGGATGGACGCCTCCGGCGACGAGTCCGGCGAAGTGGGCCATGTCGACGATGAGGATGGCGCCGGATGCGTCGGCGATGTGGCGCATGCGGGCGAAGTCGAAGAAGCGCGGATAGGCGCTGCCTCCGCCGATGATGACTTTTGGTTTTTCGCGGATCGCGGTCTGCTCGAGGAGATCGTAATCGATGGTCTCGGTGTCTTTTTTCACGCCGTAAGAGACGACGCGATACAGTTTGCCAGAGAAATTGAGCTTGTGGCCGTGGGTGAGATGGCCGCCCATGGCGAGGTCGAGGCCGAGGATAGTGTCGCCGGGCTGGAGGACGGACATGTAGGCCGCGGCATTGGCCTGTGAACCGGAATGCGGCTGCACGTTGGCGTGTTCGGCCGAGAAGATTTGTTTGGCGCGATCGCGGGCCAGGTTCTCGACGACGTCGGCGTACTCGCATCCGCCGTAATAGCGGCGTCCCGGATAGCCTTCGGCATATTTGTTGGTGAAGACGGAGCCAGCGGCTTCGAGCACGGCGCGGCTGACGAAGTTCTCCGAGGCAATCATCTCGAGGCCTTCATGCTGGCGGCGGACTTCGGCGTCGATGGCGGCGGAGACCTCGGGGTCGGCGATGGGGAGGGATTGGGAGATGCGGTCGGGCATGGGTTGATTGTAGCTAAGAAGCGTTGGAGGTTAGCTAAAACCGGTTAGCTGAAGACCGGAAGCAGGGTCCCATGTGACTGTCGGAAGCAGGTCCCTCCGCTGCACGCCACGCGCTCCGGTCCGGATCACAACTCGGTAGTGGTTCAGTTTAAGTGTTAGCGGATGTCTTCCGGCTTCGGCTTAAATACGGCGTTGCATCGTGGGCATCGCACTTTGTCCTTGCTAACCGATACAAGCATGTTCGGATGGATGGCAGCCGCACAGGCCGTACATTCTATCGAAGTGTCGTAATCATTCTTCGCTATGAATTTCTTGGGCCTTGGCATAGATGGCACCTTTGCCTAGTCATGGGGTGGTAATTGATCGGGCCACTGGAGGACTCCGAATTTGCCGTTGGGTTCGCGGGTGAGGATGGGGGCGTAGAGACCGAGCAACTGGCGACGCCACCAGTTGCCGGTGGAGCTTTTCTCTTCAAGGGAGGTGAACCAGTACTGCCAGAGGACGGCTTTGACGTAGCGCGGCGGAGCGATTGGGAAAGGATTGGCGCGGAAGAGGGACAGGACGTCGGGGTCGCCTTCGAGGAGTCGTTCTTCGGTGAGGGGGACGATTTCAGCCTGCTGGACGTCGGTGAGCGAGGCGAACCACAGGTTCCAGTCGAAGCGGGGTTGATAGGGCGCGTAGATGCCGGGCGCTTCGTTCAGGGCCTGGGGTTTGTGGCGGAAGAGGTACGGGGTCCAGTTCTGACCGTCATTAGAGCCCTGGAATTCGATTTCGTAACGGCCGCGGGTCATGATGGCGAAGAGGCCGTACTGATTGGCGATGCGGAAAGGCTCGAGTAAGGTGATGGGCGCGGTGAGGAGCGGAATGCCGGGCCAGGGCATGCGGAGCATTTCCGCAGTGGTGTCGTAGGCGATCCAGGTGAGGAGCACGGCGGTGACGGCGATGCGGAGGGCGCGCAGGTGGCCGGACACGCGGCGCAGGATGCGGGTGGTCGACGACTCGGGTTTGGGAGTTGAAGCCGGGGGATTAGGGAAAAACCGCTCTTCAGAGGTGGCGAGAATCGAGAGGCGCTCCTCGGTTGTCCCAAAGGCCTCAGGAGCTACGACGTTTTCGAGCGGATTGCGGAAGCGCTCGGGGATGCGGAAGAAGAGGCTTTGGTCGTCGAGAAGAAGGAAGCCGAGGGCGAGGACGAGGTAGTTGAGAAAGGCGTAATTTGCGGTGAGGATGACGCCGATTTCCCAGGGCGTGACGATGCAGAAGCAGATAAGGCGGACGCGCCGAGGGAGGAAGAGCATCCAGACGATGCCGAGTTCCATGACGAGCGTGCCGCCGGCGGTGGCGACGTGGAACCAGTGGGGCAGGTGCTCGACGTACCAGCCGATGAAAGTGGGGAGCGGGCCGTTCTGGTAGTACTCGTCCATCGCGGTGAGGTGACGCCACTCGGGGTCGCCGGAGAGAAGCTTGACGATGCCGGATTCGAAGTAGATGCGGAACCACTCCCACAGGAGAAGGAAGAGGGCGGCGCGGGGCGGCGGGGAGTCGACGCCCCAGCCGGGCCAGAGTCCGCGCGGGGCGAAGAAGAGGGCGAGGAAGCCGGCTTCGAGGAGCATGCCGTCGGACTGGTAGCCGGAGAAGTCGCCGGCTGCGGAGACGAAGGAGAGGAAGCAGACGAAGCAGATGAAGAAGCTGAGGCGCGGCCAGAGGTTAAGGAAGGCGATGACAGAGGCGATGAGGCCGCTCCAGACGACGACCATCATGGCGTGGGAGCTGGAGGAGTGCCAGAAGAGAGTGGGGGCGTACCAGAAGCGCAGTGAGCCGGCCTGGCGCGCGACGGCGTCGAGGAAGTTCTGCGCGGGGAGGATGCCGTTGGGGCCGATGAGGCCCTTGATCTGAAAGACGAGAGCGAGGAAGGCGGAGAAGTAGATGGCGGCGAGTGCGCGGAGGAAGATCCAACGCGGCGCAAAGCGGTTGCGTGGGCCGGAGTCCACGTCGAAGAGCCAGCGGAGATAATTGCGGGGCGTGTGGTCCATCGTGCGGGCCGCGGGGCCGATTGTGCGCTGGGTTATGCAGTGATGATACGGTGTTCCGCGGCTAGGCCCGACGGGAAAATAGAGTAATCGCGGAGAGCAGGGTGATGAGGGCGATAAGGGCCTGGGAGATGACGCAGTAGAGGCACCAGACTTCGAGCACGTGGGCCTCGATGTTACTGAGGTAAAGGGCAAAGCCGAGGGCTCCGAGCGACAGGATGAGGGTGAGCCCGCGCTGGCGGAGAAAGGCGAAGAGGGCGATGGCGGCGTATCCGAGGATGCCGGCCAGCGCAACCGGAAAGCCGGTTCTGGGGGCGGGACCGTAGTCGGCATCGGGATGCCGGGAGGCGCGGAGATGCCAGAGGATTCCGTTGACGGTGGCGTAGGAACTGCGGTTGACGGTGCCGCAATCCCAGTGGGAATTGATGTCGCAGGGCTCGACGCCGGTGGAGTAGTGGACGTGGAGGGCGAGGGCGGAGACGAGGACGCCGGCGAGGGCGAGGAGGATGATCAGGGGGCGCATGAATGCAGGGTACAAGGTGGAGGGTGCAGGGTACAGAGAACAGGGTGCACCGTGCACGGTAGGGGGCAGTGCGGGGCCAGAAAGAAATAGCGGACGGCATGCCCGCTTGAGATCTTTTTCGGCCGCTGCGCGACCGGCTCCCCTTCGGGGGGGCCTTCGGCTACGCGCCGGGGAAAGATGTGCTCGCCGGAAATACCGCTGGCGGCGCTTCGCTCACAGGATGGCGAAGTTTTTTCTTCCTTTACCCTGTGTTGATGCCAGAAATGCGAGGCCCTTTCGCTTCGCTCTCAGGATGGCAGAGTTTTTCTTCTCCGCGAGATCCGTGGTGATGCCAGCATCAGGCGGCTTTGGCTGTGCCTTCGATTTCGGCCCAGTCGGATTCGGTGAGGTTGAGGTCGGCGGCTTTCATGTTTTCTTCGAGGTGCTGTACGGACGAAGTGCCCGGGATGGGCAGGATGACGGGCGAGTGATGGAGGAGCCAGGCGAGTGAGAGCTGGCTGAGGGTTGCGCCGTATTTCTTTGCGGCTTTGTCGAGCGGGCCGCCTGGTTTGGTGAGCTTGCCGGCGGCGACGGGGAACCAGGGGATGAAGGCGATCGAGTGCTTCTCGCAGTAGAGGAGGACATCCTCGTGGGCGCGGTCGGCGATGTTGTATTTGTTCTGGACGCTGACGATGTCGACGATTTTGCGGGCCTGCTCGATTTCGGGGACTTTGACTTCACTGAGGCCGATGTGGCGGATTTTTCCCTGCTTTTGGAGGTCTTTGGCGGCGCCCAGGGATTCTTCGAGAGGCGTTTGGGGGTCGATGCGATGGAGCTGCCAGAGGGGGAGGGCTTCAAGCCGGAGGAAGCGGAGGCTCAGCTCGACCTGCTGGACGATGTAGGGGGCGCGGCCGACGGGCTGCCAGGTGTTGGGACCCTGGCGGGTGAGGCCGCTTTTGGTGGCGACGATGACGCCGTGCTTATAGGGGGCGAGGGCTTCGCCGATGAGGCGCTCGCTGACGGCCGGACCGTAAGCGTCAGCGGTGTCGATGAAGTTGACGCCAAGCTCAACGGCACGGCGGAGGACTTTGTGGGAGTTTTCAGGGTCTTTGGGCTCACCCCAGATGCCGTCGCCGACGATGCGCATGGCTCCGAAGCCGAGGCGGTTGACGGTGATGTCTTTGGCGAGGGCGAAGGTTTTTGGATTTTTGCTCACGATAGTTTCGATGAGCGCGGGGTGTGGATAGTTTCGGAAAACGCAGTACGGGGAATAGGGAACAGGGAATAGAAAAGCGGCGCGCTTCGCGCTTTCCCACATCTCAAGATCGAGATGTGGGGCACCCGCATTGTTTTCGGATTTATAGCGCGCCGAGTTTAGCGGTGGTGGCCTCCGCCGCCGTGGCTGGAGTGGCCTCCGCCGCTCGAGTGCCCTCCACTGGAGTGGCTGCCTCCGCCGTTGAAGCTGTGGCTGCTGTAGTGAGGGGTGCTCTCGGAGCGGCTACCGCCAGAGAAGCTGCTGGAGTGTTGGGAGTATCCGCTGAAGGCGCGGGAGCTTTGGCTAAAACCGGAGTTGCCGGAGTAGGCGCGGTAGGTTGGGGTCGATTCGCGGAAACTGGATTGGGGCTGGCGGAAGGAGTTGTTGTAGCCGCCTCGGGCGAAGCTGTTGGATTGGCCGTAACTCTGGCCATAGGTCTGTGGGGATCGGCCGTAGTTCTGGGTATAACTTTGGCCTCGCCCATAGTTATGGCTATAGCTCTGGCTGGGGCGGTTATAACTCTGTCCGTAACTCGGGGTGGAGCTGCGGTAGCTCTGCTGGCTGCGGTTGTCTAAGTTGGAGCCATAGCGGGCTTCGTTTCCGTAGCCGGGGCGTGCGTTGATGGCGGGTGCGCTGTTGAAGGCTTGCTGGCGGCCGTAGTTGCCGCGGTTCTCAGCAAAGCTGCGGTTGTCGGCAAAGCCGCGGTTGTCGCCGAAGCTGTGGTTATTGGCAAGGCCACGATTGTCTGCGAAGCCGCGGTTGTTGTAGTTATTGCCTGCTGGGCGGCCGTAGAAATTGCCACGAGCGTAGCCGTGGTTGTAGTTGTGGGCCCAGGCGTCTCGACCCCAGTAGCCGCGCGGGCCGCCGTGGGGGAGGCCCCAGTCGGCGAGGGTACGGCTATGGGGGTAGTAACCCTGGTGGTCGAAGAAGAGGCAGTGGCCGAGCCAGCTGAGGCCCCAACCGAACCAGCCCCAGGGCATGCCGAGGAAGGCCGCGGTCACGATGCCGGGGCCGAAGCGGAGCCCGAAGCCTCCGGCGAGGGAGCCCAGGGCGCCGAGGACTGAGAAGCCGGGCCACGGGGCTACTGGCGCGCCGTAGACGGCCCACGGATTGTAGGCGGGGACGTAGACGACCTGCGGGTTGGAGGGGGCGAGGGCAATGTAGCCCTGGTCGTCGGAGACGGTTTCCTGGGGCGTGCTCTGGAGAGTACCGGCGGCCTGGGCGCGCTGACGCATGGCCTGGATGGAGTCGAAGACGTCCGAGGGCTGGTTGTAGTAGGCGTTGCCGAGCTCGGTGGTCCAGGAGAGGTTCTGGTTCATCTCGGCGAGGACCTGGGGGAAGGCGGTGAGGGCTTTGATGCTGGGATCCCAGCATCAAAGCCNNTGGCTCCGGCGGCGATGTCCTGGGGGGATGCGTAGGGCTGCATCTGGCGCCAGCGGTCGGCTTCGGCGATCTGGGTGGGGAAGGTGGAGGCGGCGAGAACCTGGGCTACGAGGGCGTCGGGGTAGAGGGCTATGGGGGCTACGAGCTGGTCCAGCTGATCGGGGGCCAGGCCCTGGGGCTGGGGTTGGTTCAGGGGCTGGGGTGGCGGCTGGTTATAGGGCTGGTCCGGATAGGGGGGCGCCTGCTGCTGCGGGTATTGGGGAGCATATTGCTGATCGTATGG
>PMSS01000226.1 GCA_003167515.1 Acidobacterium sp. | reverse complement strand
AGGCCGACGTCGGGAACCATGATGGTGAGGTTCACGGTCGATGTGCCGACAATGAGGAATGGATTGGTCCAGCTCGGACGCGTGTGGATGGCCATGTAAACGTTCTTCGAGGGCAGGGGAATGGCGGCGAGTTGCTGGCGATCCTGATCGCGAGCGGCAGCGGCGGCGCGAGCTTTCTGCAGGGCCTGTTCTCGAGCGGCGGCAGCGGCTTCAATCGTGGACGCGGGGTGACGGGCGGAGCGGGAGCAGCCGGTGAGAAGTAAGGCCAGCAGCAGCGCGCCGACGGGGCGGACGAACGATTGCATGGGGCGGCTAAAGTGCAAGTGAGAACTTCCGTCCTGAGAATATCAAGCGATGATGCACTGCGCGGACCTGATTTGCGATCGGATGGGCGTAATCTACGCGCGGTCCCGTGAATTTGGAAAATATTTCTCGGGGACGGGCTGAGGCTGTGGTTTCATAGCATTCACACCAACCTGCATTTCTCCGGAGAACATGCGCGACCGACTNNTTGATCGATCGCTATTTCAAACTAACCGAGAACCAGACCTCAGTGAAGCGGGAGATGCTAGGTGGCCTAACGACTTTCGTGACGATGGCTTACATCATCGTGGTGAACCCCTCGATTCTGGGCAAGGCGGGATTGCCGGTTCCCGCGGTAACGGCTGCAACCTGCATTGCCGCGGCATTCGGCAGCATTTTGATGGGGGTGATTGCGCGCTATCCGCTGGCGCTCGCGCCGGGGATGGGGCTGAATGCGTATTTCAGCTACATGGTCGTGATCAAAATGCACGTGCCGTGGCAGACGGCGCTGGGCGCGGTGTTTCTTTCGGGTGCGATTTTTCTGCTGCTGACGGCGACGGGGCTGCGGCAGGCGATTCTGCAGAGCATTCCGCATGAGCTTTACTCATCGGTGGCTGGGGGGATTGGGCTGTTCATCGCGTTTATCGGATTTAAGAATGCGGGGATTGTGGTTGCCGATCCGGCGACGATGGTGACGCTGGGGAATCTGCGGCAGCCGCTGACGTTTTTGGCGCTGCTGGGCGTGCTGCTGATGGCGGCGTTGCTGGCGTGGCGGGTGAAGGGCGCGATTCTGATTGGCGTGATCACGATTACGCTGGCGGCGATTCCGTTTGGGCTGGTGCACTGGAATCCCGCGCCTTACAGCATTTCGGCGATCACGCAGACTGCATTTCGGCTGAATATTCCGGCGGCACTGCGCATTGGGCTGGTGGAGATTGTGTTTGTGTTTTTGTTTGTCGATCTGTTCGATAACCTGGGCACGCTGGTGGCTGTTACGAAGCATGCGGGGCTGCTGGGGCCGAACAATGAGATACCGCGACTGAGCCAGATTCTGTTTGCGGATGCGACGGCGACGGTGGCGGGATCGCTGGTGGGGACTTCGACGGTGACGAGCTATATCGAGTCGGCTGCGGGTGTGGCGGCGGGTGGGCGTACCGGTGTGACGGCGATTGTGACGGGGCTGCTGTTTCTGTGCTCGCTGGTGGCAGCGCCGTTTGTGAGCATGGTGCCGACGGCGGCGACGGCTCCCGCGCTGATTGTGGTGGGGAGTTTGATGCTGCACACGCTGGGAGAGATCGAGTGGAAGGAGCCGCTGATCGCGTTTCCGGCGTTTTTGACGCTGGTGCTGATTCCGCTGACGACTTCGATCGCGAATGGGTTGGGGTTCGGGATTATTGCTTACGCGGCGCTGCACCTGGCGATGGGGAAATTTAATCGCAAGGACTGGCTGCTTTATACGCTGTCGGTGTTGTTTCTGGCGCGGTTTATCTATGTAGCCGGGACTTAAAGGCAGGCAATAGGCAACAGGGAATAGAACAACGGTCCCGGCTGCGCGGGACGTGCAGGGGACTAACTGGGCCGTGTCGCTGCGTAGACGCGGTGGAATAGAATCGGACGCGTGAAGACGAGTCTTTTCGATCTGTATAAGGTGGGGATTGGGCCTTCGAGTTCTCACACGATGGGGCCGATGAGGGCTGCTCGGCGGTTTGCTTTGGAGCTTGAAGCGGCGGGGGTGCTGGGCCGCGTCGCTGAGGTTCGGGTTGAGCTTTATGGGTCGCTGGCGCTTACCGGGCGCGGACACGGGACGGATCGGGCGGTTCTGCTCGGTCTGAGCGGAGAAGAGGCGGCGACGATCGATCCGGCGACGATTGAGCCGAAGCTGGTGGAGATTCGGTCGTCGGGGCAGCTTTTGCTGCTGAGGACGCGTTCGATTCCCTTCCTTGAGGCGAAGGACTTGATTTTTCATCGCGACCAGATGATTCCGCCGGGGGCGGTGACGCAGCATCCGAATGGCGTGCGGTTTACGGCGCTCGACGCGACGGGAAATGTGCTGATGACGGGCACTTATTTCTCGATTGGGGGCGGGTTCATTGTGGCGGATGGGGAGGAGGCGCTGCCGAAGACGACGGCGGACGCAATTCTGCCCTATCCGTTTGCCAGCGCGGCGGAATTGCTGGCGATGGCGGCAGAGCATGGGCTGGCGATTTGGGAGCTGATGCTGGCCAATGAATGCGCGCTCCGGAGCCGTGAGGAAGTGCGTTACGGTGTACTGCACATTTGGAGCGTGATGCAGGCTTGCATTGAGCGGGGGGTGGTAACGGAGGGGATCCTGCCGGGTGGTTTGAGCGTGCGGCGGCGTGCGATGCGGCTGGCGGAGCGGCTCCGGCAGAAGGGGTCGGTCGATCCGCTGGCGCCGCTGGACTGGCTGACGGTGTTTGCGATGGCGGTGAATGAGGAGAATGCGGCGGGGGGTCGCGTGGTGACCGCGCCGACGAACGGAGCGGCGGGGGTGATTCCGGCCGTCGGTCGCTACTATCGCGATTTCATTCCAGGTGCGGATGAGGATGGCATTCTGAGGTATTTTCTGACGTCGGCGGCAATTGGTGTTCTGTACAAGGAGAATGCTTCGATCAGCGGGGCGGAGGTTGGGTGCCAGGGCGAGGTCGGGGTTGCTTGTTCGATGGCTGCGGGGGGTCTGGCGGCGGCGCTGGGCGGGACTAACGATGAAGTAGAGCACGCGGCGGAGATCGGGATGGAGCACAACCTGGGGATGACGTGCGATCCGATTGGCGGGCTGGTGCAGATTCCGTGCATCGAGCGCAATGCGATGGGCGCGGTGAAGGCGGTGCAGGCGTGCCGGATTGCGATGAACGAGACGGAGGGGCACAAGGTATCGCTTGATCAGGTGATTCGGACGATGTACCTGACGGGGCTCGATATGCAGTCGCGGTACAAGGAGACGAGTTTGGCGGGGTTGGCGTTGAACGTTATTGAGTGCTGAGGCGACGGGCGAGCGTCAGAGTTTGGAGTTTGGAGTTTAGGGATTAGAAGAGCTGACCGTAGCAGATCGCGCAGTCGTATTGCAGGGTCACTGTGCCGTTGCGCTCATTTTCTGAGAAGAGTCTCTCGATGGCTTTCTGCATCGCGGCAAATCGGTCGTGTCCGGGTTGGGGCCGCCCGCCTGGACGGCTAGTCGCGCTCGATGCACATGGCAACGGAGTTGCCTCCGCCTAAACAGAGTGCTGCGAGGCCGCGGTGGGCGTTGCGGCGGATCAGCTCGTGCGTCATGGTGACGAGCACTCGGGCGCCGCTGGCTCCGATGGCGTGGCCGATGGCGACCGATCCACCGTTGACATTGACCTTGTCTGGCTCCGCACCGAGCTCGCGGGTGACGGCGAGGGCCTGGGCGGCGAAAGCTTCGTTGAACTCGAAGAGGTCGATGTCGGCGATGGACCATCCGGCGCGGTCGAGGGCTTTGCGCGCGCCGTTGACGGGGGCCATCATGACCCACTTGGGATCAATGCCGCTGGTGGCATGCGAGACGATGCGGGCGAGGGGCTTGAGGTTGAGGTCGCGGGCTTTCGCAGCGGTCATGACTACAACCGCGGCGGCAGCGTCGTTGACGCCGGGAGCGTTGCCTGCGGTAACGGTGCCGTCCTTTTTGAATGCGGGCTTGAGGGCGCGGAGGGCTTCGATGGTGGTGTCTTCGCGGATGGACTCGTCGCGTTCGAAGAGGGTGGGCGGCCGGCCTTTCTTCTTTGCGGGGATTTCGACGGGGACCACTTCGGCGGCAAAGCGGCCATCCCGCCAGGCGGCTGCAGCTTTTTTGTGCGAGAGGAGAGCGAAGCAATCCTGATCTTCGCGGGTGATGCCGTACTTTTCGGCGACGAGCTCGGCGGTATGGCCCATGTGGAAGTCGTTGTAGACGTCCCAGAGGCCGTCGTGGACCATGCTGTCGACCGCGACAGCGTTGCCCATGCGGAAGCCGCTTCGTGCCTGCGGTAACAGGTAGGGAGCGTTGGTCATCGATTCCATGCCGCCGGCGACGACGATATCCGCATTGCCGGTTTGGATGGATTGCGCGGCGAGGGCGATGGCGCGGAGGCCCGACCCGCAAACCATGTTGACGGTGACGGCAGAGACTTCGGGAGGAAGGCCGCCGAAGATCGCGGCCTGGCGGGCGGGATTTTGACCGAGGCCAGCGGAGACGACGTTGCCCATGATGCACTCGTCGATTTGTTCAGGCTGGAGCTGCGCTCGTTTGACGGCTTCGCGGACGGCGACGGCGCCGAGCCGGGTTGCGGGGACATCGGAGAGAGAACCCTGAAACTTGCCTACCGGGGTGCGGACGCCGGATACGATGACGATCTGATCCATTGCTTTCCCTTCACTGATTCTCACCTGATTCGATGCGCGAGGCAGCCGTTAGAATCCAGAGGAAGATAACAGAGAGCGAGGACCTGATGCACGAGATGCGCTCAGGGGCGACTTCTTCAGCGGGGAGCCGCTGGGCCGGACTTCGCAACGCCGCGGCGGTGGCTCCGTGGTGGCATACGGCGGCGATTGCCGTGTTGCTGGTGGGCGTGTCGGTGCTGAGCGGACGCGCGGCGCATCGCGACGCGCTGGCTGCGCATCATGCAGGGCGCTATCTGTTCGGGATCGGCTCTGAGTGGGTGCTTCTGGTGTTTACGTGGTGGGGGTTGCGCTTGAGGCGCGTTCGCTTCGCTGAGCTGCTGGGATTTCGTCGCGGGTTGCAGGCTTTCGCGGAAGATGTGGGCGCGGCCGCGATTTTCTGGATTGCGGCGTTGATCGTCCTGGCGGCGATCGGTTTGTTGCTCCGAGCGGTGCATCTTTCGGCTCCTACGAAGACGCTGATAGCGATTGCGCCGCGCACGCCGCTCGAAATGTTGCTTTGGATTGCACTCAGCCTGTCGGCGGGATTTTGCGAGGAATTTGTGTTTCGCGGATATTTTCTGCGGCAGTTTGCATCGGTGGGCGCGGGATTGTGGCTGGGCGTGGTGTGCTCGTCGCTGCTGTTCGGCGTGAGTCACGGATACGAAGGCGCAGCTGGAATGATCGCGATCACCGCGTACGGCGCGCTCTTCTGCGCACTCGCGATTGCGCGCGGGAGTCTTCGTCCGGGAATGATGGCGCACGCATGGCACGACATTTTCAGCGGAGCTATGCTCGCGTTGCTCCAACATTTTCATCCGTTGTGAGTTTGTTTCGCGCGAATCTGTGATGCGCGCGATGACGCGGGAAAAAAGTTGTAGAGAAAAGTTGAATTTTTTTCTTGACACTGTATGCGCGGAACTCTATACATTCGTTAACTGCAGCATTTCATGTTGCAGACTTCGATGTGACATCGAAAAAGGGAGAATAGAAAACATGGCAACGAAAAAGGCAGCTAAGAAGAGCGCGAAGAAGGCAGCCAAGAAGTCCGCGAAGAAAAAGTAAGTGGACCTCGGCAACACATCAGGGGGACGCGATAAGCGTCCCCCTGATGCTTTTTTGGGGGAGATCTTTGCGGCGCTCGAAGCGCGGAAAACAGACCGCGCCGATTTGCCGAGGCAACGATCGCCTGCCGCTGTAGGCTTGATTTGTGACGCGACGCCGCTGGATCGCCGATACGTGGGATGAAGCGACTGCTTCGATCGCCGGGAATCAAGCTGAGCATCTGATGCGGGTGCTGCGCGCGCAGCCGGGGATGGAGTTCGACGTTGTCGCGGGCGGGCGAGTGTGGCACAGCGTGATTGCGGGGATCACCGGCGATTCGGTTCGATTCAACCTGATTGCGGAAGTGAAGGCGGATCCTGCTCTGCCCGTCACGCTGCTGCTGTCGGTTTTCAAATTCGATCGGATGGAGTGGGCGATCGAGAAAGCCACGGAGCTGGGCGGCGATCGCATCGTGCCTGTGATCGCACGGCGTAGCGAGAAGCATCTGGCGCAGGCGGCAGCTGGGCGGGTTGAGCGGTGGCGACGCGTGGCTCTGGAGGCGTCAAAGCAGGCGCGGCGGTCAGATGTTTTGCAAGTTGACGATCCGCTTCCGTTGAAAGCCGCTTTGAGCGGCGAAATTCAGGCGGTGAGGCTGGTGCTTGCGGAGCAGGAACGCTCGACGACGCTGCATCATGCTCTGGGTGAGGCACTGGCTGCGAGCGGCGACGAGACGCCGCCGATTTGGATGGCGGTGGGGCCGGAGGGCGGATGGACTCCGGAAGAAGAGGCGATGTTCGATGCGGAGAGCTGGAAGCCGGTGAGTCTGGGGCCGCGGATTTTGCGGGTGGAGACTGCGGCGATCACAGCGATGGCTGTGGCGGCGGCGTTGCTGGAGTGAGACAGGGTGCAGGGTGCAGGGGACAGGGTTCAGGGGGCAGGGTTTGGCGAGCGGCCCCCGAATCTCTCAGGAGAACATTTCCTTTACCTTTTCGAGAAGGCTGCGGGCGGTGGGAGTGTTTTCTACCTTCACGGTCTGCCCGAGTTCGCGCAGCAGTTCTTTCTGGGCCTTGTTCAGCTTGGTGGGTGTGCGCACGATGATCTGGGCGACGAGGTCGCCGCGTCCGTATTCGTTCAGGTGAGGAACGCCCTTGCCGCGAATGCGAAAATCCTGTCCGCTTTGCGTGCCCTCGGGAATTTTGAGCTTCACGTCGCCATCGAGAGTGGTGAGGGTGATTTCCGCACCCAGCGCCGCCTGGGGAAAGGAAATGGGGATGAGGCAGTGCAGATCGTTGCCGTCGCGCTCAAAGAACTTGTGGGGGCGAACGCGGAGCACGATGTAGAGATCGCCGGCGGGTCCGCCGAAGCGGCCTGCGTCGCCTTCGCCCTGGTAGCGAATGCGCGTTCCGTCTTCAACGCCCGCCGGAATGCTGACGTTGATTTCGTGTTGGCGCTCGACGCGTCCCTCACCGCGACACGCATGACACGGATCGCTGACTACTGTTCCCGTGCCACCGCAGCCACTGCAGGTGCGGGCGATGGAGAAGAATCCCTGCTGGTAGCGGACTTGTCCGCGGCCCTGGCAGTGCGGGCAGGTGGAGGGTCCGCGTCCTGTAGAGGTACCGGTGCCGCGGCAGTCCTTGCAAGCTTCCATGCGGCGAATCGTGACCTTCGTCTCTTTGCCGAAGACGGCCTCTTCGAATTCGATGGTGAGATCGTGGCGTGTGTCGCGGCCTTTTTGCACACGCGAGGTGCGCCGGTTGCCGCCGCCCATGTTAAACATCTCGCCGAAGAGATCGCCGAAGATGTCGCCGATGTCCTGGGCGCCAAAGGGATTGCCATCGAAGCCGGCAGCGGAGAGGCTGGCGTGTCCGTAGCGATCGTAGGCGGCGCGCTTTTGGGGATCGCTGAGGATTTGGTAGGCCTCGCTGCAGGCCTTGAAGCGCTCCTCGGATTCCGCGTTCCCTGGATTGCGATCGGGATGATGCTGCAGGGCGAGCTTACGATAGGCAGCCTTCAGCTCCTGATCGGACGCCGTGCGAGTGACACCAAGGACTTCGTAGTAATCGGCTTTGATCACGTTTTCTGTTCTGCTCATGCTTCCTTCTGTTGGGGATTGCTGGCTACGCGGACGAGAGCGGGGCGCAGCAGGCGATCCCGGATGCGATAGCCGCGACGCACTTCTTCGAATACCTGATGATCGGGCAGATCGTTGCGCTCCACCATTTCGATGGCTTCGTGCACGCGGGGATCGAAGGTGGCGCCGACCGTCTCGACTGCCTGGATGTTCAGCGAACGCAGCGCCTCTTCCATCTGCTTGACGATGAGTTCGACACCGGCGCGCAGTTGTTCCGGCGATCCGGTCGATTTGAGGGCGAGTTGAAAATTATCGAGCACGGGGAGAAACTGCTCGACGGCATTGGATACGGCAAAGTCGCGGAACTCCGCGCGATCGCGCGCCTCACGCTTCCTGGTGTTGTCGAATTCGGCCTGGAGTCGGGCCAAGCGGTCAAAGAGGAGATCGCGCTCAGCTTTGAGGCGATCATATTCCTCCTGGGGCACGGTTGCGGTTTCGATGGGAAAGAGTTGTTCCCGATTCTCGTCGGCGTCTGACACTCCCCCAGCGACGGAATCTGCTGGGCCGCTGGCGGGAGCCGCCTGGACCCGGTTTCCTTGCTTTTCTTCCACCATAATGCGACGCATAGTTCTCTCCCGATTCTGAAGCGCAGGCGGGTCGATCGTGGGCGCCTGCTCTCATTGTTTCTGAATACGCAGCCTGCCTTATGTGGGCGGCTGGAAAATTCTGCCGGAAAGCTGTGCGATATACGAGACGGCGTTGATGGTTTCCTGATATTGAATGCGGGTTGGACCGATGACGGCGACGGTCCCGAGATTTTCCGATCCGAGGCGGGCGGTGGCGCCGATCAAGACAAAATCTTTCAGCTCGGGGATCGCTTCCTCGAGGCCAACCACGACGCGAACGGTGCGCTGGCGGGCGTCGACATAGGCGTTGAGCAACTCGATCAGCCGCTCTTTTGCCTCGAGGGCATGCATCATGGTGCGCAGATGCTCGCGATCGGTTTCGCCGGCGAGCAGATTGGCCACGCCTTCAATAAAGATGACGGGAGCCGCGTCATCTTCACCGGACAGCGCTCCTTTGCGGTACAGCTCTTCGATCGAGCTCATGAGGCGGTTATACTCGTCGCGTTCGGCTTCGATCCGCTGCGCCAGCTCGGTACGAATGCGCTCGATGGACCAGCCGTAGAAGTTCTCATTGAGAAAGCGGGCAGCGGTTTCGAGCTCAGTCGTGGTCAGATCGTGATCGAGGGTCAGGACACGATCGAGCACGGTGCCGGCTTTCGTGATGACGACGGCGAGCACGCGTCCCGCAGTCAGCCGTGAAAAGTGGATGTGCTCCAGAGTGTGGAACTCCTGGGTGCTAGCCAACGCCACGCCGAGGCCGCTCGAAATGAGGGCGAGCACGTGCGAGGTGCGCTCCAGATATTGCTGGCTGGTTCCGATGCCGGCAAAGCTCTCCTCGATTTGCTCCATGCGCTCGGGGGCGAGGATGGCGAGTTGTGGCCCGCCGAGCTGCTCGACGTAAAAACGGAAGGCGCGCGCGGTGGGAATGCGTCCGGCGGAGGTGTGGGGCTGATCCAGGAGTCCAGCGTCGCCAAGTGAGGCCATGACGTTGCGGATGGTTGCGGAGCTCATTCCGTCTTTGTTGCCGAAGTGACGCGCGAGGGCCTGCGAGGCGACTGGCTCGCCCGTGGCGATGTAGGTCTCGACGATCGCCGTTAGTACGGCGCGTTCGCGAGGACTCAGACGCGGTTCAGAACCCATGCAATCCCACCGAAACATCCGGAAAAAAGGTGGATGTCTCCTGAATAGATTGTAGGTTTGCAAAAAAGGCGGGTCAAGGATGGAAGCTGGCGCGCGGGGTGCGACCAAAGTAGCGTATCGAGCGGGGGGCTTCGGTGTTATGCACCCGCGATTTTGCATTCAATATTCGCCCGTGACGACGTTTTCGAGGGGCTCGCCGCGGAGGTAGCGGGCGATCTGGGAGGCGGCGAACTGCATGGCTCGCACCATGAACATGGGCGTGGAACTGGCGATGTGGGGGGTGATGAGGAGATTGGGTGCGCTCCACAAAGGGTGGCCGTTGGGAAGGGGCTCGGGGTCGGTGACATCGATGGCGGCGCTGATGCGGCCGCTGTGCAGGGCTGCGAGGAGCGCGTCGGTGTTGACGACAGGGCCACGAGCCGCGTTGACCAGGAGCGCGCCCTGCTTCATGAGAGCCAGTTCTTTAGCGCCGATCAGGCTCGTGGTTTCGCTGGTGAAGGGGACGATGAGGACGACAATGTCTGCAGTGGGCAGGAGGTCAGGCAGACTGCCGATGCCGTAAATGCCGTCGCGTGCAGTGCGGGCGACGCGGACGAAATCGACGCCGAAGGGGCGGAGGCGATCTTCGATGGCGCGGCCGATGGCGCCGTAACCGACGATCAGGACACGCTGGCCGTGCAGCTCCTCGCACAAGACGTTCGGGTAGGGCTGCTTCACGGGAGGATGGAGGGCGTAGTAGTGGTCCTGAGCTTCTTTGCGGCGCGACCAGATGCCGGCGCGCTGCAAATCGCCGCAGAGCGGAAAATACTTGAGCGAAGCCAAGATGGCGGCGACGGTCCACTCGGCGGTGGAGATGTTATGGACGCCACGCGCGTCGCACAGGACGACATCGGGAGGCATGAGCTTCAGCAGGCCATCGACGCCCGCAACGGTGGCCTGGACGACACGGAGTCCGCGCAGGAAGGGGAGTTGCTGTTCGGCCTGGTGCGTCCAGGGCGGGGCGATCCAGAACTCAACTTCGACGGTGGCGGCGGGCCGGAGGGGAATGAGTTCGAGAGAGATGCCGTCGGGCAGCAGACGATGGAGGTCGCGATCGACGGCATCGGGCACGCCTACTTTGAGCATGGGACGGGGCTCCGTTGAAGCGGGAATACCTCGATGCTAACGCGGCGCGGGCCGGCTCGATTACGGGGACGGGTTCAATTCTTCTGATGGAAGAACTTGTTATTGAGGTCGGGCCAGAATTCCTTGAAGGCGAATGTCGCGCCGTCGAGGCCCATATTCAGAACCCAGCGCTGTCCGGTCTTGGTCCAGGTGCGCTCGCGGGACGGATAGTAGAGATCGGAGATGCCACCGGCGGCTCCGGCTCCGACGATCTCCGACACATTGAATGACTCATTGCCGTTATCGGTGCGGGTGATCGCGATGCGGCTGAAGGCGTAGGCGGCGCGCCTAAAGAATCCTCCATGACCCAGCGTGTAGTAGCGCGAGTCCTGATGAAGAAGGGCGGGAAAGATGAACTCGACCTGGTAATCCTCGTCGACCTGATCGGCGAGATCGTGCCAGTAATAACGACCGTACCCGACCATTCCCTGATGGAATTCGGGGTACGAACCCTCGGCCTGGTCAACACCCGCCAGGAGCGCGACGAAGACAAAGTCGGAGTAGTCGAAGGCGTCCTGGGAACTTTCCTTGAACTTCTCCTTCACGGATTCAGGGGGAAGTTTCGTACCCACCGAGACGGAACGAAAATTGGGAACGATGCCGAGGATACGCTTGGTCTGTTTTCCCTCGAGGCTGTTGTTCTGCGCGGTGGCCGGCGACACAGGGGGTTGTGCCTGGGGAGCTGCGCCCGACGCAGGCGAGGTGCTCTGGCTAATGAACGCTGAGCTCGGGTCATCGGGCAGCGAACTGCTGCTGTCCGTCTGAGCGAATGCCGGCGACAGCGACAACCCTGCGAGAATAAACGGGGCCAGCCAGCAGCTTGCGGGAGAATTTAGCAATGCCTTCATAGATGCACAATGTGATGCTGGAACAAGACACAACTAGTGTTCTTAAAATAGACGCGCGAAAAGGGGTTGAGGATACAAAATTCGGCGTTTTCACAGAAGAGTAAGCCTTGTTGTCAGGACGAAGGGCGGCGTCAGGAGAGCATCTTGCGGAGCGCTTCCATGCCGTCGTGAATGGTTTCGAGCGAAACCGCATAACTAAAACGCACGTGTCCTTCGCCCTGGGCGCCGAATACGACGCCGGGAATAGTGCCGACGTGCGCTTTCTCCAGGAACTGAGTGGCAACGCTGCGACTGTCCTTGTCGATCTTCCTGACGCTGGGAAAAGCGTAAAAGGCACCCGCCGGCAATTCGCACTCGAGGCCGAGTTCGTTCAGGCCTTTGACCAGCAGGTCACGGCGCCGGCGATATTCGTCGCGGCGGGCCGCGATTGAGGATTCCGGCAGGGCCATCGCTTCGAGCGCCGCCCACTGTGTCGGAGTGGAGACGCCATTCGTAGAGTAGAGGACGAGCTTGCGGAGCCCGGTCATGAAGGGTTCTTTAGCTACGGCATAGCCGGCTCGCCAGCCTGTCATGGCATAGGTCTTGGAGAAGGTCCAGGCGGTGATGGTTCTCTCGGCCATACCGGGCAGGGATGCGATGGAGACGTGCTCGCCTTCGTAAACGAGGTCTTCGTACGCCTCGTCGGCGATTACGACAAGATTGTGTTTTATGGCGAATGCCGCGACTTCTTCGGCTTCTTCACGGGAGAATACGATTCCTGAGGGATTCTGCGGTGTGTTGTAGTAGATGGCGCGTGTGGCGGGTGTGGAGAAGTGTTCGAGGGCCGAGGTGAGGCCGTTGCGGCGCGCTGTCGATGTAGGCACCATGACAGGCCTGGCTTGCGCCAGGGTGATCATGTCACGGATGGGAGTCCAGTAGGGGCTAAACAGCAGCACATCGTCGCCGGGGTCGAGGACGGCCTGAAAGGCAACGTAGAGAGCGTGCGCCCCGCCGACGGTGACGATGACGTCTTCGGTGGTTGCGTCGATGTGGTTCTTGGTTTGGAGCTTTTTCGCGATGGCGACGCGCAGGGGATCGATGCCGGAGGAGGGTGCGTATCGGGTGCGATTTTCTGCGAGGGCTTTGAGGCCGGCGTATTTCACGGTCTCTGGGGTTTCGAAGAAGGGCTCGCCGCCGTGGAATGCGTGGACGGGCTCGCCTGCTGCGCGCAGTTCGAGGACCTTATTGCGGATCTGGACGATGTCGGAGAACCCGACTTCGTCGAGGCGTTTGGCAAGATGCACTGATTTTGTTTTGGTGGTCATGTTGGCGCGGCCGCCTGCCCGGACGCTACAGCTTAGAGCATTTTGGCCGCGGGGAGGTCGGAAATCGCGGAGTTTTTGCGCTCAGGTGGCGAGAATGCCGGAATAAACGGCCATGCCGACGACGGCATCCACACCGATTGCGTCGAGGGCGTCGATTTCCGCCTGGCTGCGAATTCCGCCAGCAACGATGAGCTGACGCGCGGTAAGGGGCCGCAAGGCACGGGCAACTTCGAGGGGAAAGCCGCTCATGGTGCCCTCGGTGTCGACGTGGGTATAGAGAAATGCGCCGCAGTATGGATCGAGGGCGGCGATTGCCTGGGCTGGAGTGACGTCGACCTGGTCGCGCCATCCGCGCACGGCGATTCTGCCGGCTTTTGTATCGATGCTTGCTACGAATTGCTGCGGGGTGATGGCGGAGGAGATAGCGGCTGCGGCTTCTGCATCCACACCACGCTCGCCGAAGAGGACCGAGCCGAAGATGACGCGGCGGGCGCCGCTGTCGAGGAGGGCCTGGGCCTGGGCTGGCGTGCGG
Source organism: Acidobacterium sp. (assembly GCA_003167515.1). Classification (GTDB taxonomy): domain Bacteria; phylum Acidobacteriota; class Terriglobia; order Terriglobales; family Acidobacteriaceae; genus Palsa-343. The sequence continues at coordinate 9,679 of PMSS01000226.1, read as the reverse complement.
ATTCCGCCGCCTACCTGGACGGGAAGACGTTTCGCAATTTGTTCGATGAGGGCGCGGTTGTCGCCTACACGTTTCGCGGCGTCGAGGTCGATGAGCTGGACTGACGGATAGCGGGAGAAGCGTTCGATCCAGTGGTCGACGTCGTCGAATGCGAGACGGAGGTCCTCCCCGTGTTCGAGCTGGACGATGCGGCCGCCCATGAGGTCGATGGAGGGGATCAGCATGGCAGCCTCACTGGGATGCCGTCGCGGCGCAGCTCTTCTTTGAGGCTGCGGACGTCGGCGATGCCGAAGTGGAAGATGCTGGCGGCGAGTGCGGCGTCGGCTTTGCCTTCGCGGAAAACCTGGGTGAAGTGTTGCGCGTTGCCCGCACCTCCGGATGCAATCACGGGAATCTGGACGGCTGTGCTGACAGCGGCGGTGAGTTCGCAGTCGAATCCGGCGCGCGTGCCGTCGGCGTCCATGGATGTAAGGAGGATTTCGCCTGCGCCGCGGTCTTCCGCCTCTTTCGCCCACTCGATGGCGTGCCTGCCGGTCGGCTTGCGGCCGCCGCTGACGAATACCTGGGCTGCTTCGATTGGGCTGCTGGGGCCAGCGCGCCGAGCGTCGATGGCGACGATCACGGCCTGGGCGCCAAATTTGGCGCCGATTTCGCCGATGACTTCGGGGTGGGCGAGGGCTGCGGAGTTGATGCTAATCTTGTCGGCACCGGCGTCGAAGACGGCGGATGCCTCGTCGGCGGTGCGGATGCCGCCGCCGACGGTGAAGGGTATGAAGAGCTGTTGAGCTGTGCGCTTCACCGTGGGAATCAGCGTGCCTCGGGCTTCGTGGGTGGCTGTGATGTCGAGGAAGACGATCTCGTCGGCCCCGGCAGCGGCGTGGCGGGCGGCGACTTCCGCGGGATCGCCCGCGTCGATAAGGTCGACGAACTGCACACCTTTGACGACGCGGCCTGCTTTGACGTCGAGGCAGGCGATGATGCGTTTCGTCAGCATGGTTCCCACTCCAGAAAATTGCGGAGAAGGCGCAGGCCGGTTTCGCCGGACTTCTCCGGGTGGAACTGGACGCCCATGATATTGCCGTGCTCGACGGCGGCGCTGAAGGGTTCGCCATAATCTGTCACAGCGACGGTGGCAGTTGTGACCGGGGCACGATACGCGTGAGTAAAATAGACGAAGCTGTTGTTACTAATTCCGGCAAAGAGGCGTGCACCGGGGCGTATGGAGAGCGAATTCCAGCCCACGTGGGGAATTTTCCTTCCTGGGGCGAACCGATCGCAGGTTTCGGGGAAGGCAGCGAGGCCTGAGCAGCCGGGAGCTTCGGTGCTTCCGGCAAAGAGCCATTGCAGACCGACACAGATGCCAAGGAAAGGGACACCAGCAGCGATTTTTCGGCGGATGGCGGCTTTGAGACCTTGGTCTTCGAGGAATTTGGTGGCGGCGAAGTGGCCGACTCCCGGGAGGATGATTTTGTCTGCGCGATGGACGGTGGCTGGATCGTCGGTACTGGTGGGATTGGCGCCCACTGCGCGCAGGGATTTCATGACGGAGGTGAGGTTGCCGGCTTTGTAGTCGACGACGGCGATCACAACAATCCTTTGGTGCTGGGGAGCATTCTTTTGAGTTGTGGGTCGCGCGAGCAGGCGAAGCGCAGGGCGCGGGCGAAGGCTTTGAAGAGAGCTTCGATTTTGTGGTGGCTGGAGCGGCCGTACATTGTCTTCACATGAACGTTGGCGCGCGCGCCGCGGGCGAAGCCCTCGAAGAAGTCTTCGACGAGTTCGGACTGCAGGTCGCCAACGAGGCGGGTTTTGACTTTGGCGTCGACGACGTGAGAGGTGCGGCCGCTGAGATCGACGGCGGCGAGGCCGAGGGTTTCGTCCATGGTCATGAGGAAATAACCGGCACGCAGGATGCCGCGCTTGTCACCGAGGGCTTTGTCGAAGGCTTCGCCGAGCGCAATGCCGACGTCTTCGACGGTGTGATGCTGGTCGACGTCGAGATCGCCTTCGCAGTGGAGATCGAGATTGAATGCTCCGTGGCGGGTGAAGAGCTCAAGCATGTGGTCGAAGAAGCGGATGCCGGTGGAGATGGTGTAGCGGCCGGAGCCTTCGATGGTGAGCTTCAGATGAATTTCGGTTTCCGCTGTTTTGCGGTCGATCTTTGCTGTGCGCTTCTTTATCATCGGGACCATCCGATTTCGGCCAAGGATTCTTCGAGGGCTATGATTCCCTTCTGGGTCTGTTCGCGCGTGCCGATTGTGACGCGGACGCAGCCGTCGCTGCCGGGATCGGCGGAGCGGTCGCGGACGAGGACGCCTCTTGTGCGCATGGCTGTTACGAATTCGCGATGCGGAGAGCCGATGTTGACCAGGACAAAGTTGGCCTGGGAGGGCCAGTAAGGGAGGCCAAGGCTCTGAAGGGCGGCTTCGAAGAGCGGCCGCGACGCCAGGACTTCGCCGGTGTACCAGCGGAGATAATCTTCGTCTTCGAGTGCGGCAATCAGACATACGAGGGCAACGGAGTTGACACTGTAGGGGGAAATGGCGCGGCGAATCCACTGCATTTGGTCTTGATCGGCGGCGAGGACGCCAAGACGCAGTCCAGCGAGGCCGTACGCTTTCGACAATGTGCGCGCGACGATTACATTTGGGGCATGCCCGATGAGGTCAAGGACGGTCTCGCCGTAGAAGTGGAAATAGGCCTCGTCAACCAGCACGGCGGCGCGCGGAGCGGCTTCAATGATGCGCAGCAAATCTTCGCGGCTGGCTGTCTGACCAGTGGGGCTGTTGGGGTTCGCGATGGCGATGAGGCGGGTCTCAGGTGTTATGGCGTCGAGGAGCGTCTGGAGCGGAAAACGGAAGCCGTCTTCTGCTGGGACGGTGACGGCGCGGGCCGGGGTTCCGGAAGCGTAGACCTCGTACATGGTGTAGGTAGGGACGGGGAGCAGGATCTCGGTATCGGCTTCGAGGTACGTCTGGCAGAGGAGATGGATGGCTTCGTCGACGCCGTTGGTTAGTAACAGTTGCTGTGGCTTGAGACCGAGATGGGCAGCGACACGGTTTTCGACTGACTCGCGCTCAGGGTAGCGGGTGAGGTCGGCACGCGATATGCGGCTGAGCGCTTCGAGCACGCGCGGTGAGCAGGCGAAGGTGTTCTCATTGAAGTCGAGACGGAGGCCGCTGCGATCGCCGAGGGGCGGATGATACTCCTTCATGCGGCGGACGGCGGCGGAGGGCTGCGGACCCCTGGTCTTAATCACGGGCGCCTCCGACATCGATACCACGGGCGCGGATCGCTTCGGCGTGAGCGGTGAGGCCTTCGGCATTGGCGAGACGGATCGCTGTTGGGCCGAGCTGCTGGACGCCTTCTTTGGAGTATTCCTGGATGGTGACGAGCTTGAGGAAGTCCAGCACGCTGAGGCCGCCACGGGTGCGGGCGAGACCGCTGGTGGGGAGGGTGTGGTTGGGGCCGGAGACATAGTCACCGAGGGGCTGCGCGGACCAGCGTCCAATGAAAACGGAACCGGCATTGCGGACCCACGCGAGGTCTGCGGCGCTGTCGACGGTGAGGTGTTCGGGAGCGATACGGTTGGTGAGGTCGTGGGCTTCTTCGGGTGATCGCGTGAGGATAGCCAGGCCATGATTTGTAATCGCTGCTGTGGCGATTTTGTTGCCGCGAGCACGTTTTGTTACTTCGGCGGTTACAGACTTGACCAGAAGGTGCTGGCTAGTGATCACAATAGCGAGGGCGTCGGGGTCGTGTTCGGCTTGGGCGACGAGGTCAGCGGCGATGGAAGCGGGGTCGCCAGTTTCGCTAGTGACGACTGCTTCAGTTGGACCGGCGAGCATATCGATGGCGCAGTCGAAGGCTACGAGTTTCTTCGCTGCTGTGACCCATGCGTTGCCAGGACCAACGATTTTGTCTACGGGAGCGATGCTTGGTGTGCCGTAAGCCAGCGCGGCGATGGCGTGGGCTCCGCCAGCGCGGTAGAACTCGGTGATATCGAGGAGATACGCGGCTGCCATGGTCTCTTTTGCGGGGTGCGGAGAGACAACTACGATGCGCTCTACTCCAGCGACTTGTGCGGGAATGACGGTCATGAGGAGGGTGGAAGGGAGAGGATAGCGGCCGCTGGGCACATAACAGCCTGCCGAAGCCAGCGGGATCGCTCGTTGGCCGGCGGTGACGCCGAGAGCTGGCTTCAGGTCAAAGTTTTTTGGACGCTGGCGGACGGCAAAGGCGCGAATGTTGCGGGCTGCGGTTTTCAGAGCCTGGCGGAGGGGCTCGGGAGTCGATTCCCATGCTCGTTGCAATTCGACTTCAGGAATCCGTAATGGTGATTGTGACGAAATATTGTCGAGTTTGGCGCGGAGGCGCAGTAGCGCTGCGTCGCCGCCTCGGCGGACCGAGTCGACGATGCGGCGGGCCTGGGGGAGAACGCGCTCATGGGGAGCGCAGCGGCGATCCGTCAGCGCGGCAATGGCTTGCTGACCGCGTCCCGAGGTGCGAACGAGCTTCACAAAACCACCTTGTTCAGCGGGTATTCGACGATGCCCGTGGCTTTGGCGGCTTTGAGTTTCGGGATGACTTCGCGGACCGTGCTTTCTTCGAGGATAGTGTTCACGGCCACCCATCTGGCGTCACTGAGCTCGGAAATGGTGGGCGAATTGAGGGCGGGGAGGACGCTGAGGACCGCCGCCAGATTGGCTTTTTCGACGTTCAGCATGAGGCCGACCTGGCCCTGCGCATCGATAGCACCGCGCAGCATGAGGGCCAGATTGTCAATTTTCTGTTTCTTCCAGGGATCGGCGCAGGCGGTGCGATTGGCGATGAGGTGCGTCTCGCTCTCCAGGACCGTGTCGATAATGCGGAGGCGATTGGCGCGGAGGGAGCTGCCCGTTTCTGTGACTTCAACGATGGCGTCGGCCAGGGTTGGTGGTTTAACTTCCGTAGCGCCCCAGCTGAATTCGACTTTCACGGGAATGCTTTTGCCGACAAAGTATTTTTTTGTGACTTCGACGAGCTCAGTGGCGATGATTTTGCCGGAGAGATCCTCGGCGCGCTGCCATGGCGAGCTGTCGGGAACGGCGAGGACCCAGCGGACGCGGCGGCGGCTTTGCTTGGCGTACACCAGGCTGGTGATGCTTTCGACATCGAGACCGCTTTCGACGACCCAGTCGATACCGGTGAGGCCGGCGTCGAGGACGCCGTGGTCGACATAGCGGGCCATCTCCTGAGCGCGGATGAGCATGCACTCAATTTCGGCATCGTCGATGTTGGGAAAGTAGGAACGGCCGTCGGCGTAGATGTTCCAGCCGGCGCGCTTGAAGAGGGCGATGGTGGCATCCTGCAGACTGCCTTTGGGGATGCCGAGGCGGAGCTTGTTAGTCATGCGGCTGCTCCGGCGGCGGGCGTGAGGGGGCGCGTGAAACAGCTCACCGTGCCCTCGTGACATACGAGGCCGTCGCCGTCGACTTCGACGCGGAAGAGGAGGGCATCCTGGTCGCAGTCGGTGGAGACGTCGACGATGCGCAGGCGATTGCCGCTGGTTTCGCCTTTCATCCAGAGCTTCTGGCGGGTGCGGCTCCAAAATGTAACAAAGCCGGTTTCTTTTGTTTTGCGCCAGCTTTCTTCGTTAAGAAATCCGAGCATGAGGACCTGGCCGGTGCGCGCATCCTGCACGATGCCGGGGGCGAGGCCGTCCATTTTGGCGAAGTCGATGTTTGGTTCGGTCATTCTCGTTTCCTTCAGGTATCTTGGCCGGAAAACGAAAAACCCGTCAGCGCTGATTGCGCCGGCGGGCCTCTTCTCGAATCCTGGTATTGCTTTGTTACCCTGGAATGCGGAAGCTCGCCGGCACGCTCGTCACGTGATGATGGTGGTGATGACGATGGTGGAGGCGAACTGACATTTCAATCACCACCATAGGATGCGGGAACGGGGCGTGTCAACTGCCTGGGGCAATGGCTTCGGCGAAGTGGACGGCGCGGCGGGTGGTATTTTGGGCGATTTGTTCCCGGCAGCTGAAGCCGTCGGCTACGAGGATGGTTTCAGGCGCGGCGGCGCGGACGGCGGGCAGGAGGACGCGCTCGGCGATGATTTGGGAGATTGCGAATTTTTCGCGCTCGAAGCCAAAGGGTCCGGCCATACCGCAGCAGCCGGAGTCGAGGAGTTCAACTTCGGCGCCGGTGCGGCGGAGGATTGCGACTTCGTCGGTCATCTTCATCATGGATTTGTGGTGGCAGTGACCGTGGAGGACGATTTTTCTGCCGCTGAGCCGGGGGGGCTGGAAGCCGGGGGCGTGACGGACGAGGAATTCGCTGAGGAGGAGGGTTTGGTCAGAGAGGCGCTGCGCGCGCAGGGCGAACTCCGAGCCCGGGGGGAAGAAGTTGATGAGTTCGTCGCGAAAGACGCTGGCGCAGCTGGGCTCGAGGAAGACGAAGGGTAATCCTGCGTCGATTTGCGGGGCGAACTGATTGAGAATTTTCAGGAGATACTGCCGGGCTTGTTTCAGGAATCCGAAGTCGTAGAGGGGGCGGCCGCAGCAGACGTGGTGGGGCGGGACCTCGACCGCGAAAGCCGCGGTCTGCAGGACCCGGGCGGCGGCGTGGAGAGATTGGGGGCGGTAGTAGTTGTTCCACGTGTCAGGAAACAGGACTAGCCGTCCAGGCGGATGCGCTTCGCGCGCGGCCGCGAGACTATTGCCTGAGTGATTTCGCCAGGAGTTCTGAAAACTCCTCGGCGCAAACTTCGGGAGCCTGCGTTGCTGGGCTACGCCGAGGACCGCTTTGATTGCGTGGGAGACGCCGGGTGTTGCGAGCGGGATACTGGCCAGGCGCGTGGTGATGCCTGGGATAAGGGATGCGGCGTGCGCCAGACGGTCCATGAATCCGAAGGCGTAGTGCTGAGGTTTTCGGAGACGATCGCCGTAGTAGTGTGCGAGGAATTCGGCTTTGTAGGTGGCGACGTCGACATTGACGGGACACTCGCTTTTGCAGGCTTTGCACGCCAGGCATAGGTCGAGGGCTTCGCGGACGCTTTCATTTTTCCAGTCGGTGGGCTCATTTGCGTAGCCGAGGACTTCGCCTTCGAGCAACTCCCAGAGCAGGTGGGCGCGGCCGCGGGTGGAGTGCTGCTCTTCGCGGGTGGCCATGTAGCTGGGGCACATGGTGCCGGCGGTTTCTTTGCGACAGGCGCCGACACCGACGCAGCGCAGCGTGGCTTCGTGCAAGGAGCCGTGATCTTCGGGAAACTGGAAGAAGGTTTCGGGACGCTTCGACTTGTAGCCTGCGCCGAGGCGTAGGTTTTCTTCGGGCTGATAGACGGGAACTGTTTCCGCGGGTTCGATCATTTTGCCGGGATTCATGCGATTGTCTGGATCCCAGAGGGTTTTGAATTCGCGGAAGGCGTGCATGAGTTCGGGCCCGAACATTTTTGGCAGGAGCGCGCCGCGTGCCTGGCCGTCTCCGTGCTCGCCGGAGATGGAACCGCCGTGGGCGATAACGATGTCGGTGGCCTGGTCGAGGAAAGCGCGGAATTTGCGGATGCCGGGCTCGGTTTCGAGATCGAAATTGATGCGGGTGTGGACGCAACCCTGGCCGAAGTGGCCGTACATCGGGCTGCGGTAGTCGTAGTCCTTCATGAGCGCCCAAAGTTGGCGGAGGTAGGAGCCGAGCTGTTCGGGGGGAACGGCAGCGTCCTCCCAGCCTTCCCAGCCATGCGGTTCGCCGGGGACGAAGACAGTGGCGCCGAGGGCGGACTCGCGGATGTGCCAGATGCGCGCAGCTTCGCCGGGGGCGGAGACGCGGCCCGTGGGCGAGCCGGGAAGTTGGGAGGCGACGGCCAGCAGACCGCGGGCTTTTGATTCGGCTTCTTCGTTGGTCTCGGCACCGAACTCTGCGAGCAGGAAGGCTCCGCCGTTGGGCAGGAGCTTCTGATCCTCGACGGCGAGATTTTTACGGTGCATGAAATCGAGGAGCATCGCATCGATGCCTTCGAGTCCGATGGGGCCGTGCCGGATGACATCCGGGACAGCGTCGGCAGCGAGGAAGGGGTCGGGGAACCCGAGGACGGCGAGACGGCGGCAGGGCGGCGAGTGCATCAGGTGGAGGGTCGCGGTGAGGACGGTGACCAGGGTGCCTTCGCCGCCAACTAATGCGCGGGCTACGTGGAAACCGCGTTCGGGGAGGAGCTCGTCGAGGTTGTAGCCGGAGACGCGGCGGGGGATGTCGGGGAAGCGGCGGCGGATTTCGGCGGCGTAGCGGTCGCGCAGGCTGCGCATGCCGGCGTAGATCTGTGCGGGGCGTCCGCCGCAGGCGATGATGGCGGAGATTTCGTCGTCGGTGGTTGCGCCGACGGTCATGCGGGTGCCGTCGTAGAGGAGGACTTCGAGGGAGCGGATGTTGTTGGCGGTGAGGCCGCCCATGACGGAGTGGGTGCCGCAGGAGTTATTGCCGATCATGCCGCCGATGGTGCAGCGGCTGTGGGTGGCGGGATCGGGAGCGAAGGTGAGGTGATGCTGTTCCGCAGCCTCGCGGACGCGGTCGAGGACGATGCCTGGCTCGACGACGGCGAGCTTTTTCTCAGGGTCGAGGGAGATGAGGCGGCGCATGTACTTCGAGAAGTCGAGGACGACGGCGACGTTGCAGCACTGGCCAGCGAGGCTGGTGCCTGCGCCGCGGGGCAGGATGGCTGCACCGAGCTCGCGACAGGCGGCGATGGTGGCTTCCACGTCGGCGGCGTCGCGGGGAAGGACTACGCCGATCGGGGTCTGGCGGTAGTTGGAGGCGTCGGTGGCGTAGAGGGCGCGGGAGGCTGTATCGAAACGGACTTCACCGCGAACGCTGGCGTGGAGTTTCGCTTCCAGTTCGCGGGCGGACTGAAAGGCTTCGTGCGGGTGGCGTGTCTGCTTGAGGCCGGGCTGGTTCAGGATTGGGAGTTGGGTGCTCATTCAGAGCCCCCTGCGGAGGAAGGCGATTTCGAGGGCGTCGGACTGGCGGAGGACGGGATTTTGGTTGTAGCGCTGGACGGGAATGAAGCCCATGGCGCAGTAGAGACGGTAGGCGGCTTGCATCGATTGGGGCATGGTGTCGAGGTACATCGCAGTGTAGCCACGCTGTTGTGCGACGTCGATGATTGCTTCGGCTAGTTTGCGGCCGAGGCCGGTTCCCTGCTGGGCTGGGCGGACCCAGAGGCGCTTCATCTCGCAGGCGCGTTCTTCGGGCATGGCGGGGTGGTCGAGCTTCAGAGGCTTGAGGGCGACGCATCCGGCGGGGGTTTCATCTTCGAAGGCAAGGAGCACTGCGCCTGCGGGTTCGGCGTAGCTGCCGGGGAGAGCGGCCAGTTCTTCTTCGAGGCTATCGACGCAGATGTGCTCGCCGCCTACGGAGCGGTTGAGGAAGCGGGTGTATTCGCGCATCAGCGTGCGGCAGAGATCGGCGTCATTGTTTTCGCCGCCGAAATTTGCGGGCCGGATGGCTGGCATATCGGAATGATAATGGCGAGTGTCGCGGCTTCGCTTCGAGACCTGATATAAAGCGGCCATGACGAACGTTCGCTCGTGGGTTTCAGGGTTGGTTTCTTGCGCCGGATTGATGACAGCGCCGGCATTCGCGCAGACAGCAGCAGCGGCTCCGGCTCATGATCCGCGGATTGGGCAGGTGATCGAAGCGTTGAATCAGGC
>PMSS01000136.1 GCA_003167515.1 Acidobacterium sp. | reverse complement strand
CAGTGCGCACCCGCACTCTTTTTTCCTGGCACTGTGGAGGTTCACGATGAATGCAACAACCGTCTTACTCGCTGGCGTTACTGCCGCAGCCATGCTGGCTAACTCCGCACCAGCCGTCGCTTCCGATCAGGGGTCCGCTGGCCCACGCAATATCAAACATGTGGTGCTGCTGAGCGTCGACGGGATGCACGCGGTGGACTTCTATAACTGCGCCCATGGCCTGAGCGGCATCAACAACGGCAATCCGTATTGCCCCAATCTCGCATCCATAGGCCAGACTGCCATCAATTATGTCGCAGTTACTTCGTCGAAACCCTCCGACTCCTTTCCCGGACTCGCGGCGTTGGTCACCGGAGGCTCTCCTCGATCTACCGGCCTCTATTACGACGTCGCCTATGACCGCTCCCTTGATCCCCCCGCTAAGACCACAGGCACCGGCCTCGCCGGCGGAACCTGCGCGCCTTACGCAGCCCCCACCGGTACCACCACCGATAACGATCAGGGCATCGAGTACGACGACACCATGCTGAACGGCGGAGCCCCTGGCGCCCCGATCACCAAAGGAGGCATCGCCTCCATCGATCCCGGCAAGTTAGTGCGCGACCCAGCCTCGGGCTGTGCGCCCGTATATCCCTGGAACTTCGTCCGCACTAACACCATCTTCAGCGTCGTCCACAATGCCGGCGGATACNNCGGCCTGGATCGACAAGCACGCGTCCTATTCATTTGTTGCCGGACCCGGCGGCACCGGACTCGATGACTACTACTCGCCCGAAGTTGACTCCACCGTGGTCCCATTGCCCGGCGTCACCACCGCCGAAGGCGCGTCCTGCGCCTCCATCCGCGATACCGCCGGCGAGTCCTCCTGGACCAGCAGCTTCGATAACATCCAGTGCTACGACGCGCTCAAAGTCAAGGCGCTGCTCAACGAAATCGCCGGCAAAACCCACAACGGTAAGCGTGCTCGCGTTCCCGCAGTCTTTGGCATGAACTTCCAGGCGGTCTACATCGGCGAAAGCGTGGCGGAACCAGGCGTCGCTAACGGGGGTTATAAAAATGCAGCGGCCGTGCCCAGCGATGAGTTACTCAAAGAAATCCGCTTTGTCGACGCATCCATCGGCGACATTGTCAACGCACTCAAAGACGCCGGCATTTACGACGACACGCTGCTCATCGTTACCGCCAAGCACGGCGATTCGCCAATCGACCCCAACCTCTATGTCGCCGATGGCGCCAATACACCCGCAACGCTGCTCGGCTCCGCCGTCCCCTACTCGGAGTCGCCGCTGAACCCCACCGGCATTGGCGCAACCGAAGACGATGTCTCCGTCCTCTGGCTGAACCCTGGGGCAAGCGTCAGTGCCGCCGTCCAGTTGCTTGAGAGCAACGCCACTGCCCTGGGGCTCGGCCAGATTTACTACGGCCCCTCGCTCTGGCTCAACTACAACAATGGCGGCCTTGGTCCCGGACTCGACCCACGCACGCCCGACATCATCGTCACTCCCAACATCGGCGTCACTTACTCCGGCAGCACGACAATGATCGGCGACCATGGCGGATTCGCTCACGATGACACCAACGTCGTCCTGCTCGTCTCCCACCCCAGCTTCCACGCTCAGACTGTTTCCTCCGCAACCACAACCATGCAGGTAGCACCCACCATCATCAAGACGCTCGGTCTCAATCCGAATGCGCTCGATGCCGTCAGAATAGAAGGCACAGCAGTGTTGCCCGAAGTCGCGGCACAACTAACGAATCGCTAACCCGCGGACAAAGCCCTCCCCGTTTACGAAGCTCCTGCCATCGGAGCACAACGCAACGGGGAGGGCTCAGGTAGCATCCAGCTGGACTTTCCCGGGCTTGCCTGAACACTGTTTGAAACCCCAGGATGGAGGGCGCAAAAATTCCTGATCCCTGTTCCCTGTCGCCTGCTTCACTCACTCCGCCCGCAGCGCCCGGCTCGGATCGACCGACGCCGCCCTGCGTGCCGGCACCCAGCTCGCCCCCAGCGCCACCAGCACCAGCAAAAGCGCTGCCCCCAACAGAGTCACCGGATCCCACGCCTTCAACCCATACAACAGGCTCGCGATCAGCCGTCCCACTGCCAGCGCACAGCCCAGGCCCACCGCCACGCCCGTCGCCGTCATCCATACTGCCTCGCGCAGCACCATGCCCAGCACCTGCTCCGCCCGCGCGCCCAGCGCCATCCGAATCCCAATCTCATTCGTGCGCCGCGACACCGCGTACGCCATCAACCCGTAAATCCCGATGCACGCCAGCATCAGCGCCACCACTCCGAACCCCGCCGTCAGCTCGGCGAACACATGCTCGTTCCTCAGCAGCTCATCGATCTGCTCTTCCTGCGTCCGCACCTCGATCAGCGGCAGGTTCCGATCCACGGCCTGCACCGCCCGCCGCAGCGACGGTGTAATCGCCGCCCGCGAAGTCCGTGTCTTCACCGCAAACGTCATCCCCCACGTAATAGCCGGCGCCTGCTTGTAATCCAAATAGAAAATCGGCGGAGGATCCTCGCGCAGGCTCCCATACCGCGTGTCCGCGCACACCCCGACGATCTGGTAAATCAGCTTGTTGTCCTTCTCGTCCGAAGTCGTGAAGCTCTTCCCCACCGGATTTTCCCCCGGGAAAAACTGTTTCGCCAACGCCTCATTCACCACCGCCACCTTCGGCGACGTCTCCGTATCGGTCTCCGCAAAGCCGCGCCCCGCCACCATCGGAATCCGGAACGTCGCGAAATACTCATCGCCCACCGTGCTGTTTAAGGCGGCATCGTCGTTTCCCTGCTTCGCACCCACCGGCAGGAAGTCGTCCCTCTCGTAACTGTGCGAAAGCGGCGCAACACTCGTCGGCGTGACTGACTCAACCCCCGGCACCGCACGCAGCCGCTCCACAATCTGCCGGAATAGCGCCGCCTCCTTTGCATCCGGATACTCCGACACCGGCGGCCGCAGTTCGAACAGCACAATATTCCGCGGATCGAATCCCGGATCGACCCGGCTCAAATTAATGATGGTCCGCAGAAACACCCCCGCCACCACCACCAGCAGCGTCGACAGCGCCACCTGGAACCCTACAATCGCCCGCCCCGCAAATCCCTTCCGCCGCCGCGTCGTCGTCTGCGCCGCGTCTTTCAGCGTGCTCGTCACCTGCGTGCGCGTCGCCTGCACCGCCGGCCCCACGCCAAACAAAATTCCCGTCACCACCGACAGAGCCGCGTTAAATCCAAACACGCCCCAGGAGAACGACCCCTCCAGCACCATCGGATCCGCAGGGCTCGAGAACATAGCGAGAATCGCGCTCCGCCCAAAGTACCCAACCAGCAGCCCCACCAATCCGCCCAGCACTGACAGCAACACGCTTTCCGTCAGCATCTGCCGCAGGATTCGCGCACGCCCCGCGCCCAGCGCCAGCCGCACCCCCATCTCCCGCTGCCGTGTCGACGACCGCGCCAGCAGCAGGTTCGCCATGTTCGCGCATGCCAGCAGCACCACCAGCCCTACCAGCGACATCAGCACCATCAGCGGCTGCGCCAGCTGCCGGCTCGCCTCGTTCATCCCGTGGCTTCCATCCCCCAGCACCAAATCCGGCATGGACTCCTCAGGCTTCACCGTCATCGTTGCCCGCACCGCGCCCTTCAGCGCCACATCCAGCGCCGCCCGCGCCTTCGCCTCATCCACCCCCGGCTTGGCCCGCGCCATAATCTGCATCCACCAAACCCGGTCGCTCGCCAGCAGCGAAGTCTCCCTGCTGTACGGAAACACCAGCGGCTGCAGGCTGAACGGCATAAAAATCTCTGGCGAACTCTGCGTCCCCTTCGCTCCTGTGAACCCGCGCGGATTTACACCCACCACAGTTACATTGACAAGATTCACCAGGATCGTTTTCCCAATCACCGACGGCGACCGGTTGAATCGCCGCGTCCAGTACCCATTGCTGATCACCACCACCGGCGACCCGCCCACCTTCTCGTCATCCGCGGGCACAATCGGACGCCCCAGTTGCGGCCGCACTTCCATCTGCTCGTAAAAATTCCCCGAGACCAGATCCCCCTGCACCACCTCAGCCTCGCCATCCACCGTCACATTCACCCGCCCCAGATTCTTGAATGCAAACAAATCTGCGAGCGCGCGATTCTGCTTCCGCATCAGCTGATACACCGGATACGAAAACGATGTGCTCGTCACTCCATCCACGGTCTTGTCCCAATCTCCCCACGAGCTGTGCACCACGCTCTGCCGCGCCGATTTCCATGCGAACAACCGCAGTTCCCCCGCATGCGGCACGTTCAGCCGATCCAGCAGCACCTGCTTCGCGATCGAAAAAATCGCCGTGTTCGCGCCAATCCCCAGCGCCAGCGAACCAATCGCAATCGCGGCAAATCCCGGACTCTTCTTCAGCATGCGCAGTGCATAGGCCACATCGCGCGACAAATTCGCAAAGAAGGGAAACCCCTCCCGCATCCGCACCGTCTCCCGCACCTGCGTCAGACCGCCAAAGTCCCGCATCGCTTTCCTCCGCGCTTCCTCGTCGCTCATCCCACGTCTCCTGTTCTCTTCAGCCGACATCTCCAGATGCGAACGCAGCTCCTCATCGATGTCGCCATCGAGTTTCCGCCGCCGGAACAACGCCACCCAACGGCTCAACAGCATCTTCAGCCAACCCACGACTTCCGCACCTCCACTCTGTTCCCTGTTCCCTATTCCCTGTTCCCTGCTTCTCTCACTCCGCCCGCAGCGCCCGCATCGGATCAATCCCTGCCGCCCGCATCGCCGGCAGATACGCCGCCACCATTCCCGCAATCGCCACCACTCCGCAAACCGCCGCCAGCACCACCGGATTGCGCGCCCCCGTCCCATACAACATCGACTGCAGCACCGACCCCGATGCCACCGTCGCGATCACCCCAATCGCCATGCCCGCGCCCACCAGCACCGCCGCCTGTCGCAGCACCATCTTGAGCACTGCCCCGCGCTGCGCTCCGAGCGCCAGCCGCACGCCGATCTCCCGCGTGCGCCGCGCCACCGAATACGCCATCACCCCGTACAGCCCCACAAGGGTCAGCAGTAGCGCCAGCCCCGCGAACGCCCCGAGCAGCACCATCGCGAACCGCGGCTGCGCCAATTGCATACCGATCAGATCCCGCATCGTGTGTACATCCGTTACCGGAATATCCCGGTCCATCGACACCACCAGGCTCCGCACTTCCGGCTCCAGACTCATCGGATCCATTCCCGTCCGCACCACCGAGTACAAACAGCACCACGTCGAAAGCTGGCTCGCCGGCAGGTAGTACATCGGCTCCAGCTCTCGCTCTGTCGCACCGTGCCGGATATCCCCCACCACGCCCACGATCTCCCGCCACGCCGGCCCTTCGGGCTTCCCATCACCGGCACCCGGCTTCAGCTTTTTCCCCAGCACGTTCTCGCCATGGAAGAACTTCGCCGCGAACGACTGGTTCACGATCATCACCTGCTGCGACGACTCCTCCGTATCCGCAGCCGTGAAATCCCTCCCCGCGAGGAGCGGGATCTGCATCGTGTGGAAGTACCCATCCGACACCACATCCACTCTCGCACTCGGCTCCTGTGCCTTCGACACCGGGTGCTCCGGATCCTCGAAGCTGATGTGCGCGCTGTTATCCGTCATCGGTAGCAGCATCGATCCCCCCGCCGCCTCTACTCCCGGCAACGCCCGCAGCTTCTCAAAATATTCCCGATAGAATGCCGGCCGCGAGTGCCGATACTTCGTATCCGGCGTCTCGAATTGAAACGTCAACACATGATCCGGATTGAACCCCTCATCGTTGTGCGCCAGTTTCACAAAGCTCGTCATGAGCAGCGCCGCGCCCGTGGTCAGCACAATGCCCAGCGCCACCTGCCCCACAATCACCACCGACCCCAGACGATGGTGCCCGCCCGTATTACCTCGTCCGCCCGACTGCAGCGGCGACAGCAGATCGCCCCGCGCCGCCATCGCTGCCGGAACCATTCCGAACACCACGCCCGAAACCAGCGACACCAGCAGCGCAAATCCCAGCACCGGCAGATTCACCCCCGCATCCGCCGCCCGCGGCACGCTGTCGCCAATCAGCCGCAGCACCGCAGGCGTTGCCAGAAACGCCAGCGCGCATCCAACCACCCCGCCCGCCACTCCCAGCGCCACGCTCTCCACCAGCATCTGCCGCACGATCCTCGCGCGGTTCGCCCCCAG
>PMSS01000058.1 GCA_003167515.1 Acidobacterium sp. | reverse complement strand
GTTGGGGAATTCCTGAACGAAGGTGCGGAGGAGCTTGTCGACGTTATCCTCGCCGACGCGGGCGGCAAACCACTGCAGGGCGGCCTGCGTGACCTGCGGATCGCGGTTGCGGCGGTACTGAGCGACGAGCAAGTGGCTGACCTCGTCGATGAGGCCCATGGCAAAGAGGGCGCCGGGGTTAACGGGTTCGGCGCCGGGTGAAGCGCGGACTTCAGTCATCCGGAAGGCGAGTTGGCGGCAGGCGGCCAGGTCGGCGAAGATCACGTTGCCGACAAAATTGAACAGCGTATCGCTGACCTGGAAGAGGTCGCGAGTCTTACGCGAAATATGGAATTCCATCACCAGGTCTCTACAGCGCTTTCAGGATGGTTAGATGTGATCTGTAGTGTTCCGCGCATGGGTTATTCGTTCGAACTGCGGCGGTTGGGCGAACTGCGGGCCGACCGGTGTATTGGTGTATTGAGGCGATGTCGAACTCGGCAAAGGAGCCAGGCAGCTGGCTCAGAATGGCTATCGAATTCTCCGACGGCTACGAGGCCATCACCGTCACCGAAAACCACATCAGGCAACTACACGGTGTGCTGCTCAAGTATAGCGTCAAGGACCAGGACCATCGCGAGGAATGCAAGAGCCGGTCCAGTGACTCGCCCTGTTCTCGTCGACACAGCATCGGCCATCGATGGACCAACGAAGCTATTCCGGAGGTGAATGCTGTTTCACAACGGTGAGCGAAAACCTGACTCGAACGCCATACGCACGATCTGCGCTCTCTTTCGAACTCCTAGTTTGCCGAATAGCTGCTGGATAATCGCCCTAACAGATCCTTCGGAGCAATTCAGGTCACGGGCTATCTGCATGTTCGTCCATCCACTGGACACTCGCGCCAGAACGGCTCGCTCCTTATCCGTGAACGAAATCGACCTGGATGGCTCAGGCGACCCGTCGGATGGGGGATTCGTTATGGTGCTCTGATCGGCTGCGGCTTGTTTCTCTTCTGCCTGGGAGTCGTATACCGGATCGAAGCGATAGCTCTGGCTCACCTGGCCCAGTACGCGGAGAGCTGTCCCGCGGAATCCACGTCTCCGGGCATCGAGAACAAATAAAGCCAGCTCCTCTTCAGAAAACTCTGAACCGAGAACAACCAGCTGGACGCCTTCGGACTCCAGTCTGTCCAGTCCCTCGAGGAGACCTGGCGATTTGCCGATAACACGAACCTGATGTCCATGGATTGTTGTTGCGATAGCGCTGTTCTCCATCTCCTTCGCGCAGCCCAGGAGCAATACCCTGCACTCTGGCTCCTGAAAGGCTTGATGGGAGTGACTGTTCGGAATGTGCTGAGACTGGCCAAGCGCGTCTGGCGCCGGCCCGGTCGATTTCATTTCGCTCGTTCTCATAAGTCAGAGCTCCATAGGGCCCTCAATTTTCGAATTCGGTCTCCGGCGAGGGAAGGACATCGTGCTCGCGAGCGACCCCGACGTAGAGCGTCGGCAGAAGGAAGATGCTCATGATCAGGTTGGTCACGAGACCTCCCACGATGACGATGGCGAATGGGCGTTGGGAATCCGATCCAATGCCGTGGGACATAGCCGCCGGCAGCAGTCCCAGCGTGGCCACCAGCATGGTCATCATGATGGGGCGCAGGCGGAGCACGGCGCCTTCCACAGCGGCTTCCTCGATGGTTCGCCCGTGCGCGCGCAGCTGGTTAATGTACTCCAGCATGATCACGCCGGTTTGCACCGAGACGCCGAAGAGCGCAAGGAAACCGACTTCGGAGGAGACGCTGAAATTCGTGCCTGTGATGAGCAGGACGAGCAGGCCGCCGATGCTGGCCATGGCGACGGTGGCGAGAATCAACAGGGCCCACTTGAACGACCGGTACATGGTGTAGAGGATGATGAAAATCAGCAGAACCGTGATGGGGACAATCACCGCCATGCGGGCCTCGGCGCGCACTTCGCTCTGGTACTCGCCCTCCCACCCGATGTGATAGCCGCGCGGCAGCTTAACCTGCTCGTTCACCTTTCGGATTGCTTCCTTCACGGCGTCGCCGAGCGGGCGGCCCCGCACGCTGTATTTGATCGCGACGTAGCGCTGGTTGTTCTCGCGGTAAATCTCAGAACCTTCGTCGGCCTCGCGAATCGTGGAAAGCTGAGCCAGCGAGACGCGCTCACCGGTGGGCGACAGCAGCCGGATATTCTGAATCGCCTCGCGGGTGTTGCGGTATTTCGGCAGGTAGCGCAGCGTCAGGTTATAGACTTCTTCGCCGCGCAGTACCTGAGTGAGCGCATTGCCTCCGACGGCGGTCTGGACGGCATCCTGAACATCCGCCACGTTGATGCCCCAGCGCGCCGCCTTCACGCGATCGACTTCGATGTCCAGATCCGGCTGCCCGGTTACCTGAAATACGCCGATGTCGGCGACTCCCGGAACGTGGCTCATGACCGTCTCGATCTCGCCGGCCTTCTCCTCGAGCAGGTGCAGGTCGCTGCCGTAGACTTTGGTGGCCAGCTCGCCCTTGACGCCACTGACCGCCTCCTCCATGTTGTCCTCAATGGGCTGCGAGAATCCCCAGATGACGCCGGGAAACTTCTTCGCCAACTGATCGTTCATTGTGGCGATCAGATTGTCCTTGTCGCTGTGAAAGACCGGCCGCCAGTACCTCTTGTCCTTCAGCCCTACAAAGTATTCGGTATCGAAAAAGCTGGTGTGATCGGTGCCGTCGTCCGGGCGGCCGGTCTGGCTGGTGCACTCCGTGGTCTCAGGAAACGAGCACAGGATGATTCTGGCCTCGTTGGCGACTGCGATGCTTTCATCCGGACCTACGCTCTGGTCCAGGGTGCCGCGCACCCACAGCGCGCCCTCATCCAGATGGGGCAGAAACTCGGAACCGATGACTCCGCCAAAGGCAAGGTAGACGGCGAGAATCAGAGCGACAACGCCTGCTCCGATAGTGAGGCCGCGGTGACGGATGGTCCACGTGACGCTCCGGCGGTATTGCCCGCGGAGCCACTCCATTGCCGGGTTCCTCCACTCCTTCGCACCCTTCCTGAACAGCAGGCTCGCGAGGACCGGAGCCAGAATCATGGAGAACATGAGTGCGCCCAGCAAAGCGAAGGCAGCTGTCCACGCCATGGGCCGGAAGAGGCGTCCTTCGACGGACTGCAGCGTGAAAATGGGAAGATAGGCGGTGATGATGATCAGGATCGCGTAGAAGACAGGCCGCTGCACCTCGTGAGCGGCCTCAGCAATGCGAGCGGCCGTCGACCTTCCGCTGTCATCCGTGTGCGACAGACGGCGAACAATGTTCTCCACCATCACCACGGCCCCATCGACCACCATGCCGAAGTCGAGCGCACCGAGCGACAGCAGGTTGGCGGGAATATTCCTGAGGTCAAGGCATATGGCGGCGAAGAGCAGCGAGAAAGGGATGGTGAGCGCCACAATGAGGGCGCCGCGCGCGTTTCCCAGAAAAAGAAACAGAATAATGACAACCAGAACGATCCCTTCGCCCAGGTTGTGCAGAACGGTGTGCGTGGTAAAGCGAAGCAGATCGCTGCGATCGATAAACGGCGCAATTGTCACGCCCTTCGGCAGGATCTGCTTGTTCAGTTCGTCCAGCTTCTGGTGAACGCCGTCCAGGACCGGCTGCGCATTCGCGCCTTTCTGCAAGCAGAGGATGCCTGATACCACATCGTCGCTGTTCACCAACTTGCCGTCTTCGCGGCGGATGGTGTCGCCGAACTGTCCGAGCCGGATCATCGGTCCCTGCTCGATCTCCGCGACATCGCTTACGTGCAGAGCGGCGCCGTTCCTGGCGGCAATAACGG
The DNA here is from genome assembly GCA_003167515.1 of Acidobacterium sp. Classification (GTDB taxonomy): domain Bacteria; phylum Acidobacteriota; class Terriglobia; order Terriglobales; family Acidobacteriaceae; genus Palsa-343. The sequence goes on along the minus strand of PMSS01000058.1, from coordinate 1,500 downwards.
TGTTGCCAATGTCCTGAATGTTCTTAACCAGGCCCACTTCCCGAACGTTGATCTGCTGTTGGCCCGCCTGGATGAAACTGCCGCCCGCATTTGCGTTGTTATTGGTGAGCTGCTGTTCCACCTGGCCGATGCTCAGCCCATACGAGACCAGCTTGTCCGGGTCGAGGCGCACCTGATACTCGCGCGTGGGTCCGCCAAAGGGATTGATATCCACGATGCCCGGAACAGATTTGAGATTCTTCTCGATCACCCAGGTTTCGAGCGTCTTCAGGTTCATCACGTCGTATTCGGGGTTCGTGCTGCGCAGCGTGTAAAAGTAAATCTGTCCCACCGGACTCCAGTCCGTTCCCATCTGCGGACTTACTCCCGACGGGAGTGTCACCTGCGAAAGCCGTTCCAGAACCCGCTCGCGGTTCTCGAAGTTACTCGTTTCCTCGCGAAAAACCATTTCCACCGTGGAGAGCCCGAAGATGGACCAGGAGCGAACGTGGGCTACGCCGGGAATGCCGTTCATCACGGTTTCCAGCGGGATGGTGACCTGCTGCTCGATCTGCTCGGCGGAGATGCCGGGCCATTGCGCGATGACATCGACGTAATTGTTGGCCACGTCGGGGTAAGCCTCGACCGGCAGCCGATGAAACGAGACAATGCCCCAGGCAAACAGCAGGATTCCGACCGCCAGCACCAGAAAACGGCTCTGGAGCGCAAAATCGACCAGCTTTCGAATCATTGCGCCTCCAGCGTCTCTTCGAGCGCCAGGACGTTGCCGACAACCTGCTGGCCCGGGGCAATACCGGAGAGGATCGCCTGGCGGCCGCCCGGCAACGTGTCCCCGCCCTGCACTTCCACACGCTGAAAGCTCTTTCCGCCTGCCGGTTCGAATACCCAGTCGCGATCATGCAGGTGCAGGATGGCGGCGGACGGAACCACAGCATGCACATGACTCGTTCTGGTGGACACTGTAGCCGTAACAAACATGCCCAGCCGCAGAAGAGTGCCAGGGTTCGAAACCTCGATGCGCAGCTTGGCGGTGCGAAGGTTGGGGTCGAGCACCGGACCGACGTCGCTTATATGGCCGGTCAGCACTTTGTCCGGATACGCGTTGATCCTGATCTGCGCCTCTTGTCCGAGACGGACCTTCGCGAGATCGTTCTCGTAAACATCGCAGATGATCCACACGACAGACAGATCGGCAATGGTGAACGCCGTGGGGGACCCGGAATACGTGACGCCCGCCGCCGCGGCGTTGGTCACATTCTGCGCGACGATGACTCCCGAAATCGGAGCATAAACGTTCACGATGTCCGAGGGATGATCTTTGTTCACACCCAGCGTGTCCAGTTGCTGGTCGGCCGCGTTCAGGTCAGCTTTGGCGTCATTTTCGGTATCTTCCGCCTGTTCCAGCGCGGACAGGGGAATTGCGCCATGGTCGTAGAGGTCTTTCGCGCGAACGTACGCCTTGTTGGCAAGCTGTTCGTCGTTCGCTGCCTTCAAATAGAC
>PMSS01000412.1 GCA_003167515.1 Acidobacterium sp. | reverse complement strand
GCCCGCTGCAATACCAGCAAGGAGCCAGCGTCGTCACCATGATCAGATCCCGATACGACCGCTGCCGCCCCGTGTTGCGAAATGCATCCGTCTCGCCATGCGCCGAAGGATCGCTATCCTGCACCCGGCGATTGTGTCCCGAGCCCAGCAACTTCCCTTGTCGCGTAAAAATGGCAGCGCCAATAGGAATTCCGCCTTCGTCGCGTCCTTTGCGCGCTTCTGCAAGAGCAACGGCAAGCAATTCGATAGGGTTGAATCCAGAATCCACTCGGTCCAAAATAACAGGTCAGCGCGTCTTCGAAATACCCGCCGCGCGCGAAAGCATCGCCGGACTGCATACCGGCATCCACCACGATGACGGCGTATCGGAGGAAAGATGAAACTCACAGAAAAATCGCAGCCGGACGCGGATGCGCAAAAGGGGGCGATCGAAGATACAGCCCCCGAGGCTCAGGAACGGCCCGGCGAAGCCCACGATCGCATGGCCAACCAACTCCCCCACCGCGAAACCGACGAAGAGATCAAGGACAACGACTCGGACTTCCCCGAACCAGGCTCCAGCCCCGAACATTCTTGAGCCTGAGCCCACACCGCTCTGACCATCGACCAAACTGAGCGATCGGCTTGGTGGGTTCACCGTCCTCGCTGCTATCATCGGGCACCTGCAGTCACCTCTGTGCACCCGGACGATATCACTTGCGACTTCCCGGTTTTCCGATTCTGCCAAACTACCTGCGGCTAGTCATTGTTCTTTCGACTGCTATCGCGGCCATCGGCGTCGCGCCAACCGTTCGGGCCCAGGCGCCCGCCCTCGCCGATTCATGGCATCAGCTCTCCGCCTTGCAGCCCGGCACGCGCCTACACGTCTCCTCCGATAACAAGAGCCGAACATGCTTCTTCACATCGGTCAACGACGCAACGCTGATCTGCTCACGAAGACATGGGGCGTCGACAAGTTACATCTTCGCGCGCTCAGAAGTGCGGACGGTGAAGCTCACTCGCTACACACTTTCTACAGTGGCGGGTCTTGGCATTGGAGCAGGCGCCGGTCTCGGCATCGGCGCTGCCGTAGGTCAGGCCGTCTCACCCAAAACCAGCTCGTCCTTCGATTTCTCCGGACTCGGCCGCGAAGTCATCACGGGCATTGGCGGCGCAATTGGCCTGATTGCGGGCGGCGCAATCGGCGGTCCCACCGACTTTCTCCGCGGCCCCACCATCTATCGAAGACCCGGCCGGTAACAATTGACAGCGTGCATCAAGGCATCATGTTTTTGATGCTTTGATGCTAAGATAGTGCCGTTATGCGCACCACCATCACCCTCGATCCCGACGTCGACCAGCTCCTCCGCCGCGCCATGCGCGACCGTGGCGCCACCTTTCGCGATACCGTCAACGAAGCCATCCGTTCCGGCCTGCGTGCGCACAAAGTGCCCCGCTTCCGTCAAAAGACCGTCTCTCTCGGCAAGCCTTCTTTCAATGTGGACAAGTCCCTGCAGTTTGCAGCGGCGCTCGAGGACGAGGAAATAATGCGGAAGATCGCGCGGGACAAGTGATCCTGCCCGATGTCAATCTCCTCATTTATGCCGTCGATCGCGATTCACCTCACCACGACGCCGCTCGTCAATGGCTCGAAACCGCATTTTCCAGCGGCGAGCAATTACTTCTACCGTGGGTCACGATCCTGGGGTTCCTGCGCATCACCACCAGAAAAGGGGCATTTGCCCACCCGATAACTGTCGAATCTGCTTTCTCCGTTGTAAAGGGCTGGCTCGATCATCCAGCTGTGTCGATCGCTCATCCGGGGCCGGAGCATCTGCGCATCCTGCAGCGGCTCCTGGGCCACGTGGGAACAGCCGGCGATCTGACAACCGATGCTCACCTGGCCGCACTCGCTATCGAATACGAAGCGGAGTTGTACTCTTCAGATCGTGACTTCGCCCGCTTCCGCGGTCTTCGTTGGAAGAACCCCCTCTGAAATAATCTCCCCATGCTCATCCTGGCCTCCGCGTCCCCACGACGCCGCGATCTCCTGGCGCAGGCGCGTTATACCTTCCAGATCATTCCTTCCGAAGTCCCCGAAGATCCGCACCCCAACGAAACACCCATCGGCTACGTTCTCCGCCTCGCCCGCGAAAAGGCCGAAGCCGTCGCCGAGTCACCGGCATTCAAGGCCTTCACCCAAACCCAGCAGGAACCCTCGCTGATCCTCGGCGCGGACACCACAGTCGTCGCCCCCAACGGCGAAATCCTCGGCAAACCCGCGGACGATGCCGACGCCGCACGCATGCTCCGCCTGCTTTCCGGCGCAACTCACCAGGTCATTACCGGCGTCGCGCTCCTCGCCCCACGCGAAAACAGCGCCATCACCGAAGTCGCCGCCGAAGTCACGTGGGTGACCATGCTCACGCCCTCTGAAGAAGACATCGCCCTCTACATCGCCACCGGCGAGCCCCGCGGCAAGGCGGGCGCCTACGCCATCCAGGGCCAGGCCGCCCGCTGGATTCCCCGCATCCACGGCTGCTATTTCAATGTTGTGGGATTACCGCTGGCCCTCGTGGCCAGCATGATCGAAGGGGTCGCATCACGCATCAGCGCAATGAAGGAAGAACTCCTCAAAGCACCACGCTAACCGCCTCTTAGCTAACCGCTTTTCCATCTGGCCCCTTCTCAGTTCTTCACGCTATGGGCTACCGGCTGCCTCCTACAGGCTACAGGCTGCCTCCGCTAGCTCGCCTTCGACTCCTCCACCTCGTCGCCAGGCTCCCGCGCGCCGAAAGCATGGTCCGATAACGGCGGCGCTTCCGGTTGACCCGCCATCACCAATCCAAGGACAATCATCAGCGTCACAGCCAGCAGCCCGATTTCCATCAGCTTCAGCATCGGTAATGTCCTTTCGCGTCCCGTCTTCCCAGCCTCAAATCGTTCGAATCATCTCCGCCAGCAACGCCGTTCTCGGAATCAGTTCCTTCAGCACCACCGACTCGTGAGATGCGTGAGCCCCTTCGCCGACTGCACCCATTCCGTCAAGAGTGGGCACTCCCATCGCCGCTGTAAAGTTACCGTCGGAACCTCCACCTGTGGAAGCTTCCGCCAGTTCGAACCCGATCTGTGCTGCGAATGTCGCGGCGCGGTGGAAAAGCCCTACAGTGGCCCGGCTCCGTTCCATCGGCGGGCGATTCATCCCGCCCTCCACCTCGAGGACGCAGCCCCGGTCCCGAACGCGCAGCCCTCGAAACCGCCTCTCGATCCGAACCGCGTCCTTCGCCCGCGCGATCCGCACATCGATCTCCGCCTCAGCCTCCGCCGCAATCACATTCGTCCGCGTCCCCCCGCGAATCACTCCGGCATTCACCGTCAGCCCCCGATCCAGATCCGTGAATCCCCGCACCTTTTCCAGCTGCCACGCCAGCTCGTGGACCGCGCTGTGCCCACGCTCAAAATCGACCCCGGCATGAGCCGCGACGCCCCTCACGCGCACCGTGTATCCGCCCACACCCTTGCGCGCCGTCTTGTATGCGCCCGCGAGCCCCTGCGCCGGCTCCAGCACAAAAACCGCCGCGCACCCCCGCGCCAGCTTCTCCGTAATCGGACGCGAAACCGTGCTGCCCACTTCCTCATCGCTGTTCAGAAGAAAAATCACCGGCCGCTGCAGCTCGTCTTTCTCCTGCAGCCTCTCGACAGCCGTCAATCCCATCGCGACACCCGCCTTCATATCGAGCACGCCCGGTCCCCATGCTCTTCCATCGGCAATACGAAACGGCATCTTCGCGAGTGTCCCCAGCGGCCACACTGTATCGAGGTGCCCCAACAGCATTAAAGGTTCGCGCGCCGTTGCCGCTTTTCGGGACCCTCCCCGCGAAGGCCCAAACCGCAGCTCCACCACGTCCCCAAAATCCCGCTGGCGATGCCGCCGCGCTCGCCCTCCGATCGCCGCAGCCATTTCTGCCACAGCCTCGATGCAGCGGTCGACGGCGGCTTTGTCGTCGCTGGGCGACTCAACCTCTACCATCTGACGTACCCGATTGAGCAACTGCGGTTCAACCGAAGCGAGCGCGGCTCGATCCAAATTCAGCCCGTAAGTTTCTGACTCTGAGTGCTTTTTCATGGAAATAATCGTCTCTGGTACTGTGACTTTCGACACTCCTGGTGTGGCGATTTTGCCACACTACAACTTTTATCTTCCCGCTGTAGTCTATGTCTTCATTGAGGAAAACGCTTGCCCGAATCGTCCCACCTGGAAAATACGATTTCCTCCCCGATTGAGTTCTCCGGCGTTGGTCTCCATAGCGGAGCACCCGTGCGCATGCGTCTGCTGCCCGCCCCGGCCGGATCCGGCGTCGTCTTTCGCCGCACCGACCTCGACGGATTCGAAATCCCCGCGACCGGACGCAACGTCGCCAAAGTCAGCTACGCCACCAGCCTCATGCGCCAGGGTGTCCTCATCTCTACCACGGAGCATCTCCTCTCCGCGCTGCTCGGCGCAGGTGTCGACAACGTCGTCGCCGAACTCGACAACCTCGAGCTCCCCATCCTCGACGGCAGCGCCCTGCCCTACACCCAGGCCTTTCGCGAAGTCGGCCTCAAAAGCCAGCGTCGCCGCCGCGAGTACCTGCGCATCCTGAAGAGTGTCGAGGTGCGCGAGAGCGACAAATTCATCGGAGTCTACCCCGGCGACGGCTACTCGGTCTCCTACAAAATTGATTTCCCCGCACCCATCGGCCGTCAGGGATACACCGTCGACCTCGCCACCGGCGCCTATGAGCGCGAGATCGCCCCGGCCCGCACCTTCGGCTGGCGCGAAGACGAAAAGAAGCTGCGCGACATGGGCCTCATCCGCGGCGCAACCGAAGAAAGCGTCATCGTGCTCTCGCGCCAGGGAGTGCTCAACGGCAACCTCCGCTTCCCCGATGAATTCGCCCGCCATAAAGTCCTCGACCTCATCGGCGACCTGGCCCTCGCCGGCCACCACATCCTCGGCCACGTCGTAGCCGAGCGCGCCGGACACGCCATGCACACCGCGCTCGTCTCGCGTCTCCTCCGCGACCGTTCCGCCTGGGAATTAGTGACGCTTGGAACCGAAAAACCGAAATCGAAACGCGCTACGGCCACGGCCCGCCCCAGTCTGGCGACCGTTTAGCCCGTTTCCTTTTCCTCAGTTCGCCGGCTCGCCGGTCTCCAGAAACCGCACCCCAGCCAGCATCGTCCCCGAAGCCAGCACATCCCGCAGCCTCTCGGGATTGTCCCCGCTCGTCTTTGCCGCCTCCGTCACCAGACGCAGCGCCTCAGCCACACCAGCATCCGCCGGCAGCCGAAAAATCCACGCCACATTTGTCGACGTGAGCGTTTTGTCGTCGGAAAGCGCAACCACCGGCACAAACACCTTCAGCCCCAGTTGCTCCGCCAAATGCGCCGAGTTGCGATCGAGCGCCACAACCGCCAGCGCGTGTTCGTCCATCAGCGCATGCACCAGCTCCGTCGACGCCGCACCCCAGTTCTGCCCGCTCTCAACGGCGACCAGACCCCAGGCTTCCGCAGATGCGGGTGCCCCATCCTGGTGTGCGCGGTTTTCGCGCAGTAGGGTGGGGGTGTTCCTGAGCGCCTCCGCAACCTCCGTTGCATGCGGCCCAAACAAAACAATCGTCGCCTGCCCAGAAGGAATATCCGCCATGTGCGGTCCCGAGAAGCTCACCCCATCCTCTCCCACCCTCGCGTAGGGCAACCGTGTGCCGGGCGTTTTCTGATCGCTGAACGCTGAGCGCTGAGCGCTGGCATTCATCCCCGCCACTCGATAAGTAATCTTCCCGTCCCGCACCGTCCCCAAATACATCGGGCTAACATTCTTGTTATTCGGATCGAACACCATGTGCCCCGTCACGCCGTCGTACTCATAAATCTGCGAGAGAGCATCGTGGATCCGAGCCCGGTTCAGCCCCGCCCTGCAAATCGACTCCAGCAGCGCATTCATCGCGTCATACGCCAGCGCCGCAAACTGCTCCGGCCGTTCTCCAAACTTCGCCGAGTACCGTTGCTCAAATCCCGTCCACTTCGGATCCGTCCGCGTCGGATCGTACGGGAACACCGCCTCAAACCCCTCCGCCGCCGGTCCCGCCTCCTTCAACAGTTCATCCCCCAGCGTTCGATAACTCCCGAACACCCGCTGCTTCATCCCCAGCTCGCGCATCTGCAGCAGAATCCCCGCCGCCTGCGCCTCATCCGCCCACACCACGATGCCATCCGCGCGCGAATCCTGAATAATTTTGAGCGCCCGCCGAAAATCCGTGTCTCCCGGCAAAAACTTCTGTTCGATCACCACCGGATGCCCCAGCCGCCGCGCCGCATCGCGAAACTTCGGAACGCCAAACCGCCCGTAGCGGTTGTTCACCCGCAGCAGCGCCACCCGCTTCAGTCCGACCTCCGTGAAGATATGCCGCGCCAGCGTTAAGTCCTGCACGCGATCGTCCTGAATGTCGGTGAAGTACCAGGGAATGTAAGTCTCCGGAATCGTCGGATCGGTCGACGCCGAATTCACAATCGGAATCTCCGCCCGCAGCGCCACCCGCAAAATGATGTGCGTCGTTTCCGAACTGATCGACCCGAAGATCGCCCAATCCCCCTCGTCGTAGGCCATCTTCACCGTCTCATTCGACGTCGATCCCCAGATCTGCGAATCCGTCGGCCGCTCCGGCCCATACTCCGATCCCCGCTGCCAGTTGTTGTAGTCGTCGTGCACCATCAGCTTGAACGGCTTCCCGCCATACCCGCCCCGCGCGTTCGCCTCATCGATCGCCAGCTGCGCCCCATGCAGCATGCGCAACCCAAACACCTGGTCAGCTTGCTTCGCGATCGGCCCGATAAACCCGATCCGCACTTCGCTGATGTCCGTCGGCTCAGGAATATCCCGCCCGGCCCCAAAATACCGGTTCGGCTGCACGTAGTTCACGTCATACGGCTGCGAGAACTTCGCATAAGGCTGCAAATCCCGGGGCTCTCCAGCATATGGCGCAACCGTCCGATCCGGCGTCTGCCCCGGCGGATGCTTCCCGCATTCGCATCCCGCACCCGGCGCAGGCGCACCAGGCCCGCCGCCATTCTGCGCACGCACACTCACCGCCAGCGCTAACACAGCAGCCAGCACCGCCGCGGTCATCCTGAGCGAAGTCGAAGAGCCTGGCCTGAGCGAGCCGTCGCAAACGGCGAGTCGAACGGCACCTGCATTTGCCTTCCTCCCACTCGTCACAGCTACTGCTCCTCGGTCTTCGGCGTGCGGAACATCGCAATCGCCTCAACCTCGATCAGTAACTCCGGCCGGCAAAGAATCGCCTGTATCCCAGTCGAGGCCGGCAGCGGATCGAGCCCCTGCTCCCCGAAGAACGCCGTCCGCTCCTCGTTAAATGCTTCATAGTCGCGCTCGATATCCCGCAGATAGCACGTCGTCCGCACGATGTCCTTCCACGTCGCCCCCTCAGCGGCCAGCAGACCCGTAATATTGGCGAAGATCCGCCGCATCTGCAGGCGAAAATCTCCAACGTGCACGCTCTTCCCGGCCTCATCGATGCTCGCCGTCCCCGAAATAAGCAGAATAGTCAGGCCATTCAGGTCGATCCGCATCCCCCGCGAAAATGAGCTTGGCTTCGCATAGGCATACGCCTCGTTCAGAACCCCATGGTTGGTGATCGCGCGCTTTTCGATTGGCGTGTGCGCGAGTCCCGCAAGTAATTCAGCGACAGCACTCATAAATGGCTCCTCATGGTTGATAAATTCCGTGACTTAGTCCCTTGGCAGTCGCGACCCACAGATCGCGCCCCTGAAAATCGATTCCAAGAATGTAGTTATGCGCCGGTGCCGTATCGACCGGAATCTGCGTGACGTGCCCCGCGGCATCCCGCACCGTCATCTCCGGCTTGCCTGTGTCGAGCGCCGGCCGATACACAGCCCAGTTCGTCCCGTCGTAATAAGCCAGCCCCTTGTCCGTGCCAAACCATGCCCGGTTGCGATCAAGCCCTCTCACTGCGTTCGTGAAGTTACTCGGCAAACCGCTGTCCTTGGTCAGGAAGTTATGCCAGTACCTTCCGTCGTAGTGGCTGTCCCCGAAATAAGTCGCCACCCAGACGACGTTGTCGATGTAACTCACTGACGTAGTAATTTCGTGGATCAGCCCCTGATCCTT
>PMSS01000279.1 GCA_003167515.1 Acidobacterium sp. | reverse complement strand
CCCCCGGATTCCTTTACGCTGGAGATAGGCGACGTCATCCGCGTCGGGATTGACGGGATTGGTGTGCTGGAGAATCCCGTTGGCTGAGGGTGCGTGACGCGAGGAGGTGCATGATGCAAACGGCGGTGGCAACAGCGAAGGTTTGGATCGGCGGCGAGTGGCGGGAGTCGGATGCGGAAGGCGTTTTTGAGCCGGAGAATCCGTCGACGGGCGAGAAGCTGGGGCGCGAATTTCCGGTGAGCCGATGGAGCGACTGCGATCGCGCGCTGACGGCGGCGCTCGAAGCGGCTCACGAACTGGAGCAGATCCCGGGCGAAAAGATTGCGGCGTTTCTGGATGCGTATGCGTCGGAGCTGGACGCGGGCGCTGAGGCCGTTGTGCAGGCCGCGCACGACGAGACAGCGCTGCCGGTGTCGCCGCGACTAAAAGATGTGGAGCTGCCGCGAACGACGGATCAACTGCGGCAGGCGGCGGCTGCGGCGCGGCAGGGAAGCTGGCGGAGAGTAACGATTGATCGCCAAAAAAATATTCGCTCGGGCATGGCGCCTATTGGGCCGGTGGTGGTTTTTGGGCCTAACAATTTCCCGTTCGCATTCAATGGAGTGAGTGGGGGCGATTTTGCCGCTGCGATTGCGGCGGGAAATCCAGTGATCGCGAAGGCGCACCCGCTGCATGCGTATACCTCGCAGCTGATGGCGGAGGCCGCGGCCAGGGCATTGAAAGGCTCGGGATTGCCGGCAGCTACGGTGCAGATGATTTACAAAGTGAACCATGAGACGGGGTTGAAGCTGGTGAGCGATCCGAGAATTGGGGCAACAGGTTTTACGGGTAGCAAAGGCGCGGGAATGAAGTTGAAACATGCCGCCGATGAGGCGGGGAAGCCGATTTATCTCGAGATGTCGAGCCTGAATCCCGTGGTGTTCCTGCCGGTAGGGCTGAAAGAGAACACGCAGAAGTGGGCGAAAGAACTGGGGGATAGCTGCACCGCGGGATCGGGGCAATTCTGCACGCGGCCGAACCTGGCGTTTCTGATCGCGAGCGACGCGACGGAGTCGTTTTTAAGAGAAGTCGCTACTGCTTTCGACAGCCGGGAGGCGCACGCGCTGCTGTCGTCGACGACGCGCGATCAGCTGCATGAGTCGGTTCAGGCCCTGAAGGCTGCGGGAGCGACGATCGTGACCGGGGGCAGGAATTTGCCGGGCAAGGGATATCGATATGCGAGCACGCTGCTGCGTGTCACAGGCAAGACGTTTATCTCCGCGCCGCACAAGTTGCAGCGTGAGGCATTCGGCAACGAAGTGATGGCGGTGGTGGTGGCCGATGAGGACGAGTTGGTGAAGGCGCTGGATCAGCTTGAAGGGAATCTTACGGGATGCGTCTACTCTGTGGCATCCGGCGCGGACGATGGATTGCATGCGCGACTGGAGCCGGTGCTGCGGCGCAAGGTGGGGCGACTGCTCAATGACAAAATGCCCACCGGCGTCGCGGTAAGTCCGGCGATGAATCATGGCGGCCCCTATCCTGCGACGGGCCATCCGGGATTCACGGCGGTGGGAATTCCCGCGGCGATCACACGCTTCACCGCGCTGCATTGCTACGACAATGTGCGCGAAGAGCGGCTGCCGTTGTTCCTGCGTGGGGAGTGAAGCCGCGAGCCGTATTTTGTAACCGTCATAGTCACGGAATCAGTCGCCCTTCGCCTTCATTCAGGACCCGGAATTGTTCAGCGTCCGAGCGGCCCTTCAACGCCCCCTGCAGCCGCTCCAGAGGCGCAGTTTCGCCGTCATCGGCCAGAGCAAACGTTCCGTAGTGGATGCCGATCGCAATCGATGCCAACAGAATCGAGCGTGCCTCGACAGCTTGTTCCGGAGTCATATGAATCGGACCCATGAACCATTCCGGCTCGTACGCGCCGATGGGCAACAGCGCCAGGCGCATCGACGAAAAACGCTCCCGCAGATCCGCGAACAAATCGCCGAAGCCGGTATCGCCGGCGAAATAGATGTTGCCGCGCGGCCCTTCGAGTACCCAGCCGCACCACAACGTGCGATTGCGATCGAAAGGCGTGCGCGCCGAAAAGTGCTGCGCCGGCGCGCAATGGATCCGCATGTTCTTCCATGGCTGCGATTGCCACCAGTCGAGTTCCTGCACCTCGCCAAACCCGACCCGCCGAAGCGTCTTCGCCAATCCCAATGGGCAAAAAACAGCCGGCCGATTCACGGCCGCCAGCCGCTTCAACGTAGGAATATCGAAATGGTCATAGTGGTTGTGACTAATCAGAATGCAGTCAATTGCAGGAAGATCCTCAAAGCGGATTCCTGGCTCGCGGTGCCGCGCCGGCCCCATAAAGCTCACCGGGCTCGCCCGCCGCGACCACATCGGATCGGTCAGGGTATTGAGACCTTCAGTCTGGATCAGCACCGTCGCGTGATTAACAAACGTGACGCGCAGCTGATCGCCGTCGACTGTCGCCGGCGGTTTCGGGCCCGGTGTGGAAGGAATCCACGTGCGCCACGGTCCGGGTTTGCGGTTCGTCACCCACTTCCATAACTGCGAGAACCCGTGATCTCCCACTCCCGGATTAAAAAATCGGCCGTCTCGGAAATGTTCGACGGCAGACGCGCTTTCGGTCGCTGCTGAAGGTTCCGCCACGGACTCGGACATACATACAGGATGCCGACGGGCCCGGAAGGACGCAATAAAGCGGCATTTGAGGACGCGCTCCGCCAGGCGCCAACCCGTCCTCCAACTCCGTGCTCAGCAAAAAAACAAACCCCCACCCGAATGCCCCCCGCTGCGTACGGATCGATACGCTGGAACTG
>PMSS01000095.1 GCA_003167515.1 Acidobacterium sp. | reverse complement strand
GGCGCGATGAGCTATGTGCGGTTTTCGACGGACGATTATCGGGGAAAGATTCGCGGGTACGTTGGGGAGGGGGAATTCACGAACGATCCGCTGGAGACGTTTGGGGGGGCGGGGGTCGCGAAGATTCCGGAGATGCAGAAGCTGCTGCACGAAATTTGCGAACAGGGATTTGAGCACCACGTGGCGGCGAATTTCTCGCAGGTGGCGGCACCGGTGTATGAGGCTGCGACGCGGTATCTGGGGTGGGAGATGCACTGGCATGGGAGGTGACGGCAGTTACCAAAGGCGCGCGAGGCTCATCTGCCATAGAGAAGAGTGAGCGTGCAATTTGGTAGAGTTTACTGAGGCTGCCTTGGGTCAGCAGGTGCGACTCTCATGCTGGTTTTCATCGATGAAAGCTATGACAGGGCCAGCGATCCAAGCCCAAAAAGCACATTCAGTGCGGTATTAGTGAGCGAACAGCGGTGTCGAGAGCTTGACAGAAAGCTGTTCGAGTTGAAGCGACACTTCTGGAAGATCCAAAGTTCCTACGAGCTGGAACTGAAGGGTCGTCTTCTTCTGACAGATCGGGCGCTTGAGTTGCCGAAAAATCGGGAATTCATGGAACAGTTCATTGCGCTCTTCCGCGAGATTGGGGCCGTCACTTTCGCGGTGACACAGGATGGGACGTTTCCTCTCGCGAGCAAGAGTGAGCGTCTGCCGAATCTCTACAGGCATTGCTCTGGAGGGTAAACACGCTAATGAGCGAGAGATTCCGCGATGACCATGCGAGCTTTTTCTTCGATGGAATCGACCACCGAACTAATAAGAAGATCGCCATCAGCTTCAGCAACTTCATGCACAAGCACCGATGGGGGCAGGGCTACCAACACATTCTGACTACTCCGTTTTTCTGCGATTCCGAAGTCACACCGGGAATTCAGATGGCAGACGTCCTCGCGTACTGCGTCAACGAACGGATGAAGGGAAGAAGGGGATACATTGAAGGCTATTTCCACCAATTTCGGGAGCTGTCCTCGACTTACGTCAATGATGACGAAGAACTCGTGTTGAATGGCTTTCAAAAAATACGGGCGGATTGGGAGGTAACCCCAGTTCCAGAAACCGGTGCGGTGGTGATTGAAGAGACGTCAATACAGGTAACGGAGATAACGAAAACTGCAGCAATCGATCCGTCAAAAGAAAAAGAAACTGGCGGCTAATAGCCCGCGACGCTCTGGATAGCAAAGCGCACCAGTTTCTTATTGAGTCAATTATCGTCGATACCGGTCGAATTTGCAACGCTGCTCTTTCGGATCATGAGTGTAAGTCAATTCATTTATCCGTCGCGGCTACGGTGCCTTCAGAGCTAATTCGATCAGGGTCTTCTGCTCCATCTCGTGGGCTTTTGCTGAGCCGGTGGCTGGGCTGGCGGCGGCTGAGCGTTTTACGCTGAGGACCTGGCGGTCACCGGCGATACGGCGCAGGCGGGGCATGACGAATCCGAACGCGCCCATGTTGGCTGGTTCTTCCTGGACCCAGACCAGTTCGTGGGCGGCGGGATGGGCTTCGATGGCTGCTCGCAGCTCGGCCTCGGGCCAGGGATAGAGCTGGTCGAGGAAGAGGATGCCGGTGGTTGTGTCCTTGCGCTTCGCTCGCTCGACGCGGAGCTCGTGGCCAATTTTGCCAGTGGCGATCAGCAGACGCTGGGCGTTCTGGATTTCTGTTTCGGGAATCACGGAGAGGAAACGTGGGCGGGAGAAATCTGCGATCGGGGAAAGCGCGTCGGGGTGACGGAGCATGCTCTTGGGTGTGAAGACCACGAGCGGCTTGCGCCAATTGCGCATTGCCTGGCGGCGCAGCAGGTGGAAGTACTGCGCGGCGTTCGATGGCTGGCAGACCTGGATGTTGTCGTGCGCGGCTAGCTGGAGATAGCGCTCGATACGGGCGCTGGAGTGCTCCGGGCCCTGGCCTTCGTAGCCATGCGGGAGGAGCATGACGAGGCCGCTGAGCAGGCCCCACTTGTCCTCGGCGGCGGCGATGAATTGATCGATGACGATTTGCGCGCCGTTGGCGAAGTCGCCGAACTGGGCTTCCCAGAGGACGAGGGTTTCCGGGTAGTCGCGACTGTAGCCGTACTCGAAGCCGAGGACGCCAGCTTCGGAGAGGATGGAGTTGTAGACGCTGAAGTGGGCCTGGTCGGGCGAGAGGTGGTTCAGCGGGATGAAGCGCTGCTCGTTTTCGATGTCGATGAGGACGGAGTGGCGCTGGTTGAAGGTGCCGCGTTGCGAGTCCTGGCCGCTGAGGCGGACGGGTGTGCCCTGGGTGAGAAGGGAACCGAACGCGACGGCTTCGGCCATGCCGTAATCGAAGGGATGCTGGCCGCGGCCCATGGCGGCGCGCTGTTCGAGGAGCTTTTTGATCTTCGGGTGGATGTGAAAGGCGTCGGGGTATGACGCCAGTTTGTCGGAAACGGTGTGGATGGTTGCGGGGTCGAGGCCGGTGTCCACTTCGAAGCTGGGGTTCCAGGGTCCGCCTTGGTACGCGCTCCAGTACTCGGGCATATCGACGAGCCTGGGTTTCTTTTTTGCGGCGGTGGCTTTTTTCTGGGCATCGGCGAATTCGGTTTGCAGGTCTTTCGCGAGGCTTGTTGGGTCGACGCCGATTTGCTTTGCGTAGATCTCATACAGTGGCGGGTGGTTCTTGATGAGTGCGTAGCGGAGGGGTTGGGTGACGGTGGGATCGTCTACCTCGCTGTGACCGTGGCGACGGTAGCCGATGAGGTCGATGACGACGTCGGTGTGGAACTGGTAGCGATACTCGGCGGCGAGGGCGGCGATGCGTACCACGGCAGCGGGGTCTTCCGCGTTGACGTGGAAGATGGGGACGGCCAGGCGACGGGCGAGGTCGGTCGAGAAGCGCGTGGAGTTGGTCTCCTCCGGCTCCGCGGTAAATCCGATGAGGTTGTTGACGACGATGTGAATGCCGCCGCCGACAGAGTAGCCGTCGATGCCGGCGAGGTTCATGGTCTCGGCCCAGATGCCCTGGCCAGCGAAGGCTGCGTCGCCGTGGATGACGACGGGCAGGACGCGATCGATTCCGTCAGCGCCGTAGCGATCCTGGCGAGCGCGGGCGCGGCCCATTGCCACCGGGTCGACGGCTTCGAGGTGGCTGGGGTTCGAGACGAGATGGAGGGCGAGGCTCGTGCCATTGCGCGCGGCGAAGCTCCCGGTGGCGCCGACGTGGTACTTGACGTCGCCTCCGCCGAGGATGCTGCGGGGGTCGACGTCTTCGAATTTGGCGAAGATGTCGATGGGGGACTTGCCGAAGGTGTTGACCATGACGCTGAGGCGACCCCGATGGCTCATGCCCATGATGGAGCGCTGCGCGCCGAGTTCGGCGGCGCGGTTGAGGAGCCCGTCGAGGAAGGGAATGAGTGCGGTCACGCCTTCGAGGGAGAAGCGCTTGGTGCCGAGATAGCGGGACTGGATGACCTGCTCGAAGATGTCGGCGCGGGCGAGGAGGTTGAGGATGTGATTCTGGTCTACGGCAGGCGGGGTGGATTCGAGGCGCTGGGCGAGCCATTCGCGTCGATCTCGGTTGGGAATATGCATGAACTCCGCGCCGATGGGGCCGCAATAGATGCGGCGGGCGTCCGCGACGTATTCGTTGTCGAGGTCGAGCTCGGGGACGGGCAGCGGGCTGAGGTATTGTGCGAGTGGGTCGAGCTGCGCCTGGAGGTACCCCCAGCGGCGGAACGCGTCGTACGTTTGCTCGCGTTGGTGCGAAGAAGTGTCGGGCGCTGCGAGGGGGGTGGTGGTCATGGGCTTCCAGTCCCTATTTTACGGGGGGACGACGACGGCCCACCACAGAGGACACGGAGAGTCACAGAGGGATCCAGAGGCTGCCAGAGCAAAGGTTCGCCCACAGTCGCCGATGATTCTTCCTCAGCGTCGATACCGGCTCGTTTCCAATCCGAAGATTCGTTTCGCGAATCGGATTGACGAAGGCCCCGGCGGATCGCCGAGGCCTTCCTTTGAAAAGGGCGTGGGGAGGGGAGTCGAACCCCTAGCGGCACTCAATGGGAAAGTGAACGCGTCTACTTCAATGCTGTCCTTCGGTTGGTTAGGAGCTTATCCACCGGTCCCCACAGCGCCGCTGCCCCGAGCCAAACGCCTATTTTATTAATGGTCAGCTTTTTCACATGTGCCCCCTTCACCAGCATTCCTGCCAATGCGGAGACCACGGCTACTCCACCAACCGGGCCAGCCACCAAAGCGGCTGCGCTCACTTTTGCTCCCAAGGTCACAAAAGTCTTTGCGAGGAGGATACACCGGACGCCGCGCTGGGGAGCGGGTCACGCGGCTATCTTTGGATACACGAAAGCTCCATCGACGTTGTGGCTTTTGTGGTATGCCGTACCTTTCGCGATGAGCGATATACTGCCGACGCTTCTCTGGAGAGGGCCTGTGAGGACGACGATCCAGCTTCTAATGAAGCGACTTTCCCCGCCACTTCTCTTCCTGGGATTCCTGCTGACAGGCGCCCTCGCTCAAGACAGGTCTGCGCGCGCTTACTATGAAGAGGCTAAGCACGCTGGCGCTTTGCCATCGTTACCTTACGTTTGTTTTCGGACTTCAGGGGAAATATCGCTCGCCCCCGGAAAAGAAGTCCCCTATAACGACCCGACCTTTGCGATGTTAGGCACTTCCGGCCAGATCGCCGACATTATCGAGAGCAAGAGCCTCGATCAAATGAGCGCCGCGGATCGAGAACGGGTGCAGCAACTGCGGGAGCGTGAATGGCTGTACGTTAACGGATTTGATCACGGTGTTGACGGCGGATCTCACCTATTCAACCGCAAGAATTCCAATGATCCGTCGAGAGCGGACTGGGTCTTCGAGGGCACGGCTGGCAGCCAGAATCAACAGCTCACGTGGGACTTCAACATAAATTGGGGTACGCTTCGGTTCCGGGAGACACTTACCATAGGCTCAGACTCCATGACTTACTATGGTCAATGCGAAGCCGTGAGTAAATGAAGGGACGCACCGTGGGCCTCGCGCCACCACCTTTTCGTTGAGGCTAGTTGACGGGCGCTGTTCCAAGAACCGCCCCGCACTTCGCACAAATGACGAGTATCCAGTCAGTCGCGCCTAGCTTGCGCTTAATCGTTGTAATTACGAGATTCCCGCAAAACCCGCACTTTGGCTGCGCCATTCGTCTCCCTCCTCCATATCAAGGTGTGTAGACCCTCTTCTCGTTGGTAAGCCTGACGACCACTCGCTCTGAAGATAATTGCCTGCTCAATTGGGTGGCTGTTTCCATTCGTCGACTGTCTGCTTCACTTTCTCCATGTTCCAGCCAGGTTTCCAGGTCGCATATCCCCCTTTCACCAATTTCTCGGCGTATACAAGAGCTTCATTGTTCACAACGTTGTTTGTAATGTCAGCTGTCTGTTTTGGATCGATGGCCACCGTGATGAGGTTAAACTCCTCCAGCCCTTTCGCAATGTCGACCGAGTGCGCTAGTTCTGTAGGATCAACAAACAACCACACCATATCATTGCGAACCCTCGCAAACAGCCTCTGGCGTTCGACACTGATTAAGTATCTAACCTGCTTTCTAACATCTCTTATGGCGTAAACGGCTACAACCGTCGTGATGACGATGCCAGCGATACCGATGATGGATCCATAGTCCATGAACGCCTCCCGTTTGGGTACGCTCCATACTGATGCCCCATTACACACGACACAGCTTCATGTCGGCGGAGCAAAACAGCCTCGGCGCACGTCAATACAATACAGATCTGCCCTCGCGAGTTCTCCCTTCGAAGGCTCGAAGTTTGGCGGCTGACGAAGTTTCTAGCGGCTCACCTTGAGCATGACGACGCCGTGCGGCGGAACTGTGACGGTGTAGCTGCCGTGGGTCGCGCTTACGTCCTCGTGCTTCCACAGATCGCGCACTTTGGCGCCAGCCTCAAAGCCGATGTCGCGCAGGTGGAGGGTCACGGAATGCTCCGCGTCATCGCGATTGAAGAGGCCGGCGGCCACGGCGCCGCCGCTGAGGGGTTTCGTCCAGATTTCCGTCATGCCGACAGCGGAGGCGCGATCACCCTGCTTGCCGAGCGGGTCCTGATCGACCGCGATGACTTCTTTGTTGGTCAGGATGGAAAGGGTTTCGGGAGTCATTTTGCTGAGGTCGTTTCCAGCCAGCAGCGGCGCAGCGAGGATCGCCCAGAGGCTCATGTGGGTGCGATATTCGTCGCCGGTCATGCCGCCGTTGCCAACTTCGAGCATGTCGGGATCGTTCCAGTGGCCTGGGGCGGCGTATTTGGCGAGGCCGAGCTGGCTGAAGCCGATGTCGGCCATGCGGGTGTAGGTGTCATTGATGTCGTCGGTGGTGCGCCAGAGGTTGCCGCCGACGTTGGGTCCCCACTTCCAGACGTCGTCCCAGCCATATTGGCAGAGGCTATAGACGATGGGGCGGCCGGTGGCGAGGAGGGCCTTGTGCATCTTCTCGTAGGCCTCTTTCATCATGGCGTTTTGTTTTTCCTGGTCGTGGGGGGCTTGCTGGCGCATGATATTGCGGAAGCTGCAGAGGTCGTACTTGAGGTAGTCGATGCCCCACGCGGCATAGCTCTTCGCATCCTGGTCCTCGTGCTGGTAGCTGGCTTCAAAACCGGCGCAGGTTTTGGGGCCGGGGCCGGAGTAGATGCCGAGCTTGAGTCCTTTGGAGTGGACGTAGTCGGCGAGGGCTTTCATGTCAGGAAATTTGTTATTGGTCTGGATGACGCCCTGCGCGTCGCGAGTGCCTTCCCAGGTGTCGTCGATGTTGACATAGATGTAGCCGGCGTCGCGCATGCCGCTGGAGACGAGGGCATCGGCTGCGGCGCGCACGTCGGCGTCGCTGACGCGGCCTGCGAAGTGGTTCCAGCTGTTCCAGCCCATGGGAGGAGTCGCGGCGAGGGTTGAGTCCTGGGCGAGAACTGGGCTGCCGAGTGCCGCGCTGCTGAGAGCCAGCAGGATGAATGCGTTTACATAACTTCTGGAAATTGACACGGGAGTGGAATCCTTTCGCGACCGATTTTGGGGGATCGCAAAACCGCTCGACAGTGTAGCGCAATTCGGGCTCGGCAAGCTTGGGTAGCGCAGACTCAGCGGAGAAGCGCGCCCCAAATGGTGTCGACGGTGGCGTGGGTGATGGATGAGGCGGCGACGCGGCGATCCTGACGCCAGGCTCGGCCGTAGAAGATGCCTGCCAGCGCCGCGAGCACCACATACCGCCAGTTGAAGAAGAGCGTTCGCTTGTTGAAGTGAGAGAGGCCGAAGAGGCAGGCGGTGACGAGGAGCGCGGCGAGGCGGCCGATGCGGCGCTCGAGGAGGTTCTGCATCCAGCCGCGAAAGAAGACTTCCTCGGGCAGGGCGACGCCGATGAAGGTGAAGATCCACGCGGGAAGGATCAGCCAGGGATGGGCGACTCGGCCGTGAAGGTGAATAAAGCCGAGGGCGAGGCCGAGGGGGATGGCGATGGGGATGTAGAAAGCGAACTCACGCAGGCCGATGCGCCAGTCGCGTGCGCGGAGGCGGAGATCGAAGCCTACGCCGCTGAGACAGCGGACGGCGAGGAAGGCGTAGAGGCCGGCGTCAAGTAAGGTGAATTTGCCCAGCAAAGCCAGTTTGTGCGGCCACGCTGGTTCGAGCCAGCGGAGGTCGACCGCCAGGCCGAGGGGGATGAGGACGAGGAAGTCGAGCAGGTGGCCGCGCTGGTTGGGGTCGAGCTTCGCTGCGAGCCACTCGACGACGGCGATGAGCACCGGAGCGAGGAGGTAGAGGAGGAGCCATCGCGCAGCCAGCATGTGCTGGCCGAGGGCAACGATGAGGTAGGGGAGAACGAGGACGGCGGGCAGAGCGAGGCGCAGGGGGGTGGGCAGGGATTGGACGCGGCGGGTACAGCGCTCTCCGGCGAATGCAAAGGCGAAGAGCGGCACCAGCAGGAGAGCGAGCGCGATGGCTGCCGGGACGACTCGAAACGGGAGGGGCACGGTTCTATCGTAGCGGGTGAGGGTGTGGGGATCGGGGCCGAGGCTGGCGGTAATTTGCCTCGAGGTTTCACAGAGGGCCCAGAGATTCCCAAGAGACAATTTCTACGAGAAGGCGGACGGTTCTGTCGTGTCGGGTGTGGGGGGTGGGATCGGTGGCGGGGCTGGCTGGGACACGCGACGAGGCTATAATCGCGTCGAGGTGCCGCGATGCAGAACAAAATGATGAATCGGTTCTGGGCGATCCGGGCGGTCGTGCTTGCCGGAGCGCTGGTTTTGATCGGGATCATGTGGCTGATACGCCGGTGATGGGCGGGGTCGGGGTGAGCCTGTTGCTTTAGGGCGGGCGGGCGAATCCCGCGGAGGAATTGATCCTGGGATCCTCGCGCATCGCCGCGGTGCGGCGTGATTGACCCGCGACCAGGCGGGTTGTAACGTTAGAATTTCGTGCTCCTTCGGAACTCTTGATTGCCTGAGGTCTTGTGTCTGCAACTGTCGCGCTCCGCAAAACTCCGCTGAATGGATTACATCGCCGGCTTGGGGCGAAGATGGTCGACTTTGGCGGGTGGGATATGCCGGTCGAGTACTCGGGGCTGATCGCCGAGCATATGGCGGTGCGCACAGGCGTGGGCGTCTTCGATGTGAGCCACATGGGCGATATTCAACTGCGGGGCCCTGGATCGCTCGGCGCGGTGCAGCATATCTCGATGAACGACGCGGCGCGGCTGCAGGTGGGGCAGGCGCAGTACTCGGCGATGCTGTATCCAGAGGGCACGTTTGTCGATGACATCATCGTTCATAAGTTCAGCGAGAACGACTATTTGTTTGTGATCAACGCGGGGACGCGGGAGAAGGATTACGAGTGGGTGCGGGCGCAGGCGCGCGCTTTCGACTGTCACGTGAACGACTACAGCGACTACTATACGCAGCTGGCGATCCAGGGGCCGCGGGCGCAGGAGACGCTGCAGAAGCTGACGAATGCGGATTTGTCGAAGGTCAAGTTTTACTGGTTCACGTGGGGGACGGTATGCGGGCTGCCGAACACGTTGGTCGCGCGGACCGGCTACACGGGTGAGGATGGGTTTGAGATTTATGTGCCGTCGGACGAGGCGACGAGCGAGCGCGTGTGGAATGAAGTGATGGCGGCAGGCGCGGAGTTTGGCATCTTGCCGTGTGGGCTCGGCGCCAGGAACACGTTGCGGCTGGAGGCGGCGCTGTCGCTGTACGGGCACGAGATTTCTGAGTCGATTAACGTGTTTGAGGCGGGACTGGATCGCTTTTGCAAGCTGGAGAAGGGTTCGTTTCTGGGGTCTTCGGCATTGCGGGGGGTGTTGAGTGGCGGCGGGCCATCGCGGAAGTTGGTTGGGCTTGAGGTTGTGGAGCGGGGGATCGCTCGGGATGGGTATCGGGTATTCGATTTGAGTGGGAACGCGATTGGCAGCGTGACGAGCGGGTCGCCGGCGCCGTTTCTGAAGAAGAATATTGCGCTGGCTTATGTGCCGCGGAGTTTTGCGGAGGTTGGGACGGAGGTTGCGGTTGAGATTCGCAATAATCCGGTGAAGGCGGTGGTGGTGCCGATTCCGTTTTACAAGAAGCCTAAGAAAGCGGCGCAGAGTTAAGGCTTAACGCAGCCCTTACAATTGGGGAGAGAACATTCAGATGGCATATCCCACGAATTATCGCTACACGCGGGAGCACGAATGGATCGAGGCCAGCGGCAAGACGGGCACGGTGGGCATCACGGAGCACGCGCAGGACTCGCTGGGCGACATTGTTTTTGTTGAGCTGCCGAGGGTGGGCGAGAAGGTTGAGAAGGGGAAGGTGTTCGGCAGCGTGGAGTCGGTGAAGGCGGTTTCGGACCTTTACTCGCCGGCTACGGGGACGGTGACGGCGGTGAACGAGGAGTTGACGTCGGCTCCGGAGAAAATCAACGCGGATGCGCACGCGGCGTGGATTATGAAGATCGAGCTGAGCGATCCGAGCGAGATTGACGCGCTGCTGACGGCGGCGGATTACGAGGCTTACGCTAAGGAAGAGACGGGGCACTAAGGTGCTGCATGGACACAGTGTTTCTTTTGTGGCACAAACACGTATTGGCTGACGAGAACGAGGATATAAAGCTAATTGGCGTTTATCGTTCATCGGAAGACGCAGAAGAGGCACGAGCGAGGGTGGGCTCCAAGCCCGGTTTTGCCGCGCACCCTGAGGGGTTTCTCGTCGAGCCATACGAATTGAACCGAGACCATTGGGCGGAAGGGTATGTGGTCGTCTGATGACACCAGATACTGTAACGACAGAGAGTCTTAATGCGCTATTTGCCTAAATCGGATGTTGAGCGCGCGGCAATGCTGCGTGATATTGGCGTGTCTTCGATCGACGAGTTGTTTGCGATTATTCCTGAGGAGTACCGGCTCACGGGGGATCTTGCGATTCCGCGGCAGATGGGCGAGTCGGAGATTGTCGATCACTTTAAGGCTGCGGCGGTGAAAAACGCCAACGGGTATGCGAGCTTTCTGGGTGCGGGGGTTTATCGGCATTATCGGCCGGTGGTCATCGACGCGATTGTGCAGCGCGGGGAGTTTCTGACTTCGTACACGCCGTATCAGGCGGAGATTACGCAGGGGACGCTGCAGGCGATCTTCGAGTTCCAGACGATGATCTGCGAGCTGACGGGCATGGATATCGCGAACGCGTCGATGTACGACGGGTCGACGGCTGCGCCTGAAGCCGCGATGATGGCGATGCGGGTGACGGGGCGCGATGGGGTGGTGGTGGCGCGGACGTTGCATCCGGAGTATCGCGAGGTGATGCACACGTACGCGCAGCATCGAGAGGTGAGCTCGGGCCAGGCTGCGGTTGAGGTCGGGTACGGCGCTGAGGGTACGAGTCATGCCGGGCGCGTGGATCTGGCGGCGCTCGACGCGGCGGTGACGGAGGAGACCGCGTGCGTGCTGGTGCAGTCGCCAAACTTTTTTGGCGTGATTGAGGATGTGGCGGCCATTGCGGAGATTGCGCACAAGAAGGGCGCGCTGGTGGTGGTTGCGATTGCGGAAGCGGTGTCGCTGGGGATTGTGCGGCCGCCGGTTGAGGCGGATGTTGTGATCATGGAGGCGCAGTCGTTTGGTGTGGCGCCGAGTTACGGTGGTCCGTTCTGCGGGGTGATTGCGGCGAAGGAAAAATATGTGCGCCAGATGCCGGGCCGGCTGGTCGGCGAGACGAAGGACACGAAGGGGCGGCGTGGGTTTGTGCTGACCTTGTCGACGCGCGAGCAGCATATTCGGAGAGAGAAGGCTACTTCGAACATCTGCACGAATCAGGCTTTGGTTGCGCTGATGGCTACCGTTTACATGACGGTCTATGGCAAAGAGGGGATCAGGGACCTGGCGCTGCAGAATTTGGCGAAGGCTGACTATGCGGCGAAGACATTGGGCGCGGGCGGAAAGCTGATGTTTGGGCGGTCGCCTCGGTTTAACGAATTTGTACTGCAGACGGAGGAAGCGCCGGAGTTACTGAATGCTCGGTTGCTGGAGCAGAAGATCATAGGTGGCGTGGCTTTGAAGAGGTGGTATCCGGAGTTGGGGAATGCGACGCTGTGGTGCGCTACGGAGCTGACTTCGCGGGAACAGATTGATCGGGCGGTGGAAGTGGTCTGTGGGCTCGTGGAGTTGCAGGTGCGGCAATGACCAAGCAGGTTTATCCGCCGCGCATTATGTATATCGAATCTAAGGGCGGGGAATTTGTGGACCGATACGGGTATGGCAAAGAGAGCACTAGTGGTGGTCTGCATGGACCGGCAAGAATTGGTCGTGTGACCTTCAGCCGCACAGGCGCGACACTTCACTATCGCGGCAAGTCGTTTCAACGTTTGAAGGGAAGCGGCTTTAAAGCAAACTACTATGACGTGGAGACTGGCGAACAGTACTGGATTTCGGGACCGCGACGGGATGGCACAGACCGGCTCTACAAGAGTGACTGGCCCATTGAGATCGATGCGGACGTTCGCGAGGAATACTGGACAGAAATTCGGAAGAGGCCTGATTTGAAATCGAAGACCGAGGCATCTTTATCGACGACTAAGCGACCGAATGCCACCTCTTTGACGAGAGCTTGAGAGAACCGGAATGAACTCAGCGCAACCAGAAAAATTTGTTGGGACGACACGCAAGGTTACTGCGCATCTGACGCAGAACGAGGGGCTGAGTTTTGAAAAGTCGGCGCCGGGGAAGAAGGCTTATCGGCTGGCTCCTCTTGACGTGCCGGAGGTCGATGCGCACGCGTTGTTGGGCGGGGCTGCGCGTGAGGATGCCGCGGAGCTGCCGGAGTTGAGCGAGATTGAGATTATCCGCCACTTCACGCGGCTTTCGACGTGGAATTACGCGATTGATCTTGGGATGTATCCGCTGGGCAGTTGCACGATGAAGTACAACCCGCNNACGCTGCAGCCGGCGGCGGGCGCGCATGGGGAGTTCACCGGGATCCTGCTGGCGCGGGCGTATCACCAGGCGAAGGGGAATCCGCGGAAGAACGTAATTATTCCGGACTCGGCGCATGGGACGAATCCGGCGACGGCGGCGATCTGCGGATACGAGGTCATCAATTTCAAGTCGAATGCGAAGGGCGGCATCGACGTTGCCGCGCTGGCTGAGACGGTCAACGAAGATACGGCCGCGCTGATGCTGACGAATCCGTCGACGATTGGGGTTTTCGAGAACGAGATTCATCGGATCGCGGACATTCTGCATGCAAAGGGCGCGCTGCTGTATATGGATGGCGCGAATATGAACGCGTTGTGCGGGAAGACGCGGCCGGGCGATTTCGGCGTCGACGTGATGCACCTGAATCTGCATAAGACTTTCTCGACGCCGCATGGGGGCGGTGGTCCGGGATCGGGACCGGTGGCGTGCAAGAAGATTCTGGAGCCGTTTTTGCCGGTGCCTGTGGTCGAAGAAAGTGCGGACGGACTGCTCCGGCTGAATTATGACCGGCCGCAGAGTGTGGGGCGGGTGCGGGCGTTCTATGGGAACTTTGGGATGTTTGTGCGGGCGCTGGCGTACATTCTGGCGAATGGGCCGGATGGGCTGCGGCAGACGACCGAGGATGCTGTGCTGAACGCGAATTACATTCGCAAGAAGCTTGAGGACCTGTACGAGCTGCCGTACAACACGCCTTCGATGCATGAGGTGGTATTCAGCGATCGGCGGCAGTTGAAGAATGGCGTGAGGACGGGCGATATTGCGAAGCGGCTGATCGATTACGGGTTCCATCCGTATACGGTTTCGTTTCCGCTGATCGTGCCGGGGGCGCTGATGATTGAGCCGACGGAGAGCGAGTCGCGGGAGGAGCTGGATTTGTTCGTCGATGCGATGCGCCAGATTGCGCGCGAGGTGGAGGAGAATCCGGAGGTGGTGCTGGAGGCTCCGCACTCGACGCGGGTTTCGCGGCTGGATGAGACGACGGCGGCTCGGAAGCCTGTGCTGCGGTGGAGAAGCAGGCAGTAGGCAATAGGGAAT
>PMSS01000073.1 GCA_003167515.1 Acidobacterium sp. | reverse complement strand
CATCGACGATCCCGGTTATAACCGCGACCGCGGCCCTGTCTGGGTCGAAGCCGTCCGCGGTCATATCGACTTCTAACTCCCCGTGGAAGCACTGAGTTAGAAGTATCTACTCAGTTACCCGCGATCCTGCATCTTACCGACTGTACGCATACCGGCAAACGCAACCATGTGAGAAGCCCCTCCGCCGTTGCCGTTCAAAAACCAAAGCTAGGGCCCTTATTTGAAATGGAGACAATTGCATGAATGGCAACCTCAAGCTCATAGTCTGCCTGAGCGCAACGTTGTGTACCGCCGCGTCATTGGCTCAGGACGCTTCCACCTTCGCCGCGACCACCCCATCCGTCGCGTATGTCTACGTCGCCAGTCGTCCCGCCAACGCCAGCGCCACCGAGATCGACGCTTACGCCGCATCGCCCAATGGCAAGCTCACACCCTTGAACGGGTCTCCATTCCAGGACAACGAAGCATTTCTCACCACGAACGGCAAGTACCTCTTCGGCGTCAATTCCACCACCACCGATATCGATTCCTTCGCGATCGGCGCCGAAGGTGCGCTCCGCTATGTGACTTCAACCGATTACGCCCAGTTCGATCCCGACGATTGCGGCAGCGCCGGGCCGGTGTTTACCGATCGCACCGGAACGGACCTTTACCCCCTGGTGTTCGATGGCGATTGCGCGAACAACTACTACCAGTCGTATCGAATCAAGGCAGGCTCCGGGGAGTTGAATTACCTCGGATCCGTCAACGGCGGCGCGGGTTCGTTCAGCGGGATTTACCTTCCCGCGACCTTCATCGGAAATGACATTTATGCCTACTCGGCGACGAACAACGGCTGCTTTTATTACGGTGTGCAGTCGTTCAAGCGGGACGCCAATGGCCTGTTAACCTCGGGAGGCGGTTCGGCGACGCTGCCCGCCGCGCCAGACGGCTATCGCATCTATATTCCCGAGCTGGTGAGCGCCGACCCAACCGACCACGTGGCGATGGTGCTGCAGGCCGCCAATCCGCCGGGATGCCAGAACAATTACCCGCAGCTCGCCTCGTTTACCGCGGACGGCGACGGAAACCTCACCACCACGAATAACAGCGCGAACATGCCCGCCACGCTGATCCAGTACGTGAACGATCTCAAGATGGCCCCCTCCGGCAAGCTTCTGGCGGTCGCGGGCACCAACGGCGTGCAGATTTTCCATTTCAACGGAGGCAATCCCCCGACGGCGTACGCCCCGCTGCTCACCACCGACAACGTCAACCAGATGTTCTGGGATAACGACAATCATCTGTACGCCATCAATCAGGCGGGCGGAGAAATGCATGTGTTCACGGTGACGCTGACCAGCTACAGCGAGGCCACGGGTTCGCCCTACACGATCAGCCAGCCACAATCCATCGCCGTTCAACCAGAGACGCCGCTTCTGCCGTAGCTGCCTTTGCTCTCTCCGATACCACGCGCCGCATCGGCTCACTGCCGGTGCGGCGCATGGCGTCCCTCTTCCGTTTCGCCACGCTAAGATGGAACTCGTTGCCGGGAGGTGCCCTTGCGCGTCGGCCTGTTGACTCGAGAATATCCGCCCTACGTTTACGGTGGCGCCGGCGTCCACGTTGAATACCTCAGCCGCGAACTGGCCAGGTCGATCGACGTCGAGGTGCACTGCTGGGGCGATCAGTCCTTCGACGACGGCAACCTGCATGTTCGCGGCGCGCAGCCGTGGAACCTGATCACCGAAGGCCCGCCCGAGAAATTCAAAACCGCCCTCGAGACGTTTAGCCTCAACCTGGCGCAGGTCCAGTCCCTCGCCGGCATTGACATCGTGCACACGCATACCTGGTACGTCTCGATGGCCGGCTTTCTCGCGAAGAAGCTCTTTGGCGTTCCGTTCGTGTTGACCACGCACAGCCTCGAGCCGTTGCGCGCATGGAAGGCAGAACAGCTGGGCAGCGGTTACGCAATGAGTTCATGGATGGAGCGCACCGGCATCCTCGATGCCGATGCGGTCATCGCCGTTTCGCAAGGGACGAAAGCGGACATCCTTCGCGCTTACCCTGAGATCCATCCCGAGCGCATTCATGTGATCTACAACGGCATCGATCTCAACGAGTATCAGAAGACCGCGGACACCGCGGCGCTCACTACCTGCGGAGTCGATCCATCCCAGCCCTACGTTCTGTTCGTAGGGCGCATCACGCGTCAAAAAGGCGTCACGCATCTGGTCGACGCTATCCCTCATCTCCCGCCCAACACTCAGGTCGTTCTGTGCGCAGGCGCGCCTGACACGCCGGAGATCGCCGCCGAGATGCGCGAGAAAATCGAGCGGGCGCGCGCTGTCAATCCTCGCATCATCTGGATCGACAAGATGCTGCCTAAGCCTGAGGCCATCCAGCTCTACAGCAACTGCAGCGTTTTTTGCTGCCCCTCGGTCTACGAGCCATTCGGCATCATCAACCTCGAAGCGATGGCCTGCCGAGCGCCGGTTGTCGCCAGCGCCACGGGGGGAATCCTCGAAGTAGTCGTCGACGGCGTCACCGGCTACCTCGTACCCTTCGATCAGGATCCGGTTACGAGTTTTCCGCTCCATCCCGACAAGTTCTCGCGCGATCTGGCTGCGAAAATCTCGGCGGTACTTGGGGATCCGGGAAAAGCAAGGCAATTCGGCGACGCGGGCCGCAAACGTGTGGAAGAGAAATTCTCCTGGACCGCGATAGCGGAACAGACGATCCAGCTTTATCGGGAGCTCATCGACAGCCGCCGCACCGCGAATGCACAATAGAAGATGTGCGCAGCGCCCTGGAGCTACACCTGCACTCTCTCCCCAGTAGCCTGGCTTTTTACTATTGCCTATTCCCTGTTGCCTATTGCCTGCTCTTGCGCGGATCGCCGCCGGTCATCTGCTTTGGCTGCGCGAGGCCTAACAAGCCCAGGATCATCGGAGAAATATCGCGCAACGATCCGTCCGGCTTCAGCGAATACTGCTTCGCGTCTTCGCTGACGAAGATGAACGGCACCGGATTCGTCGTGTGCGCGGTGTGCGGCCCACCCGTGACAGGGTCGACCATCAGTTCGGCGTTCCCATGGTCGGCGGTGATGAGCCACGCGCCGGTCCCGCGCTGCTTCATCGCCTGATGAATTCGCCCCAGGCACGCGTCCACCGTCTCGACAGCTTTAATCGTCGGCTCCAGGCGCCCCGAGTGCCCCACCATATCGGCGTTCGCGAAGTTCACCACCACAACATCGAATGCGGTGTCATTCACGGCTTTGATCACGGTGTCCGCGATACCCGCCGCAGACATCTCCGGCGCAAGATCATAGGTTGCGACTTTCTGCGACGGAATCAGAATCCGATCCTCGCCCGGAAACGGCTTCTCGATGCCTCCGTTGAAGAAGTACGTCACGTGGGCATACTTCTCCGTCTCCGCCACGCGCAAATTCCGCAGATTCGCCTGGGCCATGATGTCCGCCAGGAGGTTCTCCATCGACTCCGGCAGGATGATGATCGGCAGGGTGAAGTTCTTGTCGTACTGCGTCATGCAGACGTAGTGCAGGCGGCTCGGAATTTCGCCGCGCGGAATGGTGGCATCCAGTTCTTCCCACGAAGGCAGCTCGCGCCCCGCTTCTTTGCTGAGCCCGCTGTTCCGCGCCAGCACGCGCGTGATCTGCCGCGCTCGGTCCGCGCGGAAGTTGAACATGAGGCAGACATCTTCGTCGCGAATCAGACCATTGGGGTGTCCATGCTCATCTGTAACAACGAACGGCACAATAAACTCGTCTGTCACGCCGTTGTTGTACGACTCCTTCACGCGCGCAACGGCGTCGCTGTAAGCCCCGCCTTCCGCCTTCCCCGTCACCATGGCGTCGAAGGCTTTCCTCTCGCGCTCCCAGCGCCGGTCGCGATCCATCGCATAGTAGCGGCCCGAAACGCTGGCCAGCTTCCCACCGTATTCCCGCATCTTCTGCTCGAGCGCCGCCAGATACCCCGCCCCACTCGTCGGCAACGTGTCGCGCCCATCTATAAAGGCGTGGACAAACACCTTCTCCACGCCCTGCTGCTTCGCGGTCTTCAGCAGCGCGTACAAATGCTCCTGGTGCGAGTGCACCCCGCCGTCCGAAACCAGCCCGAGCAAATGCAGCTGCGTCTTCCGCGCCTTCTGCATCGCCTCCACGATCGTCGGATGCTTAAAGAATTCCCCGCTCGCGATCAGTGCATCGATGCGGGTGATGTCCATCTGCACGATGCGGCCGGCGCCGATGTTGAGGTGGCCGACTTCGCTGTTGCCCATCTGCCCATCGGGCAGACCCACAAAGTGATCCGAAGCGTGCAGCAGCGTGTTCGGATACTCCTGGAGCAGCTTGTCGTATACCGGCTTGCGCGCCAGCGCGATGGCGTTGTTTTCAATCTGCGGACGATAACCCCATCCATCCAGGATGGTCAGAACCACTGGCTTTTTTGGAACGGACACGACGTCTCCTCTAAATGAGTTCTGGATGCGATCGCCGAAATCCGAACCCCCGCTCCGGACATCGCCTCCTCGTTACTGTTGCCGCGCAGCCGCCGGATGCTCCGCGTGATAGCTCTTCGCCGCCGCGTCGATCTCATCTTTGTGCCGCTGGATCACCTCAAACATCACCTGCTGCCCCAGCTCCGATCCGGCATCCTGCCCGTCATTGAGTATCTTCGGCATCACGCCAATCATGTGCT
>PMSS01000333.1 GCA_003167515.1 Acidobacterium sp. | reverse complement strand
TCGCCAGCCGTGCAATCGGCTCGCGGCTTTCCTGCCAAACACCCCACACGGATTCGCACCACGCATCGATCATGGCATCCCTGGGGGGGCCCGGAGCCGCTCGAACCACATCCGCGACCCCCATCGCCGCCTGCTTCGCCGGGAGCGGCAGCCGAGGCCATTGCTTCCGCTGTCTGGCCATCTTCATGTGCGCCCTCTGCACCTGCTTTCCGCTGAATCCTCTTTCAAGATGCAGATACAGACCGATCAGCGCGAAGGCCACCGCGATGGGCTTCGTCGTCTCATCCGCATGCTGCGCCGTGTACGCATCGACACTGTTCTGGTGGATAAATGCGGGATCGGTGTGCGCCAGCGTGTAGAACGATAACTCGTGAAACAGCTCCGGATCGGATGCGCACTCCAAAGACATCTCCGGCGGCGCCCCTGTTGCTGCTGGCTTATTCGAGCTTGCGCCCGCCGATCTCATACGCTTCCTTGATCTCCTCGATCCGGTGCTCGGTGACCAGGGTCAGACACTGGTTCACCACCAGCGGCTGAATCGAGCCTCCCTGATACTGTTGTCCTGCCGCTCGGCACTGCAGATCGCGATATTTAACCCATGCGGCCTGAGCGGACTTAAGGTCGTCGATGGCGTTGTTCGCATACCCCGCCTCATCTTTGGCCGAGCGCTTCAGAGCGTCATCCAGTTCGTGCTCCAGAACCACCAGCGCCGCACGGTACAGGTGATTGAGATTCATATCCTCCTTCTTGAACTCTTCGGCATAGCAGATGTTGAAATCCGCCATCGTGGTAATGGCGGCGCATGGGTCCGGCTTTTGTACTGCCCCCCGTTCGGGGCTTTGCCCTGCCTTTTGTCCTGTGTCCGATAAGGAACCCTGTCCTGCACCGGGCGCCGAACTTTGTCCCTGGACAACCAGCGCCGAAAAACACAGAAGCAGCATCGTAACGGTCAACCGATTTGCAATGGGCAAGCGGTTCATCCACCCAGTTGTAGCATTATTTCGTCCGAGTGAGCCCGCACGGGAACAGCCTCTCGGGCCAGGGACCACTCAGGAACTGCTGGTGTGGTCAAGGATAATCTTCCATCCCGATGGTTCCTTTTCGAATACAAGCGAGAAGATTCCCGACGCATCGCCGCCACCAGCCTGGCTGCGGGTGAGATGGAAGTGACCGGTGACCACCGCGTGATCCTGCCCCAGCATGCGAACCTCAAGGCCGCTGAATTCCAGCTGGCCCATGGCCTCGCGCGTCGCATAGCTTCGCTGATAGCGCGCGAGGATCATCTCATAGCCATGCTCGACCGATTTGCCGATGAAGGTTGTCTGAGGCGAATCGTCGTAACCACGCATAAACGTGACAACGTCACCCCGATTCCAGGCGCTCACCTGATTGGCCAGAACTTGACGGATGGCATCCTCGCCCGACTGCGCCCGGAGCGCGGGCGCCGTGAAAAGCGCAACGACCAATAACCCAGGCAGAAGGGGACAAATGCGTTTGCGTTTCATGGCAAGCCTCGATTCGGGCAGGAAATTGTTGTTGGTGCAACGCGGTTCGTTAGACTGGCCCTGACCCATGAAGACTTTTTATCCCAAATTTCTCAAGTCGGCGACCGATGCAAAGCATTTCCCTGCCCCCGGACCTCCCGAAATCGCC
The DNA here is from genome assembly GCA_003167515.1 of Acidobacterium sp. Classification (GTDB taxonomy): domain Bacteria; phylum Acidobacteriota; class Terriglobia; order Terriglobales; family Acidobacteriaceae; genus Palsa-343. The sequence continues at coordinate 13,008 of PMSS01000333.1, read as the reverse complement.
TTCCTGGGACGATCCAATGTCGGGAAATCCAGTTTGATTAACGCGCTCCTCGGCCGAAAGCAGGCGCACGTATCGTCGACCCCCGGTCGGACCCGCGCCATCAACTTCTTTGAGCTCCGCGACGCCCCAGAGCGACAGCAAGCCCAGCTCATCTTTGCGGACCTTCCCGGCTATGGCTACGCGAAAATTTCGAAGTCGATTTCGGCGGAGTGGCCGACCTTCATCGAGCCGTATTTGCGCGAGCGAACCACCCTGGTCCTCTGCGTCTGCCTGGTGGACAGCACGATTCCTCCGAAGGCCAGCGATGCGCAGCTGTTCGAATTTCTAACCAGCACAGGACGTGATTTTCTCGTAGCGGGTACCAAGGCGGACCGGCTTTCCGGCAACGGGCGCACACAAGCCCTCAGAAAGCTGCGCGAGGCGTTTGGAGCGGACAAAGTACTGCTGTGTTCGTCGAAGACAGGCGCAGGAATGAAGGAGCTGTGGCAGGCGATTCGGGAGGCTGCCTCTACTCGCCCCTGACGCGCACTTCCCCGCGCTTTTCCTATTGAGCCCGCAGGCGATCCAGAAGCTGATTCGGATGAACCGGCTTGAGCAGAATTTCGAAATCGTGGCCGCGGACTCGCGCATCGCGCAACAGGTCCGCCGTTGCCGCCTGCCCGGACAGCAGCAGCACCCGGCACCCAGGAACCATGGCGCTAATCTGAATCGCCGCCTCGATGCCGCTCATGCCCGGCATCACCACGTCCGCAAGGAAGACCTGAGGACGAAAGTGGCGCGCCGCTTCCACAGCTTTTTGGCCGCTATAGACCGTAGCGGCCTCGAACCCGCTTTGGTTGAGGATCATCCCAAGTGTATCGGCGATGATGCGTTCGTCATCGGCGACGAGCACCCGGAGCCTGACTCCGTCGTCAATCGAACGAGGATCCATGGAACCTTGAGCAGAAAACGGCAAGCGGCAAGCCTGGGGGTATTGGTTCCGTGAGTATATAGCCCGCCGCTTGCGCTTGATAAAGATATTTCTTTTGGCGATGTGACTGTGGCGTGATTTTGGCCGTTTGACTTCCTTCGCGCCTGCTGGCAGGCCTACACCTGGCTCAACAGTCGTCAAGTTCACGGAAAGGGGCCGGCTGGTCCTCTTTGACTTGCAGAGAGCCAGGATTTATAACGGGAAGTCCGGATCGGCTCGCTCGGTCCGTTAGGCGCGAGGGCGCTGCGGGAATCGTCCCGCACGCGTGTTGGCGTTGCCATTTTCAGGACGACGGGATGCTCGGGAAGGCGGTGAANNCAGGAATCAAGGGAACAAACGCATGATCGCTTTGACTTCGCGACGCGCCACGTTTATAACGATTGATGGCATGAAAGTCTGTTTCATGCCATCACCGCTGCTCCCATAGCGAGCAGCATATCTCACCACGGTAATCGCCAGGATGCTCGGGAAGGCGGTGAAAATCCGCCACTGCCCCGCAACTGTAAGCGCATGTTCCTGCGTCCGTTATTCAGGCGCGGGAAGAGCTGGACCAGAGTGCCACTGCAGCCCCAGGGCTTCGGGAAGGCGGTTCGGCTTTGTTCTTCGGGCTTTTGACCGAACAACCGTGCGCAAGTCAGGAGACCGGTCCCGTTTGCCGGGCTTGTTGTTTCTAGAGGCCCAATCACCGCGTTCCGAGGGGAACGGAGGATCCTATGACGCTCTTGCCGCGGCCAACCGGCCGCCCCCTGACTGCTTTTCAACTTCCCCGCCAACTTCATTGCGCCGCGCTCTTTCTGCTCCTCGCTTCCACCACCGCTCTGCACGCGGTCAGCGTGCATGGCACGGTGACCGATCCGCTGGGCTATCCCATCGCCAATGCCACGGTGGCCCTGATCCAGAACGGCGAGGTGCTCATCAGCTGGCGCTCCGGTCCCGATGGCGGCTACACCCTGGTCAGCTCGGAGTCGGGACGCTTTTACGTCCTTGCCTCCGGCGTTTCCTTTCGGCAACTGGCCTCCCAAAGCTTTTATGCCGGCAAGTTCGACGCCGTTGAACAGAACGTGGTCCTCGAGCCGGAATGGGTGCGCGAATCGATCGTGGTCACCGCCACCGGCACCCCGCAACCCGAGGCGCAGGTAAGCGGCTCAGTGACCGAATTGAACGCGACAGACTTCGCCAACCGCGCGGACCTTGTCGACCCTCTTCGCCAGGTCCCCGGCCTGAACGTGGTTCAGACCGGGCAAATCGGCGGAGAAACCTCGTTATTCATTCGCGGAGGCAGCTCCACCGCCAATCGCGTCGTTATGGATGGCGTGCCCATGGAGGACATCGGCGGCCGCTTCGACTTCAGCAACGTCGCAACGAGTGGCGTCCAGGATGTGGAGGTCTATCGCGGACCCAACACCGTGCTCTACGGATCGGACGCGGCTGCCGGCGTTGTGGCCCTGACCACTCCACAAGGAAGCACGCAGTTCCCCTCCCTCCTGTACGAAGGCGATGCGGGAAGCTTTGGGACGTATCGGAACCAGGCCCAGCTGGCGGGGATGAAGCGGAAGCTGGATTACTACGGCGGCTTCTCCAGCCTGAACACGCACAACGCGATGCCTAACGACGGCTATCACGATGACACCGGCGTGGCTAACCTCGGTTGGAGCTGGTCCGCAAAAACCGAGATTCGCATAACCGCGCGCAACAGTGACTCGGCAACAGGAATCCCCTCGGCGAACGGCGGTTACTCCTTCAACGGCCTTGCCAACGACGGCAAGCAGCTCGACCAGGACAGCTACGGAACCGGGACAATAAACCACATGTTCCGGGATAACTGGAATGCCACAGTGCGTTATGGCCTGATCCGAAAGCGCGAGGAATCCGAGCAGTGGTTTCCGGCCGGAAACCCGATTGCCGGTAATTATTACGGCAACGACGTGACTGTCCTCGGCGCCAACGGCTACTCAACCAGCGGGCAGGCGCTGATGAATTATGGCCCCAGCTTCGGCGCAATTTATCCCTACTCGCTGGCCCTGGCTTCGAATCGCGACAACCTCTACGCGCAGACGAGCTATCAGCACGGCCCGCATCTCGGCGTCATTGCCGGCTTTCGCTATGAGAACGAGCGCGGCCTCGAAGGTGAGCCCGTCTACGCCTACCGGGAAGGCCTCGAGCGAACAAACTACGACTATCAGGCGCAACTGGGAGGCGAGTTCAAAAGCCGCTTCTTTTACACGGCAGCAGGCGGCGTGGAAAAGAACCAGCTGTTCGGGACCGTCGGCACGCCGCGCGGGGGCGCATCGTGGTACCTGGTGCGGCCGGGCAAGGGCGCATTCCACGGCACCAGGCTAAACGTCAACTTCGCCCGCGGCTATCAGGAGCCGACCCTCGATCAGCAGTTCGGCTCCCTCTACTCTTTTCTGCAGGCCAACGGCGGCCAGGCCACAATCGCGCAATATGGAATTGCCCCCATCGGCGCCGAGTTATCGCGTACTTACACTGGCGGCATCGAGCAGAGCCTCTTCAATGAAAGAGTCGTCGCGCGAGTTACGTATTTTCACAATGAATTCGGTAATCAGATTGAACCGGTGCCCGCCTCCGTGGTCCCGCAGCTCCTGCCGAATCTGTCAGCCGCACAGCAACAGCAACTCGAGGCGTTCCTCAACAATAATTACGCCTACGAGCTCGACCTGAACTCGATGTCGTACCGTGCGCAGGGCGTCGAGTCCGAGCTGGAATACGGGCTGGGGAAGAACATCTTCGTGCGCGGCGGCTACACCTATCTGGATTCCATCGTGCAGCATTCATTTTCTTCCGACGGTATCGGAGAGTGCAGCGCCACCGGCACTCCCGGTCCCTGCACGAATCCGAACTATCCCGGAATCCCCATCGGCAACTACGCGCCGCTCGTCGGCGCACGCCCCTTCCGTCAGCCGCCCCATATCGGATTCACCAGCGTGATCTACACAGGCAAACGTTGGTCCGGCGTCGTCGACGGCGTCTATGCCAGCCGCAGTGACGACTCGACATTCCTGGGAGGCGACGACGTGAACGGAAATAACACCCTCCTCCTTCCCAATCGCAATCTGGATTATTCCTATACGAAGATCGACCTCGGCGCGACCTATCAGCTCAAGCCGTGGATGGGCGTCTACACCCAGCTCGACAATTTAACCAGCAACCAGCACATCGGGCCGATCGGATATCCCTCGCTGCCGTTCAATTTCCGCACCGGCGCGCGATTTACCCTCAGCCTCGGGAAGAAGCAGTAGCGGCTCTTCCCGGCCCGCAGGTCTCCGCTTGGTTGGGAAAGGACCATCATGGCCATGGGGGAGCCGGACCTGATGCTCCCGCATGGTCTCAGAACTCCTGATCGATGGTCGCGCCGTACCGGAAGTTCAACTTTTCCCGCTCCTCACGGATGAACTTCTCCCCTCCGCCTAATTCGCGAAAGATCTCCGACGCAATGCCGTAGAGCCTTTCGAGGCGGCCGGACTGTCCTGGCGCCGAAGCGGAGGGATCATTTGTGGAAGGCAGGCGATCCATGCTGTCCTCAAGGTGCCAAAAGATGGCCGCCAAAGCGGCCATCTTCGGGGGTTTCTATGTTATTGCCGCCGCGCCGCCGGGCGAACCGCTTCCTGAGCGTGCACTGCACCGTTAGGCGGAACGGCCGGCGGTTCCGGAGTCGCCGTCTTTGGGACAATCCCCAACTTCTGCCGTAGCTCGGTATCGATCTTGGCGAACGTAGCCGGATTGTCTTTCAGAAACTGCCGGACATTTTCGCGGCCCTGGCCGATCCGCTCTCCAGCATAGCTGAACCACGCCCCGCTCTTTTCGACAATGTCATGAGTGACCGCAAGGTCGAGGACATCGCCTTCCCGAGAAATGCCCTCGCCGTAGAGAATGTCGAACTCAGCCTCGCGGAAGGGCGCGGCGACCTTGTTCTTCACGATTTTGACGCGTGTGTGGGAGCCCACTACGGTGTCCCCATCCTTAACCGCCGCGGTGCGTCGGATGTCGATTCGCACCGAGGAGTAGAACTTGAGCGCCCGCCCGCCTGTCGTGGTTTCCGGATTCCCGAACATCACCCCGATCTTCTCGCGGATCTGGTTAATGAAGATCAGGCACGTGCGCGATTTGGAAACGGTTCCGGTGAGTTTGCGCAGCGCCTGCGACATCAGCCTCGCCTGCAAACCCATGTGAGAATCGCCCATCTCGCCGTCCAGTTCAGCCTTGGGCACAAGCGCTGCAACCGAGTCGACCACCAGCACGTCAATGGCCCCCGAGCGCACCAGGGCTTCCGTAATCTCCAGCGCCTGCTCGCCATAATCGGGCTGCGAGATCAGGAGGTTGTCGATATCCACGCCCAGCTTCTTCGCGTACTGCGGGTCGAGCGCGTGCTCGGCATCCACAAACGCCGCCAGCCCGCCTGCCTTCTGCGCTTCTGCGATGATCTGCAGCGTAATGGTGGTCTTCCCCGAAGACTCAGGTCCGAAAATCTCGACCACCCGTCCACGCGGCACGCCGCCCACTCCAAGCGCAGCGTCGAAGGAGATGGAGCCGGTGGAGATGACGGCGATAGGGACGATCGCCTCTTTGCTGCCGAGGCGCATGATGGATCCCTTGCCAAACTGCTTTTCAATCTGCGCTAGCGCCAGGTCTACGGCGCGCTGACGATCATCTGCCACGTGAATGCTCCATTCCGGGCGCGGTCGGCGCCTTTGCTCTAAAAAAGCTACGAATTTGCCCCGAGTCTACCATCCGGATCAGGCCAAATTTCTCCTCGGACCGGCGGAAATTCCCCGCTGGTAATCACCGGGTATTTCGAGCAGTCTACAAGGTTTTGACGGTACGGGTTTTCCTCACCGGCGCACCCCCCGGCAGGCCCCGCTCACACTACTTTAGAGCGGTTTGCGATAGAGCACGCTGCGCGCAACCACCTGATAGCCCGTCGCTGCATGCGCCCGTTGCGACAACTCATTCTCGATCAGCGCGTCCGACGCCATCTCCACGCATCCCTGCTCCCGCGCCCACTCCTCGGCGACGGCCAGCAACTGGCGGCCAATACCCTGACGCCTGCGGCTCTCCTCCACATACCAGCCCTCCACATAGCCAACCGCGTGCGAGGCATCGCAGCAGTCGGCGTGTGAGCGGAGGTCGGCCTCAAGGAAGCCCACCAGGTGGCCATCCCCGGTTTCCGCGACGAAATGGACCAACGGCATCAGCGGAGTAACGCGCTTTTCGAGAAGGGCGGCAAGTTCGCTGGCGTGCTCCTCACGAGACGACTCAGGCCACAGAGCGAAGCACAGCCCCGCGAGGCTTTCGACGTCCGAGAGCAGCGCAGACCGGATGAGCACGTTCAGCATGGCTAGTGTGCGCTCTGCAGCACCGCGGAGCCGGCCTCGGACCCCCGACCCTGTGACCCGGCATGCGCCACCATTTCAAGAATCGTCCGCGCCACCAGCTCCGGCTCATCCAGATGCACCCAGTGCTGGCTCTCCCGCGCCACGATCTGGCGGCTCAGCGAACCATATTTTTGCATATCCGCAATGGGGCTGGAACTGCCAGGCGTCACTACCACCACCGGCACATCGCGGATCGGTTCCGCATCGTGCATCTCCTCGACCGCCGCCGGAACTGCCCTGATGTGCGCGATCAGACCCCGATAAAACCGCGGCGCCGACCAGTGGGCGGCAATCGAGGGGCGGACGTGCGCCGGCATCTTGCCGATCTCCGTGTCCAGGCGGCCCGCCAGATATTTCCCTTGTGAGCCGGCGAGCCGCAAAAGGAAGCCGGAAAACTTCGCTGAACGGCAAAGATGCGATCTGGCTGCCAGACGCGCCATACCGAAGCGCGCCAGATTCACACCATGCCCGGTCAGCCGCTGCGCCCGTTCCACCGTCCCCCGCCGTGCAGCATTCACGGGCGGCCATTCATCCGTGCGCATCGGATCGAGCAGCACCACCCCGGCGGTATCGCCCGGATACTCAAGCGCGAAGCGTTGCATGATGAGCCCGCCGAAGGAATGGCCCACAAGAATCCATGGCGGCTGCACTCCCGCGGCGCCAAGCAGCGTGTGTAACTCGGCTGCAATTTCTGTGGGGGTGCGCTCGGAGACCGGCGCGCTGCTCCAGCCGAGGCCGCACCGATCGTAGGAGATAGTGTGCACGTGCTCCGCTACCGCTTCCTGAACGTCAATCCAGTTGAGGCTGGTAGCTGCAAACCCGGATTCAAAGACGACTGACGGTCCGCCGCAGCCCTTTTCGACCACATAAAGCCGCCGACTCTCGCCGATATCGACGAGACGGCCGGGCGCAAGCAATCGTCTCCGATCCAGCAGGCCGCCGATCCACTGATAGGCAAAACCGCTGACCAGAAGCAACGCGATAAGGGCCGAAGCGATTCCGAGTACGGCGATCATGGACCGGAGTTGCCCCCTGTGGGTTGGGAAACTGCTGTAATGCTGAAATCTTTGCGCTGCAAGTGAGCGTGCGCCGATCCGCGCTCGAGGATCATCAGCGACGAACCCGGCTTGCCGTTCACCTTCGCCTCGACTTGGCGGGGCTCCCAAACGCCACCCATCTGCTCAAGATCGTAAAACACAAATTGCTTCGTCGGGCCGCCCCCCTTTGGAGCAGCCTCCACATACACCGGAGCTCCCGTCTTCTGGTCGATCCACGTCGTCACCGAAGCGTAGACCGTCGTCTGCCCCGGGCCCGGCTCGCTCCTCAGCACGAAACACTCCCGCGCACCGTACTTCTGCGGCGGCAGCACCGTCTGCCTCGCCCAGAAAAACTGGCCATCCGCGAAATCTTCCGGATAGAAAAGCGTCCCCGCAACCCCGTCGCCCCAACGCTCCGCCGGCAACCGCACCGGCGCCTTCTCGCCTTTGTGCAATGCCTCAATCGCTGTGTGTCCTGCCCCATCCTGCGTCAGCAAATAACGCACGCTGCCATTGCCCGCACTGCCGATCGTCACCAGGGTTCTCAAACCGTCGGGAAACGAATGCGATGCGAGCCCAAGAGTGTTGTTCGTGCGCGTCCCATTCGCAGCGATCGCTACCAGCCGCCCCGACGCTCGCACATCCGACTTTTCAACCCGAGCCCGCGCCGCCGCCACTATCGCCTTCAGCGATCCCGCCGGCTCCGCACCCGATTTCGCATCCGCCTTCGCCCCGCTCTGCGCACCGCACACCAAAGAGACAGCACCCGCCAGCAACACCGCGGCACACGCCTTCAGTTGCATATGCGACCATCCCGCATCTTCACGTGCCGGTGCGCCGACGCCGCGATGCTCTCGTCGTGTGTCACCATGATCAGCGTCATCCCATGGCGAGCCTGAACTTCCGCCAGCAACTCCAGAATCTTCGCCGAGTTCACGCTGTCCAGATTCCCCGTCGGCTCGTCGGCCAGCAGCACCTGCGGATTGTTCACCAGACTACGCGCGATCGCCACTCGCTGCCGCTCTCCCGCTGAGAGCTGCGTCGGATATTGCCGCAGACGCTGCTCAAGGCCCAGCTCTACCAGTATCGCCCGCGCCCTCTCTTCCCGCCCATGCCGATTCCCTCCCGTGCCCAGCATCGGGACCTGCACGTTCTCAAGCGCATTGAGAGAAGGCAGCAGATGAAACGACTGAAAGATGAAACCCGCCCATCGCGCCCGATACGTATCGAGATCGATGGATCCCGCCCCTTTCGATTCCGTCCCGTTCTGGGGTTTCCCAACTGCCTGCCCCCGAAACAGCACCGTCCCTTCCGTCGCCACATCCAGCCCGCCCAGCAGATGCAGCAGCGTCGACTTGCCGCTTCCGCTCGGTCCCGTAATCGCCAGGAAGTCCCCTTCCGCAATGCCCAGGTTCACTCCGCGCAGCGCCTCGATGCGTCCGTTCTCATAGCTCTTCTTCAGGTCCCGCACTTCAAGCACCCATTCTGAAGTCGACGGCCCGGCGACCACGCCAACATCACTCATGCCGCAGCGCCTCCACCGGAGAAAGCTGTGCGCCGCGCCACGCCGGCACCGAGCCTGCCGCGACACCCACAATCGTCGCCATCACCAACCCGTCCAGCAAGGTCCTCATCGGCAGCGCTGTCGAAACAATGCTGGCCGACTGCGGCAGCGACGCCAGCACGTGCAGCGCTCCCCATCCCAGGGCCACGCCGATCAAGCCGCCGGCCGCACCCAAAGCGGCGGCCTCCAGCAGAATCAGACCCATCACGCGCCACCGCGACCACCCCATCGCGCGCAGTACGCCAATCTCCTTGGTACGCTCGAACACCGACATCGCCATGGTGTTCGCGATGCCAAGAGCCGCAACCAGCAGCGCGATCAACGAAGTTCCCCAAGCCGCGGCGTGCGCCAGCACCACCAGCTGATTGTTGCTCGCCCGCTCCGCCGCCGGAACCGCGCGCAGCCCAGGCAAATCATGTTCGACCGCATCCTCCGCCTCTTGTTTCCACTGAGCCGCCGATACTCCGGCAGGCACTGGCTTCAGTTGCACATGGAACGCGGTCACCTTCCCCGTCATGCCGGACAGCGACTGCATCTCGTCGAGCGGCATGATGATCGCGCCCGCCTCGAGCGCCGATCCACTCCGGTAAATCCCGACCACCGTGAACGAGCCACCCTGCAGGTCGATGGTGTCGCCAACCTTCTTGTTCAGGCTTCCTGCCAGCAGTTCCCCAAGCATTACCTCCTGCTGCCCATCGCGAAAACGGCGCCCCTGAAGAATGTCGAGAGCCGAAAACTCGAACGTGTTCGCCTGCCAGCCATAGACCAGCGTATTCACCTCCGGCGTCACGGCCATCATGTTGATCACCATCGGCGTCGCCGTCTGAATCTGCGGAATCCCCCGCAGCACCGGCCCCACACTTTGATCGACCGACGTGTTCAGAAAAGTCTTCTGCACCACCGCGAGATCCGTGCCGGAGCTCTCATACATCTCCAGCCACGCGTGCTCAAACGAACGCGAGAAACCAACCAGCGCCACGAAAGCGCCAATGCCCATCCCAATCCCGCACAGCGTCAGTGCCGTGCGCAGCCGGCGGCGCCAGACATTTCTCCAGGCGAATCCTGCAAACGTCAGTCGCATCGTGTGGGCTTTTTCGATTTCCCGCAAATATCCAGGGAGACCACCAGCCTACGGTCCTTCCGCGCAGATTGTCTACTGCAAATGAAACGAAGAAGACGCTGTGACCATTGTGCCCCGCGGCTCCAGCCCAACCGGTGCCCCTGTGATGGAAAGCACAGCCCTCACCCCGTGATGCGACCTAGTCTGCAGTTAAGCCGTCCTGCGGGCGTCTGAGCCCGGAGGCGAATTCCCGAGCGAAGGACGTCGTTCAGCCCAGTCTTCGCCCGGGCGGGTCCCAATGGCGACGCTTGTCGAAAGTCCGGTTCTGGAAAGTCCGGTTACCACAGTCGCCGATGCCGGCGCCCAGCCCCCAGCCCGAACCCACACCGAAGCCGCAGCCGTTCCCGCCGCCAATCCCGCAGCGAATCCCTGGATCGCAGCCATCTCCGTCATGCTCGCTACCTTCATGGAAGTCCTCGACACCGCCATCGCCTCCGTGGCGCTGCCCTACATCGCCGGCTCGCTCGCCGCCTCAAACTCCGAAGCCACCTGGGTCCTCACCAGCTACCTCATCGCCAATGCCGTCGTCCTCCCAGCGAGTAACTGGTTCGCATTGCAGTTCGGGAGAAAGCGCTTCCTCATCTCCTGCGTCTGCATTTTCACCTTCGCCTCCTTCTGGTGTGGCGCAGCGCCCTCCCTGTGGATTCTCCTCCTCGCTCGCGTTGTCCAGGGTGCGGGCGGCGGCGCGCTGCAACCTCTGTCGCAGGCCATCCTCCTCGAAAGCTTCCCGCCCAAAAAGCGCGGCGCGGCCATGGCCCTCTTCGGCTTCGGTGTCGTCGTCGCTCCAGTGCTCGGGCCAACTCTCGGCGGCTGGCTCACCGACTCCTGGAGCTGGCGCTACGCCTTCTACATCAACATTCCGGTCGGCATCCTCGCCGTCTTCATGATCAGCCGCTTCGTCCACGATCCGCCCTACATCAAAAACGCCAAACCCGGCCCATTCGACAATCTCGGCTTCGGCCTCCTCTGCCTCTGGACCGGCTCCCTGCAGATAATCCTCGACAAAGGCCAGGAAGACGACTGGTTCGGCGCAGTGTGGATTCGCTGGGCCGTCGCCATCCTCATCACTTCTCTCGCCTGGTTCATCTGGCATTCGCTGAAGGCGAAGCAGCCCCTCGTCGACCTCAAAATCCTCGCCCGCAATCGCAACTTCGCCGTGGGCTGCCTCCTCGTCTTCATGCTCGGCTTTGCCATCTACATCACCGTTGCCATGATGCCGCTCTTCTACCAGGAAGTCCTCGGCTACACGGCGCTCACCGCGGGCCTCGTCGTCGCGCCACGCGGCATCGGCTCGATGGTCGGCTTGCCCCTGGTCGGCATCATCAGCCACAAAGTCGATAACCGCTGGCTGCTCACCTGCGGCTTCGGCGTCTTCGGCCTCTGCTCCATCTGGTTCGCCAATATCAATACCGGCATCAGCCCCACAACCATGCTGATTCCCATCATCGTCACCGGCTTCTCGCTCAGCTTCCTCTTCGTCCCCATCGGAACCATGTGCACCTCAACCGTCACCAACGAGCAGATGGGCAACGCCACCGGCATTTTCAACCTGCTCCGCAATATCGGCGGCTCCATCGGCATTTCACTCGCGTCGACCATGCTCATCCGCCGCATGACCTTTCACCAGACCCGCATCGCCGCCACCGTTCCGCTCTCCGGCATCTGGTTCGAGCAGCACGCCTCCCAGATGTCCGCCTATTTTTCGCGGCAGCTGGGCCACGCGGCAGGCCACCCAGCGGCGCTGGCCATGATGTATATGCAAATGCAGCGCCAGGCCATGCTCTGGGGCTTCGTCGACATCTTTCGCTGGACCGCCCTCGTCTCTTTCACCGCCGGCGGCATGGCTTGGCTCTTCCGCCGTGTGACCCACGAAAAAGACGGCACCGTGAAAGTGCATTAGGCCGTTCCGGCCCGCTCGCACGAGCCGAAACGCGCCCCGCCCTACCCAGGAATTACCATGGCTTCTGCGGAAGGAAAGCCAGGCATGCCACCAATGCATGACCCAACGGACGTTCAAGCCCTCAAGCTACGAGCTGCGCAGCGCGCTCTCGAACTGGTCGAGCCAGGCATGTCCGTGGGCCTCGGGTCAGGATCGACCGCGACTCTCTGGATTCAGCTGCTGGGACAGCGGGTCCGCGACCATGGCCTCAAAATCAAAGCCATCGCCAGCTCCGAAGACAGCGAACACCTCGGCCGCAGTTTCGGTATCCCGATTGTGACCTTTGAAGATTGCCCTCGCCTCGACCTGACCGTCGATGGCGCCGACGAAATCGCGCCCGGACTCGCGCTCATCAAGGGCGGTGGAGGCAAGCTTCTTAGAGAGAAAATCGTCGCTGGTGCTACCGAAAGCTTCGTCATCGTCGCTGACGGCTCAAAGATCGTGAACAAGCTGGGCAAAGCTGCTCTGCCCGTCGAGGTCATCCCCATCGCGGCCCCGCTGATCAGGCGTTCGCTCGAACGCCTCGGGTTCACCGTGGCCCTGCGCAGGAGCCAGAACGGCTCTCCTTACATCACAGACGAAGGCAACCTGCTTTTTGATTGTTCAGGAATGGTAATCGACGATCCGCCCGCGCTTGCCGCCAAGCTCGACACCACGGTAGGACTCGTTGAGCACGGTCTCTTTCTGAACATGGCCAGCCTCGCCCTGATCGCAACCGAGGACGGCCTGTTGGAGCGCACGTCGTAAGAAAAAACCGATTTAGAGGCCCTCGTTGTTTTGAAAACTCAGGATCGGCGCTGCTGCTCTTCTAGTCTAATATACCCGACCGAAGTACGACGCAGGCACCGTGACGGGGCTACGCATAGCGCCGTCACGGTGCCTGTGGTGGCGGACCTTAAGCTTTCGTCAATCGGAGCGAGGACTGTAGGAGTAGGCGGCGGAAGCCTCTCGACTACCAGCCATCTAGTGTACCGAGTCATTAATT
>PMSS01000137.1 GCA_003167515.1 Acidobacterium sp. | reverse complement strand
TTTCACGTTCACCGCATCCAGATTGTGAAAATAAGCCAGGCACTTCGACCGAACATCTGGTGACTGGCGAATCTCTTCCAGTTCTTCCAATGTCCCCACTCGCCCCTCGGCCTTCAAATTCGCAACAAACCTCTGGAGAACAATCTCCTCCCGTTGAAGGATCGTCAGACGCTTTACCAGATGTTGAATGACACGCTTTTGCTCGTCGGCGATCATGAAAGGAGATTTGCCTATGCAATTCCTGGACCCGCAGAATGCCATTACCGATGAATTGCGGCGCCGATTCAAGGTATCGAACCAGGCATCGTCTCTAATTCCTGCTCCGTGTGGGAGTGCGGCGGATGGACACGAACTCCATCCAGTGCGCAGGCAGCACTCATCAGGTATTCGCTGACGCGGCGAGCATCCTGAGCGTAGTTAATATCCGCATGGGCTTGACTCTCCAGAAATCCTCTGTGAATTCTTTCCGCTCCGAGACGATCCACAAGCCGCTTCAGCTGGTCCCCGAGGCGTAGCCGAAATTTGCTTCGAAACTCGGATTCGCGGCGCGCAGTGCGTGCATTGTCAGCGATTATGAAGTCGGTTTGACCGTCTGCCGTGTTGGGGGAAGTCCGCCACTGTCGAGCGCTCGCTCTTCTTCTCTCATTTCTGCGACGAATGCGAGCTCCTTTGCGAACCGAAATGCGTCAACCTGAGGCGGCGAAAATATAGCCAGGACTGCCTTTAACTCATCTCCCTGGTCCAGTGCTGCTCACAACTCTTTCTCCTCCAACAGGATGCAGCGTGCCAAACTTGCCTCAAAACAGCACGCCACAACTCCCGCTGAGTCTCGCATGTTGTTGCCCAAAAACGAGACCCGGGGCACCNNGAGTTTGCTTCTTGCTGTGGGGTGAACCTGGCCTTCGCCAGGTTTTCGGGTTTTGGTTTTTGGGCGCGCGGGCGGCGTCGGCCGGCAAGATACGTGCGGAGATAGAGGCTGAGTTAGGGAGCCCTGCGGTTCAAACGTTTGATTTGTCTGTAACCGGGGCGATCCACAGAAGCCGCTTGACACGCCTTTTGTTCGGTGCCTATACTTTGGCCCGTTTCGTCCAGAGCACCATAAAATCTGCCAAATTGCGCCAGGGAATGCGAGATCTTCTTTTGACGCCTTGATTTTGTTAGGGCTCCGGATTAAAGGTTTGGGAGGGGGCCAATGACTTCGAGAAACAGCAAGCGAGTATCTATCTGGTTGTTTTTCGCTGCAGCGGCGGTTGCCATGCTGCTGACGGCCGTGCCACTGCGCGCGCAGGTGGTGAAGACGTACACGTTTAGTGACGGCACGGCGGACGGATGGACGTCGTTCTACAACGCGAGCACGCCGGTGGCGAGCAGCGCGGCGTCGTATCCGGGATCGGGATCGAGCTACAGCCTGCTGACGACCACGAGCGCGACGGGAACGGGCGGGCCGCAGATCAATCTGAGCACCGTGCTCGAGGCGGGGGCGCAGTACACGATTACGGGGTACGTGATGCTGACGTCGGGCGAGGCGTCGGTGCCCGTGAATTTCACGATCCAGCGCTCGGACCCGAGCTGCGGCGGCGGCACGTGTTATGACACGATCGGGAGTTACAACGGGGATGTGGCGACCAGCTCCGGGTGGACGCAGATTGGCGGCAGCTATACGGTGAGCACGACGGAGACCGGGCTGAACCTGTATGCGCAGCTGGTGGGGGCGACATCGGCGGTTGGGTTCTATCTGGCGGATGTGGTGATCACGGAGACGGCGCCACCGCCGGGAGGGACACCGGTGGCGAGCTACACGTTCGCGGGAGGCAGCGTGGACGGGTGGACGCCGTTTGGCTCGGTGACACTGGCGAGCGTGATGCCATCGCCGGTGGATCCGATGGGTGATCCGTATGCGCTGCTGACGACGAATCGCACAGCGACGTATGAGGGCCCGAGCCTGAACCTGCTGGGAGTGAGCGGGATCGTGGCGGGGGCGACGTATCAGATTTCGGCCTACGTGATGCTGGATACGGCGGACGCGACAGGACCGACGGTGACGATGTCGACGAAGACGGCGGACTGCGCGACGTCGGGAGCGTACGCGAATATCGGGACGTCGGCGGCGCTGACAAATACGGCGTGGACGCTGGTGCAGGGGACGTTTACATTCAGCGATCTGCCGGGCGCGCCGACGAGCCTGACGTTGTACTTCCAGTCGAGCAGCGCGACGGACTCGTTCTACATCAGCGATGTGAAGATTGGGGAGCTGGCGCCGCCACCACTGCCGCCGAGCGAGCAGAACAACGCGGGAATCTCGACCAACTTCTCCGACGGCGGGGTCGATGGATGGAGCTCGCGTTCGGGAAGCTCGACGCTGACCAACGAGGTGTCCTCCATACCCGATCCGGCCGGCAATACCCACTCGCTGCTGACCACGGGGCGCGTGGCCAACTACGACGGGCCGCAGATCAGTGTGAGCGACGTCATGTATGACGGGTCGGTCTACGACATCAGCGTGTACGTGATGATGGATGTGGTCGACTCGAACTCGCACATCATCAACATGAGCCTGCAGACGACGTACCAGGGGACGACGAGTTATCCGGGAGTATCGAGCTATCCGGGGATCACGATTCCAGACGACGGGCAGTGGCACCAGATTGTGGTGAACAACTACACGATGAGCGCGCCGTACGCCACCGGGCAAGCCTACCTGTATCTGCAGACGATGCCGGCGTCGGGGAACGATCTGACCAGCTTCTCGATCAGCGGGTTCCAGCTGACGTATGTGGCGCCGCCGGTGATTCAGACGAACATACCGTCGATTTACAAGACGTTTGCCAACTACTTCCCGATCGGGGGAGAGGTGGACACGACGGATCTGTCGGGACCGCATGCACAACTGCTGCAGATGCACTTCAACAGCCTGACGAGCGGGAACGACTTCAAGTGGAGCAGTGTGGAGCCGTCGCTGGGGAGCTACAACTACACGAACGCGGACGCGGAGGCCGGGGAAGCGGTGTGCGCCGGCATGAAGATCCGCGGGCAGAACCTGGTGTGGTCGACGGGAGCGCAGACGCCCTCGTATGCGTTCGGGGACGGGACGAACTCGCCGGCGAATCAGGCGACGGTGACGGCGAACATCCAGGAGCACATCCAGTCGGAGGTGCAGCATTTCGGCACTGAAGTCTACGCGTGGGATGTGGTGAACGAACCGCTGGATCCGACGCAGCCGGATTGTCTGGAGCACGGGCCGTTCTACCAGGTGCTGGGGGCGAACTACATCAACATCGCGTTCGCAGCGGCGAAGCAATACGCGCCGCCGGGGACGGTACTGTTCCTGAACGACTACAGCACGGCGGATCCTAACCGGCTGGCGTGTCTGGTGCAGGTGGTGAAGGAACTGAAAGCGCAGGGAGTGCCGATTACCGGGATCGGGCACGAGAACCACAACAACATCAACTATCCGGCGGTTTCGGCCATCAAGACCGCGATTGACACGGTGGCGGAGAACTTCCCAAGGATCAACCAGCAGGTGACGGAACTGGACGAGAGCGTGTACAACGCCGGCGATATCACCTCGAACTACGGCAACAGCATTCCACCGGCAGTGCTGGATGAGCAGGGCTGGCTGTACAACCAGTACTTCAATTTGTTCAGGGCGGAGAAGCACAACCTGACCGGCGTGACGTTCTGGGGTCTGGCGGACGATGATACGTGGCTGGACGGCTTCCCGGTGACGCGGACGGACTATCCGCTGCCGTTCAACATGCAGCTGCAGGCAAAGCCGGCGTACTGGGGGATCGTGAATCCGGACGGGAACGGGGTTCCGGGTTACGGGCTGCAGTTTGCGCTGACCGGAGTCAAGGGTTCGCCGAAGACGCAGACCTATAACATCACGATCACGGCAACCAACGGCAGCGTGGGTCCGGCGTACACGACGGAGATCACGAGCCTGACGCTGACCCAGGCCCTTGGGGCAAAGTGCAGCGCGACGGTGACGCCCGCGAGCGGAAGCTTCCCGGTAATGATGGGAGACATTCCGACGAGCGGATCGGCGACGGCGCAGTTCACGCTGACCTTCAAGGGATGCGGGCCGCTCGCAGCCTTCGTGCTGGAGGCGCCGTGGACACAGGCGACGTATCACACCGGTACGCTGCTGGGGGTTGGAGATCCGTACTTCGGGATTTTCTTCTAGCAGCCTTGCTGAAGCTGAAAGAAACCCGCTCGATGAGAGCGGGTCTCTTTTTGGCGTACATTTCAGGCAGCCAGCGCGGAATGGACAATTGCGTAGTTAATGGGGAAATGGCACCAGGCGCAACTGGTTTCGAGCGTCGCAGCGGCGCTCTTGTCGAGAACCTGGGAGAAGGCCCTGAGACACTCAGGACAGGAAATCGTGACGTACGAGTCTCCGGAAATGTTGCGGCCGTTGGTTGGAATCCAGATAGGGGCCAACAGACGGGGGCGAAAGACGGGCCGCGATCGTCCTGGGCGGGCTATGTCTTCCAATATCCGAAGCAGGGAAGCTGGACTGGTTCCCTTTTCATAGAAAGCGTCAGCGGCAACGCCGAGGGGCAATTCCGGGCCTGAATATGCGCTACTCATGGCGACCACGCGGATGGAGGGAAACCGGCGCCGGACTACTGAAAGGAGTTCAAAGCCGGACATGCCGGGCATGTTGAGGTCGGAGAGGATGAGGTCGGGAATGTCCTCCCTGATTTCCGCTAAGGCGGAGAAGCCGTCCGAGGCAGTCCTTACCGCATAACCAGATTCGATGAGGATTCGCACGAGACACATGCGCACCAGCGCTTCGTCGTCCACTATGAGAAGACTTACATTAAGACCTGGCATTGTTCACCTCCGGGTGGGGATGTAACTCCCGTCGAGACCCAAAGTGTCGCACTGTGCTAATTTGCACACTGTTCTCTATTGCACACCGGCGATCCCACGAAAGTGTCAGCGGTTCAGAGTTCTGTAGTAACCAGATAATTAACTGGGGCTGAACCCGTACTGCTCCGTTTATGAATTAGAACTGGTCTCATATATTGCGCAACGGCTTTGGCGGACTGTATGAGCCCGGCTTCGATGGCGGGTCTGACACGCTGCATCTCGGTGGTNNGAGGTTTATGAGACCAGTTCCAGTGACCCTCATCGACTTAGCTCGGGGCTGGGTAAAGTGGGACCCTGACAGGAGACCGGTCTGTTTCGGCGGTGTTAGAGGAGCGATAGAATCCTGAGATATGGGAGCGAAGAATCGCTCGGTTCCTGTCGATACGGTGTTGCCGCATGTGGTGTATCAGAACCTGGCGGAGGCGATGGCTTGGTTGGAGCGGGTGTTTGGGTTTGAGGAGTATTACCGCTACGGGAATGGGCCGAGCGGAGGGCAGATGTTCGCTGCGAGCGCGGTGATTCAGGTGCGGCAGGCGCGGGACGGGGAGCGGCCGCCGGCACAGCTGGGGTTTGGGACGCAGTCGCTGACGGTATTTGTCGACGATGTGGACGGGCACTATGCGCGGGCGAAGGCGGGAGGGGCGAGGATTGTCGAGGAACCGCATGAGACTGAGTACGGGGAGTATCAATATGCGGCGGTGGATCTGGATGGGCACCATTGGCTGTTCTCGCGACATGCGAAGAATGTGAGGCCGGAGGACTGGGGGGCGGTCGGGCGGGGGTAACCAGGGCCTCCCCCAAACAGGGCATCGACAGTGCATCACCGTGAATGATGCTCTGGACAGAGCAGCTACGGGAATGCCTTCTTTTTCATCCTGCAGCGAAGCGATGGGTGCTCCGATCGACAGGTCTCAGCCGTTAGAACCGATCACCGACCTCCTGGCCAACGGCGTCGGGTACGGCGGCGTGGATCGCATGCTCAGGACCGTGCGCAAATACCTTGGGATGGATGTGGCGTTTGTCGCGCACTTCCGGGAGACGGATCGGGTCTTCGAGCACGTGGACACGGACGGGCCGGCGCCGGTTGAGCCGGGGACGGCTCTGCCGCTCGAAGTAGGGTACTGCGCCAAAGTGGTGCGTGGCGAGCTGCCACAACTGATTCCGGACACGTCCAGAGTGCCTGCGGCGATGGCGATCCCGCTGACAGCCACGATCCCTATTGGTTCGCACCTCGGCGTGCCCATTGTGATGGATAACGGGGAAGTCTACGGGACGCTGTGCTGCTTCAGCTATCAGCCGGACGTGACTCTCGGCGACCGCGACATGAAGATGATGCAGGCTTTTGCGGAGGTGCTTGCGAACCGCATCTCGGAGATGCAGGAGGCCGAAAAAGGCAAGGCGCAGCTCGCGGACCGGGTAAGGGACGCGATGGCGGCGGGCGCCCCGCGCATGGTCTACCAGCCGGTGTATCGGCTTCGAACGGGAGAGGTAGCGGGGCTGGAGTGTCTTTCGCGGTTCGATGCGGAACCATACCAGTCGCCGGACAAATGGTTCGCGATGGCGTACGAGGTTGGGCTGGGCCAGGAGCTGGAGCTTCGGGCGATCGGGAAGTCTCTGGCGGCTCTGGGCCGGTTTCGCGGAGACGTTTTTCTGGGCATCAACAGTTCGCCCAGCCTTATCTGTACAGGCGAACTGGCGTCGGTTCTGGAGGGCGCCGAGCTCAGGCGGATTGTGCTGGAAATTACCGAGCACGCGATCGTGGCCGACTACGATTCCCTGGCATGCGCGCTGCAGCCGTTGCGCGCCAGGGGACTGAGGCTGGCGATTGATGACGCGGGCGCCGGGTATGCGAGCATGCGGCATATCGTGAACCTGCAACCTGACCAGATCAAGCTGGACATGAGCCTGACCAGGAACATTGACAGCGACCACAGCCGGCGGTCGCTTGCGAAAGCGCTGATCGCATTTGGGCGGGACATCGGCAGCATCATCTGCGCGGAAGGCGTGGAGACAGCGGCCGAGCTGGAAATGCTGCGCAGCCTGGGTGTGGAGAAAGCCCAGGGGTTTTACCTGAGCAGGCCGCTGTCACTCGAAGAGGCAGTGCGAGTACGGCCGGTCGATGTACCTGTCGCCGCTACGGCGTAATTCGATTTCTCCAGATTCCTACCAGATGGCGCGAGGATAGGCCTCGCGGATGCGGCGGTCGGAAGTGACCAGCCAGGCGAGCGAGTTGGCGCGGGCGTGCGCTGTGATGAGGCGGTCGAACGGATCGCGCGTCCAGTTCTCGGTGAGGGCGGTTTCGGCGATCAAGGGGAAGCTGAGGTCGCAGACGGTGACCGCGAACTCGGTTTCGAGCTTGCGTCGAATGTCGGCGGCTGGGATGAGAATGCGCTTGATCTCGTAGAGAAACTGCAGCTCGAGGAGGACGGCGAAGGAGAGGCGGCGGTCGGTTGCGTGGGCGAGGTGGTCGAGGCCGGCGGGGGTGATTCGGTCGAGAGATTTTTGAGCGAGCCAGACGGCGACGCTGGTGTCGAGATAGGTAATCACAGATCGGACCAGTCGCGTTCCCACTCGCGGGTCATTCCTTCTTTCCAGGCGGGATCGTCGAGGTCGGAGGCTTTGGGATTGACGATCTGGAGCGGGGTGAGAGCGTCAAGGCCGGTGCGGGCGGGTGTCTCCGGAACGATGCGGAAGCGGCGGCCGCGGTGCGTGACGTATAAAGGCTCTCCCTGGGCGGCTTTCTCGATGAGCTGGAAGAGGTCGCGGCGGAACTGGGAGATGGTGACTTCCATTGAGGAAGTGTAGCACATGATGTACGCTATAGACTGTACGTAGTGTACATCATCGATAATGATTTTATAGTCAGCGACTTGAGGGTTGGAAGGGTTTCTGTTCCAAATATATTGAACTTGTTCAAAAAAGTCTTGCTTTCCCGGCAAGGTGGGGTTTTTGTGTTATTGAACGTGTTCAAATATGTGAGGAAGAGGAAAACTTTATGTATATCGCCGGGTGCTACTTCAGCTATTTGGCAATCAGCATTGCGCTGACAATTTGGGTGGCGCGCACGCTGTATGCCAGCGGACGAATTTTTCTGGTGGATGCATTTCACGGGAACGCGGAACTGGCGGACTCTGTGAACAAACTGCTGGTGGTGGGCTTTTATCTGATCAACGTCGGGTACATCGCGCTGGCGCTGAAAACCACCGAACCACTGACGGACTTCAGGCAAGTGATTGAGCGGGAGAGCAAGAAGCTGGGGGTGGTGTTGCTGATTTTGGGCGGCATGCATTTCTTCAACATGTTCGTGCTGGCCAGGATGCGGCGGCGGTCATTGGGCGGCGTTGTGCCCGCATAACTTGCTCAGTAAGGGTCGGCGAAGCGGGGGTGATCGCCGGGGCGACGATCGGCGGGGACGAGGGGGGAAGACGAGGGCGAAGACGAGGGGCGAAGGAGGAGACGATGTACAGAGTTCCCTATTCGATGTATCAGACGCACTACTACGTGCTGTACGCCATCGCGTGCGGGGTCCTGATAGCAGGACTCGCGGTGATCCTGCACTGGGCGGGCGATGTGTTTCTGCACGAGTCGTTCCGGGAGAGACCGGAGCTGGCGCGGGCGGTGGGACGGCTGCTGGATATTGGTTTCTATCTGGTGAGCGCGGGTTATGTCGCGGTCACGTTCCACAGCTTCGGGCAATTCGAGACGCTCGGCGATGTGGCGTGGGTGGTGGCATGGAAGCTGGGTAGCTTTCTGCTGTTGCTGGGATTTCTGCATGTTTTCAATGTGCTGATTCTCGCGATTTTCAGGGGGCGTTCGGGGACGGCGGCCATATCGTGAGGGCTATGACGCGAGGAGGGGCAAAGTCTGCGCCGCCGCGCAGGGGGACACCGAAGTCGGAAGAGACGCGGGGCCGGATTCTCGAAGCAGCGCTCGAAATTTTTCGCGAACGCGGCTTTGAGGGCGCGACGATGCGGGAGATTGCGACGCGGGCCGCGGTAGCCACCGGGGCGGCGTATTACTACTTCGACTCGAAGGA
>PMSS01000112.1 GCA_003167515.1 Acidobacterium sp. | reverse complement strand
CGTGCGTGTTTTTTCCTGGCGAGAGGGTTCGCCTTGAAATTGCCAGCAGCGCGTTTCCACTGCATGACCGCAACCCTTCGACGGCGGTGCCGGGGTCGCAGGCTTCGCACTGGAACTGGGCTCGGTCGACGCAGCAGGTTCTGCATACACGTGTATGTCCTTCGGCGTTGCACTTGCCGGTGGTCTCAGAGAGCGCTAGATGACCGAGACGATCCCGGAGATTGCGCTGGCAGGCGTGGGGAAGCGATTCGGCACTCGTGCGCCGGTGCTGGAGAATGTCACGCTCACGATTGAGCGCGGCGAGTTCGTCAGCATTCTTGGGCCGTCGGGTTGCGGGAAATCGACATTGCTGCGGTTGATCGCGGGACTGACGCCGCTGAGTACTGGCGAGATCACTGTGAATGGCATGACGCCGGTGAACGCGCGTGAGATGATGTCGTTCATCTTTCAGGATGCGACGCTGCTGCCCTGGCGCACGGTCGAGCGCAACGTAGGTTTAGGGTTGGAGCTGGAGTGGGCGACGCGGGCGGTGCGCGCGCAAAAGGTGAGCGAGATGCTCGTGCTGGTCGGACTTTCCGCGGTGGCGAAACTGTATCCGCGCCAGCTTTCCGGTGGGATGAAGATGCGGGTGTCCATCGCGCGGGCGCTCGCGACAAGGCCCCGCATTCTGCTGCTGGACGAGCCGTTCGCGGCGCTGGACGAGATAACGCGGGATCGAATGAACGAAGAACTGCTGCGTCTGCAACAGGAGCATGGATGGACGATTTTCTTTGTAACGCACTCGGTGACAGAAGCCGTGTTTCTCTCATCGCGTGTGATTGTGCTGGCTCCGCATCCGGGGCGCATTCATGAAGTGGTGAAAGTAAGCCTGGAGTCGCAGCGTACCGGCGAGACGCGAGCCTCCGACAGGTTCGAAAACGAAGTGTCGCGGGTTTCAAGGATTTTGCGGGGAGCGCACAGCGCATGAGGCGGCACTTCATCACGGGAGTGAATGCGCTGGCGGTGTTCGCAGTGCTGGTGGGGTTGTGGCAGGCGCTGGTTTGGATATCAGGAATCCCGGCTTATGTTTTGCCAGGTCCGCTCGAAGTGGTGAAAGCAATCGGCGACCGTCACGCCGCTCTCCTTGCTTCGCTGCTGATTTCGACGACTTCGGCGGCCGGAGGCCTCGCGCTCAGCATTGTTGCGGGCGTCGGAATTGCGCTGGTTTTTGCGCAATGGCCCTGGCTGAGGCGAATGCTGTATCCCTATACAATCCTCCTGCAGACGGTCCCAATCATCGCCATCACTCCGCTGATCATTTTGTGGATGGGTTCTGGTACCTGGCCAGTTACCTTGGTGACGTTCATCATTTGCCTCGCGCCGATCATCGCGAACACGACGCAAGGCCTGATCAGCGTGGATGGAAATTTGATTGATCTGTTCCTGATGCATAAGGCGTCGCGAGCACAGGTTTTGTTCAAGCTACGGCTTCCGCATGCTATGCCAAATATGTTTGCGGGAGTCAGGATTTCAGCAGGCATTGCAGTGATCGGCGCAATTACTGGCGAATGGTTTGCGGGCTCGAACCGGGTTGGCCAGGGCGGCCTCGGCTACTCCATCATGTATGCGAGTTCGCAATTGCAGACCGCGTATTTATTCGGGCTGGTGATCGCGGCGACTGTTCTGGGTTTTTCCTTTTTCTTTCTGGTCATGTTTGTGGAGTGGTATTTTCTGCGTAACTGGCATGAATCGAAGCGAACAACGGAATCTGAGTAGGTACAGGAATTATGTTGCGGTTGGAATCGGAAACAGGTTGGTGGCTGGTCACGCATCCCGATCACGCGCGCCTGGCGGGCGCCTTTGCAGAGGCGTGGGGGAATGATCGATTCCTGCCACCGAAGCCGCGCGAAAAAGTGCTGCTGGGCATTCGCAGCCACGACGATGGCTGGGCGGCTCGGGACGCCAAGCCGCAGATCACGCGGGAGGGGAGGCCGTCGGCGTTTTCGACTGAGTTAGTCGGGAAGTATTCGGCATTTGAGGAGATAGACCTCGAGGATTACCTTGCGGTGCGAGATCGCGCCGTGCGGTCGATGGCGGATGAGGACGCTTATGCCGGATTGCTGGTGTCAATGCATACCCACAATCTGCTGACGGAGCGAGCGGAGCGTTCCACGATTCGCCCGGAACAGTTGTCGTTGCTGGATCGGTTCCTGGCGGAGCAAGCTGACTTTCAGCAGGAACTGCGACAGCGCGTCGATTCGGACGGCGGACTTTCCAAGGAGGAGAAGAGCGGGATGCGCATCCGCGATCACTTCAGGCTGCTGCAGGCGACGGACAATCTGTCGTTGCTGAGCTGTGTAGGGTATTGCCGCAAGGCGACGTTGCTGCATCCGCTGCCGCTTCGGGATGGGAGTTACTCGGAGGTGAGTGTCGAGCCGGTAGGCGAGCGGCATTTTCGGCTGGAGCCTTATCCATTTGGCGATAACTCGAGGGTCTTTGAATTTCCCGCACGGCATGTCGAAGGGAAGCGTTTCGAAAATGCAGGTAAGTTTCAGCACAGCTTCGCAGCTTCGACCGTAACTCAGCTGACGGTCGTCGTCAGCGCATAAGTTGCAGGAAGACGGCCGGGAAAAGGAAAGGGGGCGGCCCGACGGCCGCCTTCGCTAATTGCAAGCCATAACTTCAGAAGTTGAGGTGGAGGGACATCTGAATCTGGCGGGGGCTGCCGATAGTGTGCTTTACAACGCCGAGTCCAGTCGGGCAGCTGTAGAAGGTGTTGTCCGGGGCGCTGTTCGATTGGCATTGTTGCGGAGTGGGTGCGACCTGGCTGTAGGAGCTGGCCGTATCGGGCGCGTTGTTGTAGGCAGCGTTCTGGGTAACCTCATCGGTGGGAATGTCGAAGCTGGTGGTGTTTGACACGTTGTAAACGTCGAAGGTGTAGCGGAGGGAATACCTGTCTCCGAACTGCACCGTCTTCACCAGAGAAGCGTCAGCACGTTTCTGGAAGGACTGCCGGAAGATGTTGCGTTCGCCGCTGGTGAACGTTGTCTCGAAGTTATCGCCCTGGGGAACGCCGTCGGTGCCGGGAGAGACCAGAGGCAGAGTGAAGCAAGACGCCTTGAGAGCTGCGCCTCCTCCTGTCGCGTTGTTGTAGAAAGCACCAGAGTGGCCCGTGAGAGCGCTCTTGGCGGTGCAGCCAGGAGCGAGCGGGACGATGGGGTTGGTAATGCCGTCAAAGGTGCTGTAGTAGAGGCTGCCTACTGCGCCGGAGAAATCGATGATGCTGTAAGGCTGACCGCTCTGGATGATGGCGATGCCGGTGAGTGACCAGTCGTTGAGCACCTTACCGGGGAGGGAGCTCTCGTTGTAGAACCTGGGCGGGACCAAGCCATAGGTGAAGTTCAGCACGTGCTTGCGGTCGAAGTCGGATGATCCGTAGCCGCTGCGAAGATTATTAGGGTTGTTGCCGTTGTAGAAGAGGC
>PMSS01000352.1 GCA_003167515.1 Acidobacterium sp. | reverse complement strand
CACGGGTACGGACTCGTGGTCATGATGGCCGTACCTGGCGCGGACGACATCATGCTTTACGAGCCCAGGCATCCGCTTGCGTATAGTCTTTGACCGATTGAAAGGGCAACTAACTCACTCTCACCTTTCACCCTTCGCAAGGCATCGTTCAAATTAGGACACTACCCGGCCTTCCGGGCTTTTGCTCCTCTATTCCTAAAACGCCGGCTGCCCCATATCTGCCCCGCAGTTGGGCAGATGTGGGAAACCACCAGGCCTCGCCTCGCAGGCTTTTGCTTTTCTATTCCCTATTGGCTACTCCCTACTCCCTGCTCTCACCCCACAAAATCCACATTCACCGGCTGCGGAATAATCCCCCGCTCATGCCCCATAGCCAGCAAACTCCGAATCGCCGCACGCCCATCTTCCCCATAGTCCAGCGTGCGCTCGTTCACATACATCCCCACAAACTTGTCGGTCAGGCTCGTATCGAGATCCCGCCCAAACTGCATCGCATAATCCAGCGCCTCGTCGCGATGATCGAGCCCGTACTGAATGCTGTCCCGCAACGCCTGCGTCACCGTCAGCATCGCCGCATCCCCCAGCGAGCGCCGGATCGCATTCCCCCCCAGCGGCAGCGGCAGCCCCGTCAGATCCCGCCACCAAACGCCCAGATCGAGAATCCGGTTCAGCCCGCTCCGCGGATACGTCAGCTGACCCTCGTGAATAATCAACCCCGCGTCGAAATTCCCCGCCATCACCTGCGGAATGATCTGATCGAACGGCACCACCGCCGTCTCAATCTCCGGCGCAAACAGCTTTAGCGCCAGGTACGCCGTCGTCAGCGTCCCCGGAACCGCAATCTTCACTCCCCGAATCTCATCCAGATCGTAAGGCCGCGACGCCACAATCATCGGCCCGTACCCGTCGCCCACCGATCCGCCGCACGCCATCAGCGCGTACTGCTCCTGAATGTACGGATAAACATGGAACGAAATAGCCGTCACATCGAAGAACGCCTCGCTCATCGCCCGCTGATTCAGCGTTTCGATGTCGCACAGCACGTGCGTGAACTTGTATCCCCCCACCCGCACCTTGCACGTCGCCAGTCCGTAAAACATAAACGCGTCATCGGAATCCGGACTGTGGGCGATACTGATTTCACGATTTGCTGCTGAGGCCGCCGTTACAGCGGTGGACGAACTTGAGGCGCTCAATGCGTGATCCTTTCCGATTGTCTGCGTCTCTCCATTGTGCAACATTCCTCTGCGGATATGTTCCCCATTCACATCGAGACCACACCGGCAGCCTACAATAATTTACAGACAATTCTGATGCGTCTTCTTCCGCCATCATCGCGCTGTGTGCTCTCACTCGTCGTCCTCATCGCCGCAATAGCGCCCGCATATGCGCAACCCGCCCCGCAGCCCACCACCAAGGCAGCGCACGTCACCGTCACCCTCCTCGTTCCACCAGCTCAACTCGCTCCCGGAGAAAACTTCACCGCAGGCCTCGACTTCACAATGGAGCCCGGCTGGCACGTCTACTGGATCAACGCCGGCGACTCCGGCGAACCCCCCGCCGCCAAATGGAACCTCCCCCCAGGCGTCACCGCCGACGCGATGCAGTTTCCCCCGCCGAAACGCCTGCCCCTCGGCCCGCTGATGGACTTCGGCTACGAAGATGACGTCGTCTTTCCCATTCCAATGCATGTCGCGCAGGATTTTCGTCCCGCGCAACCCCAGGCTACATTCGCCGCCCACGTCACCTGGCTCGTCTGCCGCGAAGTCTGCATTCCTGGCAAAGCCGACCTCGCCCTCGCGCGCACAGCCTGGTCCAAACCCGCGGCCAGCCCCGATGTCGATGCGGCCGCGCAAAACCTCATAGCCCGCTTCCAGTCCCAACTCCCCAAACCCCTCCCCACCACCGACACCGCAACCTTCAGCTCAACTCCTAAAACCTTCGTCCTCGAAGTCCACACCGGCTCAAAGCAATCATCCGGGCAATTCTTTCCCCTCGATCAAACCGTCATCGCCAACGCAGCCCCGCAACCCGCACAAGCAACGCCCAACGGCGTCCAGCTCACCCTCACCAAAGATGAAAACCTCCAGGCCCCTCCCCAAAATCTCAACGGCCTCCTCGAACTGCCTAACGGCACCGCCTACGAAATCCACGCGATTCCAGGCACCCTCGCCGCAACCACCGGCCCGCCCACCGACTTCTCCGCCATCCTCGGGGCCACTGCCCTGGCCCTCATCGGCGGAATCCTCCTCAACCTCATGCCCTGCGTCTTCCCCGTCCTCTTCATCAAAGGCCTCTCGCTCGTCCAATCTTCGCAACAGGAACGCAGCAACCTCCGCGCCCACGGCTGGGTCTACACCCTCGGCATCCTCGTCTCCTTCTGGGCTGTCGTCGCCGTCCTCGTCATTCTCCGCGCCGCGGGCCAGCAGCTCGGCTGGGGATTCCAATTCCAATCTCCCACCTTCCTCGCCCTCATGGCGATGCTCCTCTTCTTCCTCGGCCTCGCCCTCGCCGGCCAGTTCGAAATCGGCCTCTCCATCACCAGCGCCGGCGGCTCCCTCGCCCAAAAACACGGCTACACCGGCAGCTTCTTCACCGGCGTCCTCGCCATGGTGGTCGCCACCCCCTGCACCGCGCCCTTCATGGGCGCAGCCATCGGCTACGCGCTCTCCCACTCCATCGCCATCAGCTTCACCGTCTTCACCGCGCTCGCCCTCGGACTCGCCCTTCCCTACCTCGCCCTCGCATACTTCCCCGGCTGGGCCCGCATCCTCCCCAAACCCGGCGCATGGATGGAAGTCCTCAAGCAAGCCGTCTCCATCCCCATCTTCGCAACAGTCATCTGGCTCGTCTGGGTCTTCACGCAAATCGCCGGGTCCAGCGCCCTTATCGGTCTACTCGCCGCCTTCCTTCTTCTCGCCGTAGCCGGATGGTTCCTCGGCCGCTGGCCCGCCAAAGCAGCAGCGACGACCATCGCCGCCCTTATCCTCATCACCGCGATCACCACATCAGTCTGGTCTGTACGCAATCTCGCCGTCTCCATACCTTCGGTGTCCGCCCAAGGCGCTCCCGGCTCCCAGCTCCCAGTTCCTGCCTCCGTCTGGCAGCCCTTCACCCCATCTCTCCT
Source organism: Acidobacterium sp. (assembly GCA_003167515.1). GTDB lineage: Bacteria > Acidobacteriota > Terriglobia > Terriglobales > Acidobacteriaceae > Palsa-343. The sequence goes on along the minus strand of PMSS01000352.1, from coordinate 6,707 downwards.
AACCCAGTACCGCACCCAGGGCAAGCCAGTCTTCATCGACTTCACCGCAAGCTGGTGCCTCAGCTGTCAGGTCAACGAACGCCTCATCCTCGATCGCGCCGACGTCCAGCAACACCTCCGCGATTCAGGCGCCGCACTCCTCCGCGCCGACTGGACCAATCAGGACCCCGACATCACCCAGACCCTCGCCGCCCTCGGCCGCAGCGGAGTCCCCACCTACGCCCTCTACCCCGCCGACCCCGCCGCCCCACCCCACGTCCTCCCCGAAGTCCTCACCCCAGGAATAGTCATCAACGCCCTCGCCACTCTGCCCACACCCCAGAAGTCCACCGCCCAACTAACCCAGCCCTGATCGAGCAGTCCGAACCAGAAGCATCGCAACGCCGTTGTCAATCCTGGTATAGTTGGACCCAGGCCGGTTGGTCTGAGCACATCCGGGGGCGTTCCAGCCGCGAGATTCGTGGAGGCGTAGCACTATGGCGCCTGAGCAACCCAGAGCGCGCGACGAAGGCGCAAAGCGCGTCGCCGTCGGGGTTGCGGCCTCCGCCGAACCGCCTGATGACGCTTCCGAAACCTGCGCCGTCCCCGAATCGACTGCCGCGCCAAACCTGATCGGCCCGTATCACCTGCTGCAGCTCATCGGCGAAGGCGGCATGGGCGAGGTCTGGCTCGCCGAGCAGAAACAGCCCGTGCGTCGTCGCGTCGCCATCAAGCTGATCAAGATGGGTATGGATACCCGCGAGGTTGTAGCGCGCTTCGAGTCCGAACGCCAGGCCCTGGCGCTCATGGACCATCCGGCCATCGCCAAGGTTTTCGATGCCGGTTCTACTCCCGAAGGCCGCCCTTACTTCGTGATGGAGTACGTGGCCGGCATGCCCATCACCGCATACTGCGACAAGCACAAGCTCACCACCTGGCAAAGGATGGAACTCTTCATCCTTGTCTGCGAAGGCGTGCAGCATGCACACCAGAAGGCCATCATCCATCGCGACCTCAAGCCCTCCAACCTCCTGGTCAGCGAGATCGACGGCAAACCGATGCCGCGCATCATCGACTTCGGCGTCGCCAAGGCAACCTCGCAGAAGCTCAGCGCGGGAACCATGTATACGCGCGTGGGCGCCATGATCGGCACGCTGGGTTACATGAGCCCCGAACAGGCCGATTCGCAGGGCGAGGACATCGACACCCGCACCGACGTTTACTCGCTGGGAGTGGTGCTGTATGAGCTGTTGGTCGGCGCGCTGCCGCTGGACTTCAGGAAGCTCGCCTGGGATGAAGTGTTGCGCCGCCTGCGCGACGAGGATGCGCCGCGGCCCAGTACGAAGCTGAGCACAGGAGGCGAGTCGTCCACCACTACCGCAAAGAACCGAAGCACCGAGTTGCCCGCGCTGGCGCGACAGCTGCGCGGCGACCCGGATGCCATTGCCCTCAAAGCCCTGGAGAAAGACCGAAAACGCCGCTACGCCACACCTCTCGAACGCGCTGCCGATATCGAGCGATACCTCCGCAACGAGCCCGTCACGGCCCATACTCCCAGCGCCGCCTATCGCGCACGCAAATACATCCGTCGACACCGCCTGGGCGTCTCCATTGCGGGGACAGGAGCCGTCTTATTGGTCGGCTTCGCCGTCGCCCAGGCTGTCGAGTTGCGGCGCATCGCCAGAGAACGCGACCGCGCCGACCGCATCTCCGATTTCATGACCAACCTCTTTGTGGTCCCGGACCCCAGCGAGGCCCTCGGCAAAACCATCACCGCCCAGCAAATCCTCGAAAAAGGCGCGAAAGACATCGACGCCGGCCTCAAAGACGACCCGGTGCTCCAGGCCGAGATGATGGATACCATGGCTCACACCTATCGGAACCTTGGCCTCTACCCCTCAGCGCACGCGCTGTACGAACGCGCCCTGGAGATTCAGAAACGATTCCTCGGACCTCGGAATCCGGCAACGCTGCAGTCGCAATATGGCCTCGCATGGGCGTTGAGGGGCGAAGCCCGCTACGCCGAAGCCGAAAAGCTATCACGCGCCACGCTCGACGCCCAACGCCAGGTGCTCGGACCGAAAAACCTCTCCACGCTGCGTTCTAAGGAGATGTTGGGCTCTGTGCTCAGTCGCTCGGGCCAGTATGACGAGGCTGAGAAGCTATTGCGCGAGACGCTGGATGAAGAGCGCGGGGTGCTTGGCTCTGAAAACCCAGACACTCTCCAGTCCCAGAACGAACTTGGTGCTGCTTCGTACCTGGATGGCCGCCTCGGCGAGGCCGAGAGGCAGCTGCGCGAGGCGCTCGACGTAGAGCGTCGGGTACTGGGACCGGAAAGCCCGGTCACCCTGGAGCCCATGCGCATGCTTTCAGGTGTACTGAGGGACGAAAGCCGATACCCGGAAGCGGAGAAGTTGGCACTTGACCATCTTGCTGTGGCCGACCGGGTGCTTGGCCCGGGTCACCCGAACACCATCCAGGGCGCGGAAATTTTGGGGTCCACTCTGACACTGGAAGGCCGTTACGCTGAGGCGGAGAAGCTGTACCGCGAGGAATTCGGTGTCGTCCGCCGAGCCTTCGGTCAGGGCAACGCGATCACCTGGGAGATCGCGGATTGCCTCGCGCAGGATCTTGCATATGAGGGCCGTCATGCCGAAGCGGAGAAGTTGCTCCGAGAGACGCTCGAGGACGAGCAGCGTGTCGTCGGCCCGGAGGCCCCGGAGACCCTGAGCACCCTCATGCTTGAAGCTGTCAATGTGAGCTATCAAGGGCACTACGACGACGCGGAAACAGAGTTTCGCAAAGTGATCCAGATGGCAGGCAAAAAAGGCCAGCCGCCATTCATGCTGGGCGGAGCCTGGGAGGCCTTTGCCTGCGGAGCGGCCGCCGCTGGCCATCGCGATGCCGCGTTCGAGTATCTCGGACAGGCAATCGATCACGGGTACAGCAATCCTGTATCGATAAGAGACGATCCCGATCTCAAGTCCCTCCACGGCGATCCCCGCTTCGACGCCCTCCTCGCCAAAGCCACCCAGATCGCCGCCGCAAAGTCGAAGTAAATCGTCACCAGCCATCCGCGCTGGCGAATTCTAAGCCGGCGGGTCGAATGGCACCTTCCGCAGCGCGCTTCCCTCAGCCCATTCGCTCTCAGCGCGTTGCGCAAGCAGGCGAATCGACGCGAAAGCAACGGGAAAATCGAAAACGGGAAGGCCGTAATTCAGCCCTCCCGTTCATGAAGACATCTTCAGATCCCGCTCTACCGCCGCGGCCGCCCACCACCACCGCCCCGATATCCAGGCAACGCATGTTCGCCGCCCGCATCATGGCCCGCATTGCCAACGTGGCCTCGTCCGTCCCGCGCCTCGTTGCCGTGGAAGTGATTGAACGGCTCCGCCCCACGCTCAGGCACCGGTCCGTGGTATCCGTAATGAGGATCGTAGCGATTGTCGACATGCCCGAAGAACCCCCGCGGCCCATGGAACCACGGCCCCGCTCCGATGAACACCCCGCCCGCATACCAATCCGGCCCATAGTAGCCGTAGGGCGCGCAGTCATACGGCTCATAGTCGAAATACCCATACGGGCACACAGGAGGCGCCCCAATATCGACGCCGACAGAAACCTGGGCCGGTGCATGCGCCGGCGCCACCAGAACACAGCTCAGCGCCGCTGCCGCAAGACCCGCGAAAACAAAACCTCGTACCTTAGACATACCGTCTCCTTACCTCGTTCAGATTGGACTTACTCGATCTGGATTCACTTCCGACCTGGAATCACTGCGACTTGGATGCACTCAGCAATGCAAATGGCTGGAACCGCTCTCAAAAAGCCCCATGACGCCCAGGCATAAGACCCGTCGCCTGGGGTCCCGACCCGCCTGCTGTTGGCGCGATGGACTGGTCCGAACCGGGGCCGACGCCGCTGATCGAACCCGCGAACCTATTTTGAGACCAGTTCTACGGCCCTCTGCAGATTGCCGAAAGACAGTGTAACCCCCATAGGTGCCTTCCGGATCCCGCCCCGAGCGCCAAACCCAACCGCCAATCTCTCCTGATAACCGAAACCTGATAACCGCTGCTCGGCCTCTTCATCCTTCTTGCGCCGCACGCCGACGAGAGGTGCCAGAATGCGGATGCCGTGCTCTCCCTTCCTCACCTGCGGCCAAGCTGGTTCCACGCATACAGGCCAGCAACGCGGGTTGCGTCCGGCTTTTGCCGTGCGATTTCAAGGACGTTGCCAAAGCTGTAGTTGCGGAAGCGTCCCATTGCCGTCAAATAGGCGGTGAGGGCTTCCGAGTGTCCCTGCTCCAACTGCTCGATCAGGGCTTTGACATTGGCGGCGATTGCCTCCGCTGCGGTCTGCTTCGGGTGCGGCTGTTTGGGATTCTTTGTGGACGGGTTGGCGGTTGCTGTCGTTGCGCTGCCGTTCATGGGTACTTCCTCCTCTGTGCCTTTGCTTTTCGCCTCGATGGTTCCCGGCATTTTGAAAAACAAATGCCGAACGCCTCCTGGCGAAGGCGGGGGGTAGCAAGTGCAAGGGGAGGGGGATCACCCACGCTTGGAACGGAGCGTCAGCGAAGTGGAAAGGGCGAAGGGCTGCACAAGCGCAGCGCGGAAGCCTGGTGAGAGTACCGGGACATCCTTTACGTTTTAGACCGGGGACATAGGTTACAAGCCCCTTGCGGCGAGAGTGGCTCTGATTGCGGGTTTTCGGCGGGCTTTGCCGGTCTTCAAATACATGATAGTCGTCGCCGTAGCCGTGGTAATGTGGGAATCCCCGCAGGGATTTCCAAGGGGTGTGGGAAGGGTGGAAAGCCGGCTTTTTGGCTTTCCATGCTTTCCATGCCCCGGCATTTCCATGGCTTGTTTTTCGGCGTCACCAGCCATTTCCGTAAGATGGCATCGCGATCTTAGACGGATGCGAAAATAGACACTGAAGCAGTCCCGACACAGGAGACGGCACATTGCACGATTCTGGCCGCAAATCGGTTATCGAGAAATGGATGCTTACGATAGTCCAAGATGGTGGCGTCGAACGATATGACGACCTGCATGTCGATGTCATCGACTCGGATTGGAAGCCTAAGGAGGCGTGGGTCCACGCTGGCCTTATCGCTTTTCAATTGGCGGTCGAATTGAGGAACCGTCATCAGCTTGACTTCACTGTTGCCTTGGGATTCTCTCTGCCTGGAAGCCGGGAACCCATCGGGGTTGACTTCGCATCGATAAGTGAGCTGGCAGTTAAGCTCGATTCAACGCCTCCTTCCCTGTATCTATTCAATCGCGGACAGGAACCCGCGCCGACCGTTTTGTTGAGCGCGGCGAACGGGGAAATATTGCCCGATCCCCTGGTCCAAACCATTAGCATCTTCCCAGATTTAGCTCAGAGCGCCGGTTGCAACTACATGGAGTTCATGCGTCCAGGTGATGAGGAATATCGTCGAAGCATATTTGTTACGGCGTGACATCGAGCCAAATGTGAATCACGACCTGAACCGTGCTTCGATGAGGCCACATTCCTAATCTGCCTTCTATGTTTCTAATAGGCTAGCAAGTGCGAATCGCAGGCCGGAATCTCATCTCTGAACTGTTGAACTCGCCCAGTTCGGTGTTGCAGAAGAAAACGCGGTGTACGTCCTCATCCATCTGTTCGAGACCGATCTCCTCGTTGCGGAACACCTCGCTAACGAACACCTGGCCCTTATGCCAACTGATGTCCCCGCTGTTGTTCACCCTCCGAGTCTGGAACGATCTGGGATATTGGAAGCTCGCTACCCTGCTTGGAAGCAGCCGAGCGCTGGGCACGTAAAGGCTTCCCGGCGTCTCGTTCCCGAGGGCTTCATGTGGACGCTCGTGGTTAAACACCAGGCGGAAGCGGTCGAACTTCTTCTGTTGTGCCGCGACCGTACGTGCCGGCGGCTTCGCGGTGTCCTCCTTCAGCGTGCGGTGCATCCGTTCGTGTCTTCCGTTTTGCTGAGGGTGTCCTGGCTGAATACGTTCGTGAACTATGCCCAGCTTCATCCATCCCAGCGACAACTTCGACAGACCCAGCAGGCCGACGCCCGCAAACGGCGCTCCGTTGTCTGTGCGAATACGTTCTGGCACGCCGAACTCACGCATCGCGGCATCGCACACGGCGCTTACCTGGGCGAGGTCCATGCGTGCGACCGCCTGGCAGCGAATCAGAAACCGGCTATGTGCATCGGTGATGGTGAAAGGATCGCAGCGATAGCCATCGCCTGTCAGAAAGTACCCTTTGAAATCCATGCACCAAGGCTGATTGGGCGCTGTCACCATCGAGAACGGTTGCGAACTGGGCGTGGCACGCCGTTTCTTCCTCTTCGGGTTAGTAAGTCCGGCCCGGCTGAGGATCTGACCCACCGTACTCGCTGCCGGCCAGGTCACGTTCGGGTTCATGCGCTCCAGTCGCGCCTTGAGCTTCCTCGCTCCCCAGGACGGAAACCTCTTCCTTAGCGCAAGGACTTCGTTCTCTATCTCTGCCGATGTTGCGTGCGGAGAACTGTGCGCCGCGCGCGTCAGATCGAGCAGGCCCTCAGGCCCAACCTCGTCGTAACGCTTGATCCACTTGTAAGCAGTTGGACGTGAGATGCCGTACTCGTGACAAAGATCGGTCACGGACATTTCTTCCCTCTGATAGCTCGATAAGAACTGCAGGCGTTGATCCACGGTTCGAGTCTCTTTCCAAGGCATAAACGCATCTTCATGCGT
>PMSS01000242.1 GCA_003167515.1 Acidobacterium sp. | reverse complement strand
TCTCCTGCATCTACGGCCTCGGTTCGCCGGAAGCCTACTTCGGTATGTTGCTGCTGCTCGAAAAAGGCCAGCGCGTGCGCCGTGACGACATTACGCGGCGTCTGGTTGAGATACTCTACGAGCGCAATGACGCCGACTTTCGGCGCGGCACTTTTCGCGTGCGCGGCGATGTGATCGAGGTCTTTCCGACTTACGACGAAAACGCCTACCGCATCGAGCTCTTCGGCGACGAGATCGATTCTCTTTCACAAATCGACCCGCTCTTCGGTACGGTCCGCCAGAAGTACGCGCGCCTGCCCATCTATCCCAAGAGTCACTATGTGGTGCAGCCGGAGCGGAGAAGGACCGCGATTGAAACCATCCTCGAAGAGCTCGGCTGGTGGGAAAAAGAGTTAGAGAACCAGGGCCGCATGGTCGAGGCGCAGCGCGTACATCAGCGCACCCGCTTCGACCTCGAAATGATCAAGTCGGTCGGCTATTGCCACGGCATCGAAAACTACTCGCGCCATTTTTCCGGCCGCCTGCCCGGCGAACCACCCCCAACTCTGCTCGATTATTTTCCACGCGACTACATGCTCTATGTCGACGAGTCGCACGTCACCGTTCCGCAACTGCACGGCATGTGGCATGGCGACCGCTCGCGCAAGCAGAACCTGGTGGATTACGGCTTTCGCCTGCCCTCGGCGATGGATAACCGCCCACTCAAGTTCGAGGAGTTCGAGGCACGCACAAATCAGATTGTCTACGTCTCGGCGACGCCTGGGCCGTATGAGCTGACCAAGTCTGCCGGCGTAGTTGTCGAGCAGATCATTCGCCCCACCGGGCTCGTCGATCCCGAGGTCGAGATTCGTCCCGTCCGCGGCCAGATCGACGACCTGCTCGCCGAGATTCGCGATCGTGCGCAGAAGAACGAGCGCGTCCTCGTCACAACGCTGACGAAACGCATGGCCGAGGATCTCGCCGGCTACTACTCCGAGGTCGGTGTGCGCTGCCGCTACATGCACTCCGAAATTGAAACCCTGGAACGTGTCAAGCTTCTCCGCGATCTGCGCAAGGGCGAGTACGACGTGCTCATCGGCATCAACCTGCTGCGCGAGGGCCTCGATCTGCCTGAAGTTTCGCTCGTCGCAATCCTCGATGCCGACAAAGAGGGCTTCCTTCGTTCCTCTGGATCATTGATCCAGACCATGGGGCGCGCCGCGCGCCACCTCAGCGGTCGCGCGATCCTCTATGCCGATAAGATGACCGACTCCATGAAACAGGCCATCGGCGAGACCGATCGGCGCCGTGCCGTGCAGCGCGCCTACAACGAAGAACACGGAATTACGCCGCAATCCATCATCAGCCACATCGATATGTCCCTCGCGAAAATCCTGCAGGCGGAGTACGCCGATCTCGCGGAAGAGGCCGAGACGATGCCGGAATTGCAGTCTCAGATGGAACTGGACGCCTACATCGCGAAGCTGGAGGCCGACATGCGGGAAGCGGCGAAGAAATTTCAATTCGAGAAGGCCGCGAAACTCCGCGACACGATCAAAGAACTCCGCACAAAGGAATTTCTGTTTACATAATGCGAATCACGCTGGCGCGCTCGTGCGTTTCCGAAACACCAGAAACAGCGGCACGCCGAGCAGGATAATCGCAGTCCCGATCAGCGAGTTCTTCAGGTTCTCCGCGTAGGAGTAAACCAATAGCACTGCGGCGGCCGCGACGAACAGCGCTGGAATCACCGGATATCCCCAAACGTGATAGGTCTGCGACGCCGTTTCGCGCCTTCGGTAGAAGAAGATCGTCGTCGCGGTGATCATGTAGAAGAGCCATTCCGCGAAGATGGCCAACTCAAATAGTTGCTGGAAGTGTCCGACAGCCAGCAGCAGGCCTGTTGTGAGCAGCGCCTGCACCATCAGCGACGTCGATGGGCTGGCGAAGCGCGGACTGATATCCGCCATGCGGTGGAAAAACAGCCCATCGCGCGCCGCTGCGAACGGGACTCGTGCTCCCGACATAATTGTGCCGTTCAATGTGACAAATATGCTCACTGCCATCGCCACAGAGACCAATCCCGCCCCCCACGGCCCGACGATCGCCGCCAGAGCTGTCACTGCTGGGCGGGGCGAAGCTGCGATCTGCGCTGCGGGCAAAATGTACTGGATAGCAGCATTGGTCGCCATGTAGAGCACGCCAACAATTCCCAGCCCGGCGATGAGCGCAATCGGCAGACTACGCTGCGGATTCCTGACCTCGCCAGCGACCATGGTCAGATCGTTCCATCCGTCGTAGGCCCACAAAGCAGCGATCAGCGCGATCATAAATCCGCCGAAGCCGCCGTGCGCGCCGAGGAAGGATGTTGTGAAGTTGCTCCAGTGCCCGCGCAGCGATGCGAAGCAGATTCCCGCGATCACGACGATCAGCACGCCCTTCAGCCAGGTGAAGACAAGTTGAAAATCTCCCGCCTTACGAATGCCGAGATAATTCAGGCCCGTAATGAGCCAGGTTGCTGCGATGGCGAAAATCTGCGACCACATCACGGCGAAGGGCATATGGAAAGCGGTCCCATCGAGCCAGCGCAGCGAGGGAAAAATCGCCAGCGTCCGTGCCAGCCCCGTGGTTACGCTGGCAATCGACGCCGGTTTTGCCACCGCGAACCACGTCCACATGTAGAGAAATGCGGGCAGATCACCGTAGGCGCCGCGGATGTAGACGTACTCGCCGCCCGCATAGGGCAGCAGCGTGCTCAGTTCCGCGTATGTCATCGCCCCGAAGAGCGACAACAGACCGCCCGCGATCCACGCCAGGTAGACCAGTCCGGACGAGCCGGTGGCCCGCATCATTTCCTGCGGGACGAGGAAAATTCCGCTGCCGATGATGGTGCCCACCACGATGGCTGTGGCGTGCGAGGTATTCAGCACCCGCGGCAGGTCGGGCGCGTTCTGCGTGACTTGCCGATCGGTAGTGGTGTCCAGGAGCGGCGGACCTCCGCATCAGTAGTAGTACTTGAAGTCCTTCCAGTCTGCCGTATAAGTGGCTTTTCTGCCATGGCAAAGAAAAATCGGCCCTTTTTCCCAGGGCATGGAGAGCGGATTGTTTAGCTGGTCCGCGACCACGCAGGAGGCGTAAACCTTGTTCATCTCGGCGAGGGTCGCGCCGTTGATGATGATCGTTTCCTGGCCGGTGTAGCCGTGCGGCCCCCACAGCCAGTAGCTCTGGTGGCCGCTGATCGCCGTGGGCAGCCCGTATTTTGGCCCGAAGAGGTTAATCGCGCTGGCCTCTCCGTAGTTGCCTGTGTAGATTCCGGTGATGGCGCGCTCCTCGGGTGGCAGCGAGTTGTAAATGCGCGCGACCTTCTCGACCATTTCGTGCCAGCCGAAGCGGTCTGCGTAAAACTGCGGCAAAATCGTCGCGTCGTGATTTTCGGAGTCCGCAGGCTTAAAGTGCATGATCTTCGACCACGCAACAAATTTCTCTGGAGACAATAACGGCATAGAAAAGGGAATCGTCAGGAAGAAGCCAACTACGAGCAGCACTCCATAGACGCTCACCAGCACGTTGCGCGTGGTGCTTGTCCTGTTCGCCGGCAGCCAGCGCATCGCTCCCGCGGCGAAGTAGATTGGGTAAACCGGCGCCAGGTAGTAATCCTTTGCGTGAAGCGCCATCATCATCACGAGAAAGACCGGGTACAGTACGCCAAGAAAGCGGACGGGCCGCGCTGCCTCGCTGACCAGCAGCCAAACCACCCCACTCAGCCACAGGAACACTGTCCACGGTGTCAGCATTATGACCTGGCCGAGGAGAAATCGTAACGGTGGCAGTTTCACATCTTTATTGCTCTTCGAGATGCCGACCAGCCACTCGAGGGTCGGCCAGTGGTTGTGAATCTGCCACAACAGATTCGGCAACGCCAGCGCCACGATGATGGCAACCGCGACTCCAAACCAGCGGCTCGCCAGAATCCTGCGTTGCGGCGTCAGCAGCAGCGCCACCAGCACGGCCACCAGGAAGAAGACCTCGTTGGCTTTATTCTCGAGGCCGAGTCCGGCGCTGACGCCTAACACGACCCACCAGTTGCGGGCGACTCGCTCCGGATCGGGCAGAGTGTCTGCCTGCGCGATGCGAATCAGCGCCAGCGCGCACAGCATCCAGAAGACCGGCTCGAAGGAGTTCATCGAGAGATAGCTGTCGATGCCGAGAAAAACGCCCCCGACCGTCACGCCCAGCATCGCCAGCGCGGCCGCCCGGCGGCTCCCCGACCCGACTGCTGAACCCCGGACTGCCGAACCCATGGCCCAAACCAGCGCGCCGGTGAGGAAAACCTTCGCCGCTCCGGCGATGCCGGAGATCAGTCGCAGCGACCACATATGGTCGTAGCCGAACAGCATGTCCGTGACACGCGCCTGCAGGGCAACCATCGGCGGCTGGTCCACGTAACCGAAGGCGAGGTGGCGACCGCAGATGAGGTAATACATCTCATCGCGAAAGATGCCGTAGCCGCCGCGCTGCGCGAGAATATTCCCGATAACCTGGATCGCCAGCTTGACGCCAGCCATGGCGAGACAAATCCAGACAAAGCGGCGAAAGCTTTCACGCTGCTCCGTCGGAGCGGCTGCAGGGGTTGCGATTGCGCTCATCGGCTCCTGAAAATTCCTTGAGAACGAACTCACCAAGAATACGCGGCGAGTCCAAAATAGTTCCGTAGTCCATTGCGCGGCTGCCCTTCATGGCGAACAATCGATGCACAGAAGGGCAGCAGTGTGGTCATCATCTTTCAGGACCGTCGGCAGGCTGGCCGTGCGCTGGGCCAGGTGGTTCGAGACGAGATCGATGAAGACCCAGGTGCGGACGATGCCATTGTGCTGGGCCTGCCCCGCGGAGGCGTGCCGGTTGCATTCGAAGTTGCTCGCGAGCTCGGTCTCCCCCTCGATGTCTGCGTCGTGCGCAAGCTGGGCGTCCCCGGCCAGGAGGAGCTGGCCATGGGTGCGGTTGCCAGCGGCGGTATTGTCGTCATTCAGGCCGATGTGGTCCATGCGTATCGAATCCCCCAGGAAATCATCGACGCCGTCGTCGCCCGTGAACGGATCGAGATCGAGCGGCGCGAGGCTGCTTACCGCGACGGCCGGCCGGCTGCTCGTATCGAGGGGCGCACGGTCATCCTCGTGGATGACGGGCTCGATGATTTCCTGGGGGATTCGATACGCAT
>PMSS01000175.1 GCA_003167515.1 Acidobacterium sp. | reverse complement strand
TCTTGATTGTCACCGCGACATCGCGAAGGGGTGCGCCGGTTTGGTCCGTCACCACGCCGGAAAGGCTCTGGGCTACAGCAGTGAGGGGAACGAGGGCAAGGAGGCAGACACAAAGACGGCGAGGAATCATGATGAGTCCTGAATATATGAATTTAGTCGAGGGGAGTCGTTACTTCTCTATTATACGGGATGATTTGGCCGGATGAACAGACCCTGCGGGACCCGGGTATTCTGCCAACACATGCCGCTTCGGCTCTGCTTTAGTGCGTCGACCAGCCAACGTTGCGCCAGCCGAACCAGGCGAAGGCGAGCATGGCCAGCAATACAAGCTCGACGAGGGCAACGCAGGCGGGCCAGCCACCGATGTTCCAGAGGTAGCTGGGAGCGACTCCGGCAATGGTGCCGCCGATGTAGTAGCAGGAGAGATAGAAGCCGGCGGCGGAGGCGCGGCCTCCCGAAGGCGCGGCCATGCGCAGAAAGCTGGTGGAGGTGGATTGCGCGATGAAAACGCCGCTGCAGAGCAGGCCGAGGCCGGGGAAGATCACGATCCAGAGGTTGTGGCTGAGGGTGAGCGCCTCGCCCACGAAGCAGATGGCGATGGCGACGGCGATGCCGCGCCGCATGCCGATGCGGGTGACTAGGTATCCGCCGAAGGGCGTGACCACGAGGCCGACGAGATAGATGGCGAAGAGATAGCTGAGAGCGAGGGTCGAGAGGCGGAAGGGCGGATCGGCGAGATAGAAGGTGCTGTAGGTGAAGGTGCCCACCAAGGTGAATAGAGTGCCGAAGCCGACGCCGAAGGTTGCGAGCAGGCGCGGGTTGCGAAAATGGCGGAGCGCGATCCAGAGGCTGGTCGCGGTGCCTTGTGGGTGGGGCTGGTGCGGGCGCGGTGTTTCGGGTGGGAGCCACCGGGCGATGAAGGCTGCGCCGAGCAGGGTGAGCGCGCCGAGCAGAACGAAGCTCCAGCGCCAGCCGAGAGTGTCGGCGACGAGGCCCGTGAGGAATCGGCCGAGGAATCCGCCCATGGCTGTGGCGCTGACGTAGAGGCTCATTACGAGCGCGATGGCTTCGTGACGCCACTCTTCGCCGATGTAGGTGATGACGGTGGCGAAGATTCCTGGGAGCGCCAGGCCCTGCATGAAGCGCCAGAAGATGAGCGCATGGAGGCCCGGCGAGGTGGCCGCGAGCAGGGTTGGCGCGGCGAGCACGAGGATGGAGGCGACGATCACGCGTTTCCGGCTGAGGTGTTCCGTGAGGGCGCCGAAGATGGGGGCGGCGAGAGCTACTCCCAGGGTGGAGGCGCTGACTGTAAACCCAACCGAGGCTTTTGAGGCGTGAAAGAGCCTGGTCAGCATGGGAAGCAGCGGTTGGGTGGCGTAGAGATTGAGGAAGGCGAAGACGCCGCAGAGGTAGATTGCGGCCACGGGGCGCAGGGGACGCAGGCCCATGTGGCGCTCGGGATGAGGCTCGATGATTGCGATGGCCGGATTGGCGGCGGCGAGTTTCGGCGTCGGGAGGGATGAGTCCACAGTTCAGAGTAAACGTGCGGGCCCGGAGCGAATATTCGGGCCCTTCCCACATCTGGCCAACTGCGGTCCAGATATGGGGCACCCGGTTTGGTGGCGGGTTCGGTATAAAGGGAGCAGGCATGGCCCAGCCCGCAGCCGCATTCCTCTCCCGCGACTTTCTCCGTTACCAGCTTGCGCGCGTTGTTGTGATTATCGGCGCGGAAGCGCAGGCGCTGGCGGTGGCGTGGCAGGTTTACCAGATCACGCACAGAGCGATCGATCTTGGTTACACGGGGCTGATTCTTTTTTTGCCCGGGCTGCTCTTCATTTTGCCCGCCGGGCATGTGGCGGATCGCTACGATCGGCGGCAGGTGATTCTGGTGTGCTACGCGCTGCAGGCGGTTTGCACGTTGGTGCTTTTCCGGTTCGCGTGGACGGGAATTCATCAGGTGTGGCCGATCTTCGCGTTGCTGTTCGCCGTGGGAACTGGGCGGGCCTTCAGCGGACCGGCCAGCTCGGCGCTGGTGCCACACCTTGTGCCGCAGCAGCAGTTCGTAAACGCGATCACCTGGGGCTCGGCGATTTTTCAGATCGCCAACATTGCAGGCCCCGCGCTGGGCGGCGTCTTGTTCACGTTGCCGTTGGGCAAATTTCTACATGGGCGGCTGCATGGAGCGGGTCTGGTCTACCTTTTTTCGCTGGCTGCCATTGTGTGGTTTCTGGTGCTGGTGGGCTCGCTGCAGGTTCGGCCCGGACGCATGGAGCACCGGGCTATTTCGAAGGATGTGATTCTGGCGGGTCTTCGGTACGTTGCAGGAACACAGGTTCTGCTGGGGTCTATTTCTCTCGATCTGTTCGCGGTGTTGCTGGGGGGCGCGGTTGCGCTGATGCCGATCTTCGCGCAGGAGATTCTGCATGCGGGCCCGCGCGGACTCGGGATGCTGCGCGCCGCGCCTGCATTGGGAGCGCTGGCTGTCTCGATGTGGATGATGGTGCGGCCTATCCGGAAGAACGCCGGCGTGAGGATGCTGATCTGTGTGGCTATTTTCGGAGCGTCGACTGTGCTGTTCGGGCTGTCGCGGAGCCTGCCGCTTTCGCTGGCTGCATTGTTCATTGTCGGCGCGTCTGACATGGTCAGCGTGGTTATTCGGTCGTCGGTGCTGCAGCTGGCGACGCCGGCGGAGATGCGCGGACGGGTGAGCGCGGTCAACTCACTCTTTATTGGAGCATCAAATGAGCTGGGCGAGTTCGAGAGCGGGCTCACGGCGCAATGGTGGGGAGCGGTGCGGGCGGTCGTCATTGGGGGGATCGGGTCGATGCTCATCACCGGCCTGTGGAGCGTGTTGTTTCCCAGTCTGCGCCGGGCGGATGCGTTGACGCCTGAAGCACTGATCAACGCAGAACTGGAGCAGACTGGGCAGGAAGTGAGAAAGCTATAATCGTAGAGATGCACTGTTACCCGCGCCTCTGCAGCGATCGCATCTGTTGACGAATGCCGGGAAGCTCGCCGCAATTTTTTCTCAGTTGACATATGCCTGAAGTTCTCGTGACTGGTGGATCCGGATTCTTCGGAGGCGTTCTCAAACGCGCGCTCCTCGCGGAAGGATTCGCCGTCACCAACATCGATATCGTGCCCGACCACGACCGTCACCCATCCCTCAAGATCATCCAGGGCGATATTCGCGACCCGCTTCTGCTGCGGTCGATTTTCGCCGAAGGCCGATTTTCCGCGGTGTTTCACTGCGCGGCCATGCTGGCGCATGACCGAGTCGACGCCCAGGAACTTTGGACTTCAAATGTGGATGGGACCCGCAATCTTGCACGTGCCTGCCATGAACACGGTGTGCGCAGGCTGATCTTCATATCGACCAATTGTCTGTGGGGGCGCAATCTCGGTCGTCCGGTTCGCGAGGATGATCCACCGGCTCCGGTTGAACTCTACGGCCGCTCCAAACTTGCTGCCGAGCAGGCTCTCGCAGAGTATGCCAATGACGTCGATGTCGTCATCCTGCGCTGTCCGACGGTGATCAGCAGTGGTCGCCTCGGTCTTCTTGCCATCCTTTTCGAATTCATTCACGAGAATAAGTCGGTGTGGGTGGTCGGCGACGGGTCCAATCGCTACCAGTTCATCTATGCGCAGGATCTGGCACGTGCTTGCATCGCTGCAATGAAGTCCTCAGGCTCCGATCTCTTCAACATCGGTTCGGATAACGTGGGGACGCTGCGCGAGATTTACGAAGGGGTCATCCGCAAAGCGGGCAGCCGCTCGCGGGTGCGTTCGCTGCCCAAGGCGCCCACAGTGGCTGCTCTGCGCCTAGCGCATCTGCTGAGGCTTTCACCGCTCGGCCCGTACCATTACAAAATGATTGCCGAAGATTTTGTGTTCGATACGACGAAGATCAAGGAGCGGCTTAGTTGGCAGCCCACAGTGACCAACGCCGAAATGTTAAGCGAGGCCTACGTGTACTACGCGGAGCGCCGCCAGGAGATTGAGTCACGCAGGGATGTGTCGGCTCACTCACGCCCCGCGGGGATGGGCATCATCCGGCTGGTGAAGTGGCTCTCGTGAGCTCTGGCGCAGACGCTGCAGGAACGCAGATCGCAGATACCCGGCGGGGAAATCTATTTCCCTGGGTCATCTTCTGGACCGCCTTTCTTGTGCGTATCGCCGTGATGACGGCCGGCCACTTCTATCGCATCCCGGCTTACGAAGATCATTTCAAGTTCGGCTTCGAGATGGGGCGCATTGCGCGTTCGCTGGCGACTGGCCACGGATACGCGAATCCATTCGATCGCCCCAGCGGGCCTACGGCGTGGGTCACACCTCTTTACCCGCTGCTGATGGCGGGTGTATTCCGACTGTTTGGGGTTTACACGGCGCTTTCGGCGTGGGTGATCCTCGCCTTCAATTGTGTTTGCTCCGCGCTGACCACGCGGACCACGTGGGAGATCACACTGCGTTGCTTCAATCGGCGGGTGGCTTTGTGGGCAGCGTGGATCTGGGCGCTCTATCCGGCTGCGATGCAGTATGCGGTGAAGTGGGTATGGGAGATGTCGCTCACGACGCTTCTGTTCTCCTGCATTCTGATGCTTGCGCTGCGCATGCGGAACATTGGGGGCTCTGCCGAGGAGAGTGAGGATGCAGCGAGCACAAGGCGGTGGGCGGTGTTCGGACTACTGTGGGGAGTCATCACGCTCAGCAGCGCATCGATCGCAGTTTTTCTGCCCTTTTGCGGGATCTGGATTTTGAAGGGAACGCCGCATCTGAAGCGGCAGTTGCCGCGCTTGGCGCTGGCGGCTGTGTTGTGCGTCGCCTGCATTGTTCCGTGGATCGTGCGCAACGCGCTTGTGTTTCATCATTTCGTCCCGATGCGGAGCAACTTCGGCGCGGAGTTTGCGATGGGGAACGATCCGTTTTTCGAGGGCACGGTTGTCGGTTCGCCGGTGGCGCTGCCCGAGGAAGAAGCCCTCTTGGATCGTGTGGGCGAACTGACTTACTCGCGGATGCGGGGTCGCCAGGCGATCGCAGGGATCCGCCGCGATCCGGGCGCCTTTATCCGGCTTACTCTGCGGCGGGTTTATTTTTTCTGGGCCGATGTTCCGCACGCCACCAATCGTGGGAAAGAGTGGACCGAATATGTGCGGAGCCTGAACTTTCAGTTTGCGAGCATTGCCGGCGTATTGGGGCTGATCTTAGCACTGCGTCGCGGAATTCCTGGCGCGGCTCTCTTTGCGATAGCGTTTGCGGTGATCCCGTTCGTTTACTATTTTGTGTTTGTGCAGGCGCGGTTTCGGCATCCGCTGGAGCCGCTGATCGCGATCCTGGGGGTTTATCTTTTTCAGTCGGCGGAGAAGAGGTGGCGGGTGCGGTGGTTTCAGCGGGCTTAGGCGTTTTTTTCACCACAGAGGACACAGAGAGCACAGAGAACGCCACATCGAGATTGGACGACCTCAGAGCGGCCGTGATATTTGGGACGATCAGGAGAATTGCGGTGCGTGTCAACGTCAGATGAGGAAGCGGAGCGGGAGGAAGCACAAATCGACTCTAGCCCAGCGGCAGGAAATATTGCGTTCCGTGAATTGGCTCTGCGAGGCGCTTGAGCAGCAACTGCAGGTCGCGGTTGTTGTTGACGAAATCGATATCGCTGGTGTTGACGACGAGCAGATCACTGCCGGAGTAGTGGAAGAAGAAGTGCTCGTATGCGGCGGCGACCTGTTCGATGTATTTTTCGCTGATGGCGCGCTCGCCGGGTACTCCTTTGCGCTTGATGCGTTGCTTCAGCGCTTCCGGTGAGGCCTGGAGATAGATCACCAGCTCGGGGGTGGGGACGTCGGCGCGAAACATCTGGTAGGCGCGGTTGTAGAGGTCGAGCTCGGCATCACTGAGATTGATGTAGGCGAAGATCTTGTCCTTTTCGAATAGATAATCGGCGACGACGGGTGTGCTGAAATCGTCCAGTTCGCGCTGCTGTTCGTAGCGCTCCATCAGGAACCACATCTGGGTGGGGAAGGCCATGCCAGGCTGTCCCTGATAGAAGCGGTCGAGGAAAGGATTGTCTTCGGGTTCGGCTATACGGCGGGCGTGCAGAGTTTCGGCGAGGACCCGCGCCAGTGTGGATTTGCCGGCCCGGATGGGGCCTTCCACGGCGATGAAGCGCGGCTGTTCGAAGAGGTTGGCCATGAGGCAGAAACGCAGAGCGAAGGAAACACGAAGATACCACGGACGGGGCGCGAAGCAAACCCGCTTACACTGAACTCAATGTTCGCAGCTATTGCCAGTGTTGGCGCGGGAGCGATTCTGGCTGGCGGGGTTTGCGCGTATGCGTCGGTCGCTCCGCAGTCGCAGTTGTTCGGCAGGACGATTGTTGCTGGTCGCGATCCGGCGGAATTCGCTCTGACTTACGACGATGGTCCGAATGAGCCGTGGACTTCGCAGTTGCTGGACCTGCTGGCGCGGCACAATATTCGTGCGACGTTTTTTCTGATTGGCCGGTTTGTGCGGCAGCGTCCGGACCTGGTGCGGGAGATTCAGGCTGCAGGTCATCTGATTGGCAATCACACGGTGACGCATCCGTGGCTGGCGGTGCAGAGTCCGCGACGGGTTCGCGAAGAGCTGGCGGGCTGTAATGCCGCGCTCGAAGATGTGCTTGGAGAGCCGGTGCACTTCTTTCGGCCGCCACATGGATCGCGGCGTCCGGATGCGCTGCGTGCGGCACGCGATCTGGGCCTGACGGCGGTGATGTGGAATGCAATGGGTTTCGACTGGCGCGTGAACATAACGGCGGGAGAAATTGCCGGGCATCTGGAGAGAGGCATTGCGCGCAATCGCCGGCGTGGGCACGGATCGAATCTGCTGCTGCATGACGGCGGACATCTGGAGTTCGGGATGGACCGGTCGCAGCCGGTTGAGGCGACGCGGCTGATTATTGAACGGTACTCGGCTGCGAAGGTTCGCTACGTGACGATCAGCGCGTGGAGCCAAGCCTGATCCTTTCGTGCCACGAGTCCGTTCGTCCGTGCCACGAGCCTATTCGTCCCACAGAATGCCGGGAACCCGGCGGCATACGATACCGTATCGTTTATTTATATCGTTCATCGAGGGAGTCTTTCTGCGCCTATGCTTTTTGAAGATGTTCGCTACGCTCTGCGGCAATTCCTGAAGACGCCCGGCTTCACGATTACGGCGATTCTCACGCTGGCGCTGGGCATTGGCGCGACGACCGCCATTTTCACGCTGATCCACGCGGTGTTGCTGAAGTCGCTGCCGGTGGCGAAGCCGAGCGAGCTGATTCGAATCGGCGACAGGGAGGATTGCTGCATCAACGCGGGCATGCACGACGACTGGTCGCTCTTCTCGACGGAGCAATACCGGGAATTCCGCGACCATACGCCGGGGTTCTCGAACCTGGCGGCGTTTCAGGCGGGTCGCTCGCAGGTGGGGGTGCGGCGGCAGGGGAGCGATCAAGCAGCGGAGCCGTTTGGGGCCGAGTTCGTCTCCGGCAATGCGTTCGATACGTTCGGCCTGACGGCCTGGATGGGTCGGCTGTTGCGGCCGTCTGACGATGTGAAAGGTGCGCCACTGGTCGCGGTGATCAGCTACCGCACGTGGCAACAGAAATTCGGGAAGGATCCTTCTGTGGCGGGGGCATCGTTCCTGATCAACGGGCAGTCGTTCACAGTCGTGGGGATAGCGCCGCCAGGTTTCTTCGGGGAACGGCTCACCAGCGATCCGGCGTCTTTCTGGATTCCGCTCAACGATTCGCCCCAGGTGCAGGGAGGGAGTTTCAACGTACTCGACAGGCCCGAACTGCAATGGCTGAACCTGATTGGCCGTCTTGAACCCGGCGCGGACACGAAGCACATGGAGGCTGAGCTGCAGGTGGAGCTGCGGCAATTTCTGTTGAGCCCCATCAGTAAAGTCGAATCGCGCGATGCGGGCCTGATTCCGAAACAGACTCTGCACCTGTCTCCCGGCGGCGGCGGCGTGCAGCAGATGCAGGATGAGTTCAAGGATGGGCTGCACTTGCTCATGTGGATATCCGCGTTTGTGCTGTTGATCGCAAGCGCGAATCTGGCCAATCTGATGCTGGTGCGGGCAACGGGCCGGAAAACGCAGACCTCTGTTCGCGCAGCCCTTGGTGCTCCGCGGCGGCGGCTGGTACGCCAGGCGCTGACGGAAAGCATCGTTCTCGCGGTGCTTGGCGGCATAGCGGGACTGGGCGTCGCCTATGCAGGTGCGCGGCTGCTGCTGCATCTGGTTGCGGGCAAGAGCTACCTACCCATCGATGCGACGCCTTCGTTGCCGGTTCTTGCGTTTGCGTTCGCAGTTTCGCTCGTGACCGGGGTTCTGTTCGGGGCGGCTCCCGCATGGATGACGGCGCACGCCGATCCTATCGACGCGCTGCGCGGGGCCAACCGATCCACCAGGCACAGCGGGCTGTGGACGCAGAAGATTCTGGTGGTGATGCAGGCGGCGGTCTCGCTGGCGTTGCTGTGCGCTGCCGGATTTCTCATCCGCAGCCTGACGAATCTGCAGAGCCAGCATTTTGGCTTTGAGACGCGCAACCGTTACATCCTGCACATCGATCCGCAGATGGCTGGATACAAGGCTGAGCAAGCCAATGCGTTCTACCGCCAGCTTCACGACGCGCTGGCTGCGATGCCGGGCGTCAAAGAGGTGACGTACTCGATCTACAGTCCCATGGAGGGCGACAACTGGGGTGAAGGGATCTGGATCGAAGGCCAGGCTCCGCCTCCACCGGGAAGCGACGAGAACGAATCCTCATGGGATCGCGTGAGCGCGGACTACTTCGATAACATCGGCACGAAAATTATTGCTGGGCGATCGATCACGGAGCAGGACACGGCCGCGACGCGCAACGTGGCGGTCGTGAATCAGACCTTCGCTCGTCATTTCTTCAAAAACGGCAACCCGATCGGGCAGCACTTCGGCGACCAGGATCCAAAATATGCCGGTAACTTTGAAATCGTCGGGGTCACGGAGGACACGCAGTACTGGGATCCCAGCAGCCATATTCGCCCTATGTTCTTCCTGCCCGCAATGCAGTGGGCGAAGTACGACGACCCGGGTCAGGTGATGTTTGAAAACGTTTCGCACCTTGAAATGAGCGCCATTGAAATCCAGACCTACGGCGCTGTGCCCGGGATCGAGGCTCAGGTGCGTCGTACGCTCGGCCAGATCAACCCGAACCTGACCATGCTCGAGTTTGAGACCTTTGCGGAGCAGGTGAAGAATCGGTTTCTGCAGCAGGAGATCCTGGTACAGCTGACGGCGGTCTTCGGATTCCTGGCGTTGGCGCTGGCCGCGATCGGGCTGTATGGCGTGACCGCGTATTCCGTGGCGCAGCGCACCAGTGAGATTGGCATTCGCATGGCCCTGGGTGCGGATCGCGGCGGCATACTGCAGATGGTGATGCGGAGCGCCTTTTTGCAGGCCGGTATCGGACTAGCCATCGGCATACCCGCGGCGATCCTGGGGGGCCGCTTCATGGCGAGCCTGCTGTACAACGTCCATCCCTGGGACCCGGCGGTGCTGACAGCGACCACGGTGATCCTGGCCGTTGCGGCGTTTCTCGCGGCCGTGATACCGGCGCAGCGAGCGGCCTCCGTCGAGCCCATGACAGCGTTACGGATCGAATAGGAAACGGCCGTGGTTACCCGGCCGTTTCTAGTGTGCGCCCTGCTGGTTCTTCAGGAATTGATCGACGTTGCCGGAATCCACTACCGCGACCCCTGTGTCGATAAAGGCCGGGATGGGGGCGAATGGATCGGTCTGGTAGAACCTGGTGAGCGAGGGCAGGGGATAGTGATGGAGTTCGTCGAGCATCTGCACCCCGACGTACGCCATGGTGAAGGGCTTCTGCGCGACGGTGGCGGCGATGACACCGTCCTTCACTAAATCAAGCGTGTCTTTGTCCACATCCATGGCAACGACGACACGATCTTTGGTGTTGCCTCGCCGGAGAACCTCACCCACTTCTTTGCCTGCCGAGGCCTCGAGACACACGAAGGCATCGACGCGATCTTTGCCGGTCTTGGGCAGGTCGGCCTCGGTCGTGTCGAAGGCCACCGTGCCCTGGCCCCGAATATCGACGACATTGACCACATGGATGTTCGGGTAATTGGCGAGCGAATCTTTGTAGCCATTCAGGCGCTCGTCGAGGTTGGGCTGGCCCGGCATGGTGTAAAAAACCACATTGCCTTTGCCACCCAGCTTCTCAATCAGGGCCCTTCCGCCAAGCCGGCCCGCCTCACGATTGTTGGTGCCGATGAAGTAGAGGCGGCGGCTGGTGGGAGCATCGGAATCGACAGTGATGACGGGGATGCCCGCTTCGATCGCGGCATCGATCTCCGGTTGAAGCAGCTTCGCGTCGGATACGGAAACCAGTATCCCAGCGGGTTTGAGGGCAACCACAGATCGAAGCTCTTCCACCTGAGCCTGCGGATCGAAGGTGGTTGGGCCGCGCAAGTCGGCGTGCACGCCATACACGCCGGCGATCTTGTCGAGGCCCGCGGAGGCTGACTGCCAGTAGGCGAGCTTGATATTGGAAGCAACCAGGTAATAATGCTCCGCGCCGCTGTGCCGCGAGCACCCGGCGAGAGTTG
>PMSS01000233.1 GCA_003167515.1 Acidobacterium sp. | reverse complement strand
GGTGACGTAGTCGTCGGCGCCCGCATCGAGGGCTTCTACTTTGGCGTGCTCCTGATCGCGAACGGAGAGGACGAGGATGGGGGTGTGGGATTTGCGGCGGACGGCGCGGCAGAGGTCGATACCGGTTATGCCAGGCATCATGAGGTCAGTGATGATGAGGTCGGGGTCCCACTCCTCGAAAAGGCGGAGGGCTTCTTCGGGATCGTTGGCGGTGCGCACGTCGTAGCGCTGGGCGGAGAGAGAAGCGCGCAGCACGCGCGTGATCTGAATTTCGTCGTCAACGACGAGGATGCGTTCAGCCATCCGTCAACTCCGGGGTATGATCGGCATTCATGGAGAAGGATACGCCGCGATTAATAAAGATTTTGTTGCGTTACGCCGTGCTGACAGCCGCGGGGTTGCTGGTGGTGGTGTTGTTCCGGAAAGTGGTGGCGGCGAATGAGACGACGATTGCGCTGAGTTTTCTGATGCTGGTCCTGGTAACGGCATCGCGATGGCGGCTGGCTTACTCGGTGTATCTGTCGGTATGGAGTGCGCTGCTCTACAACTTCTTCTTTCTGCCGCCAGTGGGGCGGCTGACGATTTCCGATCCGAGAGATTGGGTGGCGCTGGGGGCGTTCCTGTGTTGCGCGGTGATGGTGAGCCATCTGGCGGAGAGAGAGCATCGGCACGCGGCGACGGCGGAGAAACGGCGAGAGGAAGTGGAGCGGCTGTACGAATTCAGCCAACAGATGCTGCTGCAGGAGGACCTGCGAGGACTGGCTCGGGTGACTCCGTCGGTAGCGACGGCGGTGTTCGGATTTCGGGCGGTGGCGTTGTACGTGGGAGATGAAGATGCGGGGTATTACTCCGACCCGCGGAACGAGTTGGTGCCGGTGGTGGACATGAGGGCCGCGGCGAGCCAGACGGAGACGGGCGTGGTATCGCGGGATGGGATTTATGTCATTCCACTGCGGCTGGGTATGCGGTCGCTGGGAGTTCTGGCAGTGACCGACGGCGGATATTCGCCGCAAATTTACGAGGCGATCGGGAGCCTGGTGGCAATCGCACTGGCGCGTGCGGCAGCGGTGGATCGGAGCAGCCGGCTGGAAGCTTCACGCGAAAACGAGCGGCTGCGGATTGCGCTGCTGGATTCGGTGACGCACGATCTGCGGACGCCGCTGACGGCGATTCGGGCGGCGGCGACGACGCTGGTGAGCGAGCCGGATTTGCCGCAGGCGGAACGGGCGGATCTGGCCGCTGTGGTTGATGAGGAGAGCGCGCGTCTGGACCGGTTGATAGGTCAAGCGGTGGAGATGGCGCAGCTGGATGCGGCCGCGGTGCAGATCCACGCGCGGCCCCAGGATGTGCGGGAACTGATCGAAACGACTCTGGAGGAGATGCGGCCGGTGCTGCGGGATCGCGCGGTGGAGGTGAAAGTGGGCGACGGGTTATCGCGGGCACCGATGGATCGAGGGCTGGTGCACCGGGTGCTGCGGCATCTGATCGAGAATGCGGTGAAGTATTCGCCGCGAGGTTCTGCGATCGGGGTGAGCGCGGTGAAGGACGCGGACCGGTTGCTGGTGACGGTTGAGGATCGGGGAGCGGGGATCGATCCGGGGGAGCAGCCGTTTGTCTTCGACAAGTATTTTCGCGGCAAGAAGCAGCGCAGCCAGTCGGCGGGAACGGGTATGGGACTGGCTATCGTGAAGGCGATTCTGGAGGCGCATGGAGGCGGCATCGAGCTGGCGAGCCAGACAGGCAAGGGGACGCGGTTCACGTTCTGGCTGCCGGTGACTTAGACGGCAGTGGTTTCGAGCTGGTGTTCGCGGGCGCCATACCGTTTACGGACATAGTCATCGAGGATTTTCTTAAAGTCCTGGACGATAGTTTCGCCGCGCAGTGTGGTCATGAGGCGGCCGTCTACGTAGACCGGAGCTTTCGGCTCCTCGAAGGTGCCGGGGAGCGAGATGCCGATGTTGGCGTGCTTCGATTCGCCGGGTCCGTTGACGACGCAACCCATGACCGCGAGCTTGAGTTCTTCGACGCCGGGATACTGGGCGCGCCAAGCGGGCATGCTGGTGCGGAGGTAGTCCTGAATTTGCTGGGCGAGTTCCTGGAAGAAGGTGCTGGTGGTGCGGCCGCATCCGGGGCAGGCGGTGACCTGCGGGGCGAAACTGCGGATGGCGAGGGATTGCAGGACTTGCTGGGCGGTGAGGACTTCTTCGGTGCGGCTGGCACCGGGTTTCGGCGTGAGGGAGACGCGGATGGTGTCGCCGATGCCTGCGAGAAGGAGCGGGGCGAGGCCAGCCGTCGAGGCGACGATGCCTTTCATGCCCATGCCGGCTTCGGTGAGGCCGAGGTGGAGCGGGTAGTCACAGCGGGCGGCGAGCATCTGGTAGACGTCGATGAGGTCGCGGACGCCGGAGACTTTGCCGCTGACGATGATCTGGTCGTGGCGGAGGCCGTAGCGCTCGGCGGCGGCGGCGGAGTCGAGGGCGCTGCGGCACATGGCTTCGAGCGTCACGTCGCGGGCGGGCGCGGGGTCGGGACGCTTCGAGTTTTCATCCATGAGGCGGGTGAGGAGGGCCTGGTCGAGGGAACCCCAGTTGACGCCGATGCGGACGGGCTTCTGATTTTCGACGGCGCACTCGATCATGGTGCGGAAATTGTCGTCGTCTTTGCGGCCGATGGAGACGTTGCCGGGATTGATGCGGTACTTGGCGAGGTTTTGGGCGCAGGCGGGGTATTTTTTGAGGAGCTGGTGACCGTTGTAGTGAAAGTCGCCGATGATGGGGACGTTGATGCCAAGTTTGGCGAGGCCTTCGACGATGTGGGGAACTGCTTTGGCGGCAGCGTCGTTGTTAACGGTGACGCGGACAAGCTCGGAACCGGCTTCAACGAGCTCGGCGACCTGCTGGATGGTCGAGGAGGCGTCGGCGGTGTCGGTGTTGGTCATCGACTGGACGATGACGGGGGCTTCTGAGCCGACGCGGACTTGACCGATGCGGACGGTGACGGTCTTTCTGCGCTGGATTTCGGGCATTGAGGACCTCAGTTTTAGTTTACCGGAAGAATTTTGCATTTTCGCGATGCCCTGTTTTCTGCAAGTTAGGGGTATTGTCGAGATTGACACTAAGGCAAATGAATGGAAACACGGCAGTTCGGAGGAGAGCGGGTATGACTCACTGGCGTTGCCGATTGAGTCATTCGTGTACGCGAAGAGGCTTCCTGATTGAGAGCATGGCAGTTGATTGGCGCGTGCGAATGATTCATTGGTGCATGCGAATGACGGCTTCGCAGGCGTGAATGCGTCAATGGCGAGCACGAGTGATGCAATGGAATGCGCGAGGAAAGAAACTGTGGGAAAGAAGTACCTGAAATAATTAGTGACCGTGCGGCCATGAAATTCGTCGCGCAAGCGAGCCAGCGCTGGGCCAGCTCCGACATTCGCGGGGTCGGTCTGGCGGGTTCGACTATCAGTGGCGCGCGCACGGATTCTCCTTTCCAGAACAAGAAAGCCCGCGCTGAAGGCGGGCTTTTTTCTTTTTTCTATCTAAGTTTAGAATAGCAGGTTCAGACAATAATTCTGCCAACTTTCTTGGCATAAGTCCGGCGATAAGTGACATGGTTTGTTGAGTTGTTACTTTGGATTTTTGCCCCAGTACTTGACAAAACTGTGGATAAGTCAAGCGCGCCCAGGTTTGGTTCAGCGAAGGGGGCCGGCGTGGCGGCGGAGTTCGTTCCGAGGGTAGAAGGCGCCGCGCCAGACGACTGCTCTGCGCCAGAGGGTGAGGAGCATGGCGTAGGTGGGTCCAGCCTGCTGCCGGACCTGTGCGCGCCTGCTGCTGACTCCGGAGAACGTGTCGTTTACCGTTTAGCTTTCGGATCGAACTGAAAGCATTGTTCGAGCGTGACGCCGAGAGCGATGGCGACTTTGAAGGCGGTCTCCAGAGAGGGAGAGTACTTGTCCTGTTCGATGGCGATGACGGTCTGGCGGGTGACGCCGACCTGATCGGCCAGCTCCTGCTGTGTCATTTTTCGCATCGCGCGGAGTTCTCGGATTTGATTGCGGATGGCGGGCATCAGAGGGCTCTCCGGTAGGAGACGATCTGCGTGGCGGTCTTCGAAATGTCGGCGATGACGAGCATGCCGAAGAAGACGTTCAGGAAATGCAGACCAACCCAGCGGTTTTCCAGCTGGAGGTGGCCCACGGTCGAGTGAAACCACAACATGGCGAGCCCGAGGACCATGAGCGAAGCGAAGGTGATATAGCCGACGCGATAGCCACGGAGCTCAATCAGGCGGTCGCGCTCGTCTGTCATGCGGTTGCGGGCGAACAGCGCAATGATCGACTGCAGGATGACCTGCAGCACGATGATGGCGACGATCATCCCGGCGACCTTGTTCACGGAGTTCTGCCGGTGGAGGAAGAAATAGGGGCCGTAGACCAGGAGCTCCGCCAGGAGCGAGGCGTAAAGGCACTTTTCCCGGTAAGAAATGCCGGTGCTCATCGAGATCCTCCGATGTCAAAGATATTTGACATGAGCAAAGATAGCGACAAGGGCCGGCACGTGTCAAATATTTTGTACATTTTCTGGGAGTGAGGGTTGTTTCTGCCCAGGGAAGCGCCGATCAGGACCTTCAACAACCCTCCCCTCAGTGGCTCAAGCCGATTTTTCGATCTTTACGGTAGGGATGAACGGCCTTGCCGAAGACCGGCATGGACGCAATCTGAGGCAGTGGCATTTTCAGGATGGTAAACGGCGGTACTTTGGGGTGAATCCGGAACAGAGTCGCGTTGACGTTTGGCGTGGCAGGGGAGTTTGCTTCTTGCTATGGGGTGAACCTGGCCTTCGCTCGGTTTGGGTTTTGTGGGCCGGGAAGGGTGCCTCGGTTGTGTGGGCTGGGTGATTCTGCCCCGGTCGTGCGGGCTGGGCGTCGGCTCGCTGGCGTGGGTTTGTTTTTCCGCATGCGGTAAAGCCATGCCCCGTCAAGATGGCGGCTTAATAGAGCTTCCTCAGCGTAGCGGTCCCGCGTGGCGGCGGAGTTCGCGGAGCGGGTAGAAGGTGCCGCGCCAGATTACTCCTCCACGAACGAGGGTGAGGATCATGGAGCGGAGGAGGGAGTAGATAAGGAGGGCAGCGCCGAGGGGCAAGGTGACCACATAGAGGAGGGAAATGCCGGTGAAGTGACGGGAGGAGTAGCGGTGCGCGAGCGCGATCATGGCGAGCGACACCAGGCTGGCGCTGCGGATGGGCCAGGGAGCGAACAATCCAACGAATGGCGCAAAAAGAAGAAGCGACAGGGCGACGACGCCGGTTAGCAAGGCGGCGGTGCGAAAGCGGAAGACGGCAAAGAAATTTTTGGTGAGGTTGTGCGCCATACCGAGTGCGCCGGAGGCCCAATGGACGCGGATCAGATCCCGGCCGAAGACGACCTGCTGGCGAAAGCCCTGGCGCTTGACTTCAAATCCGAGGCGGAGATCTTCGAGGACCTCCATGCGGAGAGCTTCGAAGCCGCCAATGGCGCGGTAGACGCTGCTGCGGATGAGATTGAAGCCGCCGACGCCCACGGAATCGTGTTTTGCAACGGGATCGGGGGTTTTCCAGGGACGAAAGAAGAGCAGGGTGAAACAACCGATGACGGTGGTCATGAGGCGCTCTCCGGCGGACTTGAGGATCAGGGTGAGCGCGAGGGCCACGTGATCGGCCTCGGATTCGTGGGCGAAGCGGAGGGCGCGCTCGAGGACATCGTCGCGGAAGAGAATGTCGGCGTCTGTGAAGAGCAACCAGGGGGTTGCGGTTTGGCGGGCGGCCAGGGCCATGGCGTGGGTCTTGCCCATCCAGCCGTCGGGAAGGGCGTCGATGTGGAGGACGGTAAGAGATTTTCCCGGGGGCTGGGGCTCGGCGGCGATGCGGGCGGAAAGGGAATCCATGACGGCGCGGGTTGCGTCGGTGGAGCGGTCGTCGATGGCGATGATTTCGATAGGGATGGTTTGGTTGAGAAGGGAACGGAGGGTGGCTTCGATGCTGGCAGCTTCGTTGCGGGCGGGGACGATGACGGTGATCTGGGGGTTCGCGGGGTTTGGATTGCCGGTCGGGGGGGCATCGTAGCGCAGGTCGTGGAGATTGGGGATGCGGGGCAGGTGGTAGAGGGCGGTGAGGGTGACGCGGGTCCAGACCAGGGCGATGAGCCAGGTGAGGACGATGGTAACGATCGAGAGGACGTGCATGGGAGTGAAGGATTAGTTTCGCAGAGAAGGTGGAGGAACCAGAGGAACTATCCTACCCTGCTCGCAAAAGGCGGAGCGTTTCCCACCCCATCACGCCGACAACAGGCGTGCTGGGGGCGCCGGTCTTCGCGGTCTTCCCGGGTCTCAGGATCGAGACCCGGGCCAGCCGGAATTGTTTCAGTCCGTCAGGCCAGGTCGAGGGCTATGCCGAGCGAACGGTTGAGCTCGGACAGCTTTTTGGCGGAGAGCGACCCGACATAGTGGGTGAGGTCGGACTTGCGCAGGCTGACCAGGTTATCACACATGATCCGACTCTCATGCTTCATTCCTTCGACGGGGCCGATCGCAACTTGCGTGGACAGACCTTCTCCTGTGGTGAAAACCGGGGCACAAATCAGGGTCGAAAAGCGGGAATCGATAAGGGCCTGGCGGCTGACGACGACGAAGGTTCTGAAATGCTTCGGATCGCCGCCCGGCTTGGAGACGCGGTAGAGTTCGCCTCTTCTCATCGTCGGTCCGTGTTACTGAGAGGCCTGATAGTCGAGAGCATCGAGGGCTTCGGAGTTGAGACGATCCGCCGCGGCGTTAATGAACTCAAGATCTCTTGTGTGGATCTGACGGCGGGCCTTCTGGCGAAAATATTCGCTCAGAACGCGCTCGATGAAGGCGGAGCGCGAGACCTCAGGTCCGATGGCGCGATCGATTCTGGCGAGGATTTCCGATGAGAGTGTGATGGAGGTCTTAGTTTTCATACTTTTATTCTACTACTGCGGTATGACGATAGTAGTACCCTGGCAGCGGCAGCCCGGTTAGCGGGGGAGCTTGCGCCGGAGGGCGGCGCGCTTCGCGCGATTCCCGGGTCTCAGAATCGAGACCCGGGCCAGCCCGGACTTAACCTAGTTGCCGATTCGGTTCGAGGTCGGGGAGGCGGGGGGCGAAGCGGGATCCGGCGAGGAGGATGAGGCCGGAGGCGGCGAGGGAGATGAGGGTGGCGGCGAGTCCGTAGCGGAGATTGCTTTTGTCGGAGATGCGGCCGATTAATCCTGGTGAAAACGCGTCGCCGAGGAAATGGATGGTGAAGAGGTTCAGGGAAATTGCGGTAGAGCGGATCGGGGCGGCGACGGAGTTGACGATGGCGGTGTTGAGCGGGCCGGTATTGAGGAAAATGCAGAATTCGGCGAGATAGGCTGCGGGAATAAGGAGGCGCGGCGGTCCGAAGAAAACGAGGACGCCGAAGGGAATGGCGAGGATCGCGCCCCAGGCGGAGACGAGGTAAAGGGCGCGGTGGTTGCGGCGGAGCCAGCGCTGGGCGAGCCAGCCTCCGGCGATGGTGGCGAGGAGGCCGTCGATGGCGGTGATTTCGCCGGCGGTGAGTCCCGCTCGGGCAACGGAGTAGCCGGCGAAGCGGCCGAGGAAAGCGGGAAACCAGGTGGAGATGCCGCCGACGGCGAATGTCCACATAGCCATGCCGAGGGTGGCGGTCCAGTAGGCGGGATTTTTGAAGAGGCCGAAGAAGCTGGCGCGAGCGGCGGTGGGTTTGACGGTGTCGGCCGCGCCGCGTTGCGGTTCGCGGACGAAGAGCCAGAAGGCGATGGCGATCAGTACGCCGGGGAGGGCGGCGATGTAGAAGGGCATGCGCCATCCGTAGCGGTCGCCGAGGACGCCGCCCATGAGGTAGCCGAGGGCTCCGCCGATGGGGATGGTGACGTAGAAAATGCTGAGGACACGGTTACGATCTTCCTCCGGGTAGAAGTCGGCGAGGAGGGCGGGGGCGAAGATCGAGAAGGTGGCTTCGCCGATGCCGACGGCGGCGTGACGGATGAGGAGTGTGTGGTAGCTGTGGACGGTGGCGGTGAGGAGGGTGGCGGCGGACCAGATGAGGGCTCCGGCGATGATGAGGGGTTTGCGGGGAAGGCGGTCGCCGAGCCATCCCGTAAGCGGAGCGATGAGCATGTAGGTGAAGAAGAAGGCGGAGGTGAGGAGGCCGGTCTGCGCGTCGTCGATGTGGAATTCGCGCTGGATGAGGGGCTGGACGCCGGGGAGGACGTAGCGGTCGATGAAGTTGAAGAGGTTGAGGGTGGTGAGGAGGAAGAGGGCGATGGCGGCGGTGCGCGCGGTTTTCCCTGCTGAAGTGGAGACGGGCATGGGTTGGGGGAAGGATAGCAGCACTGGGCGTGCGGCCGGACGCGCTTCGCGCTGTCGAAGTCACACTGGGAGAAACCTGGCTGCGAGCATTTCGCGATGCTCCCGACAGATAAACGCAGGTCCATTCGACTCGCGTCTGAATTGTTGTTGCGCCGAAAGGCGGGCGCAACGAATTCGGATGCTTCGCTTCAGGATGACAGTTCTGCTTTTTCACAACCGCCGGCGTTACATCTTGAGTTTGTCGAGGTGTTTGAAGCCGTCGGTTTGGATAAGGAGGCCGGTGAAAAGGGTGAGGTTGTAGCAGGCGTGGACGAGGAATCCGGCGGCGACGGAGTCGGTGGCGAGGCGCACGATGCAGAGGACGACGCTCACCAGGCCGATGAGCAGGACCGGTCCCCAGGAATTGGAAACCTGGGCGGCGTGCATGAAGGCGAAGGGGATGGACGTGAGGACGATGGAGAGCGGGATGCCGATGACGTGAACGGCTGATTCTCCGATGACGCGTTTGCGTTCGAGCCAGCGAAAGACGTTGACCAGGCTGGGCAGGAGGAAGCCGCGGAAGGCGAGTTCTTCGGTGATGGGGGCGACGGTGACGCCGAAGGCCATGAGGACCCATGCTCCGGCGGCGGACTTCGTGATGTCCTCGAGGATGGGCGGGGCTTTGGGCATGGGGAGGAAGTTGCCTGCCAGGGTGATGGCGAGGCCGGTGACGCCGCCGAGAAGGGCGAGCCACAGAAATCGGTGGGTGGCGGCGGAGAAGTTCCAGTGGATGCCTTTGGCGAAGGAGCGGCCCCACCAGAGGGAGAACACGAGAGCGGCCAGCGCCCACAGGACCGCGTAAATAGCCGCCTGCATGGAGATGGCGTAGATGACGTTCTGGCCGATTTGCTGCATCAGGACGGGGATGCGGACGTGCGGATGGGTGGCGTAGATGGAGAGGAGCGCGATGATGTAGCCACCGATGAGCGCGGGAAAGATGAGGACGAGGAAGACGAGAACGTGGCCGAGGTTGGGGATCAGCTTCGGTGGCGGGGGCGGCGGGACGAGTTGGAGCGGTGGCGGAGGTGGCGGCTCGATGGGGCGCCAGAGATAGCCGGGCTGGTTGTCGGCCTGGTTGTCGATCAGGGGCGCGGAGGCTTCCGGGGCGGCCTGCGGCGCGTAGGGCGTGTCGTTATGCAGGTCGGGAGTCAGGTCGGGAGGCGGGTCGTTCGTTGTTTCGGCGTCGCTCATTGGATCGTCTCTTTTGCGGATTCTTTTCCGGCGGACCTGGAGCGCCGATTGCCGTTCACGGGCGGTAAGGTGACGGTGGCGATGCGTCCGTTTGATCCGGATCCACTTGAACCGGATTTGCTTGAACCAGAATAGTAGGGACGCAGGAACTGGCCAGTATACGAGAGAGGGATACCGGCGACCAGTTCGGGGGGGCCTTCGGCGACGATGCGGCCTCCGCCTTCGCCGCCCTCGGGACCGAGGTCGATGACCCAGTCTGCATTGCGGATGACGTCGAGGTTGTGCTCGATGATGATGACGGTGTTGCCGAGGTCGGTGAGGCGGTGGAGGACTTCGAGGAGCTTGCGGACATCGTCGAAGTGGAGGCCGGTGGTGGGCTCGTCGAGGAGATAGAGAGTGCGGCCGGTCTGGCGTTTGGAGAGCTCGCGGGCTAGCTTCATACGCTGGGCTTCGCCGCCGCTGAGAGTGGTTGCGGCCTGGCCGAGGTGGATGTAGCCGAGGCCGACGTCGACGAGGGTTTCGAGTTTCTGGCGGGCCTGGGGGATGTCGCCGAGGACGGGCAGGGCGTCTTCGATGGTGAGATCAAGGATGTCGGCGATGGAATAGCCGTTGAATTTGACGGCGAGGGTTTCCTGATTGTAACGGCGGCCGTTACAGACTTCGCACTGGACGTAGACGTCGGGGAGGAAATTCATTTCGATGCGGCGCTGGCCTTCGCCCTGACAGGCTTCGCATCGTCCACCCTGGACGTTGAAGGAGAAGCGGCCGGCTTTGTAGCCTCGCTCGCGCGATTCAGGAAGCATGGCGAAGAGATCGCGGATGGCGGTGAAGACGCCGGTATACGTCGCGGGGTTGGAGCGGGGGGTACGGCCGATGGGGGACTGATCGATACGCACGGCCTTGTCGAGGAGGTCGAAACCTTTGATTTTTGTGTATTGGCCGGGGGCTTCGCGGGAGCCGTAGAGCTCCTGGGCGAGGGCGCGGTAGAGGATGTCGTTGACGAGGGTGCTTTTGCCTGAGCCGGAGACGCCAGTGACGACGGTCATTACGCCGAGGGGGAATTTGACGGTGAGGTCCTGGAGGTTGTGGCTTTTTGCGCCTTCGACGGTGATCCACTTGCCGCTGACCGGGCGGGGAACGAGGCGGTGGATGGTGGAGATTTTTCCGGCAAGATAGCGGCCGGTGAGGGACTGGGGCGCGCGCATGATGTCGGCTGGGGTGCCTTCGGCGACGACCTGGCCACCGAGGCGGCCTGCGCCGGGACCGAGGTCGAGGACGTAATCGGCGTGGCGGATGGTTTCTTCATCGTGCTCGACGACGAGGACGGTGTTGCCGAGGTCGCGGAGGGCTTCAAGGGCCTGGATGAGGCGCTGATTGTCGCGCTGGTGGAGTCCGATGGAGGGCTCGTCGAGGACGTAGAGGACGCCGCGGAGGCGGGAGCCGATTTGAGTGGCGAGGCGGATGCGCTGGCCTTCGCCGCCGGAGAGGGTGGCGGCGTTGCGTTCAAGCGAGAGGTAGCTGAGGCCGACGGCGTTGAGGAATTGCAGGCGCTCGACGATTTCTTTGCGGAGACGTTCGGCGACGAGGGCTTCGCGGGAGGTGAAGGAGATGTTGCGGGCGCGGTCGAGGGCGCGGTCCATAGGGAGGGCGGTGAATTCCGCGATGGACATGCCGTCGATTTTGACGGCGAGGGATTCGGGGCGGAGGCGCTGGCCGTGGCAGATGGGGCATTCGGAGGCGGACTGGTACTGCATCATCCATTCGCGGTAGCTGTCGGAGCGGGCTTCTTCGAGAGAATCGCGGAGCCATGCGAGGATTCCGTGGAAACCGGTGCGGGGCGCTTCGGCCTTGGGGGGGCCGCAGAGGAGGAGCTCCTGCTGTTTGAAGGCGAGCTGTTCGAAGGGAAGCTTGAGGTCTATTTTGTATTTCGCCGCAGCAATATTGATGAGGCGGATGAGGTATTGCGAGGAGGAGCCGGGGCCGAGGGCGCCGTCGAGGAGGGGCTTGCTCCAGTCGGTGATGATTTTGGCGGGGTCGAAATCGTAGATGCTGCCGAGGCCGTGGCACTCGGGGCAGGCGCCGTAGGTGGAGTTGAAGGAGAAGCTGCGGGGTTCGAGTTTGGGGACATCGAGGCCGCAATCGGGGCAGGCCATCGATGAGGAGTACAGCTGTTCTTCTTTTTGGGTTCCGACGAGGACGAGGCCGTTGGCCATCTGGAGGGCTTTTTCGACGGAGGCCTGAAGGGCCTTCTCGATGCCGGGCTTGAGGACAGCGCGGTAGACGATGGCTTCGATGGCGTGATTTTTGCGCTTCTCGAGGTTGGGCGGGTCGGCGAGGTCGAGGATGTCGCCGTCGACGCGGGCGCGGAAGCCCTGCTGGTCGAGCTTGTCGAGGAGGTCTTTGAATTCGCCTTTGCGGCCGCGGACGACGGGGGCGAAGATGGTGACGCGTTCGCCGGGCGAGAGGGCGAGGATGCGCTCGACGATCTGCTCGGCGGACTGGCGGGAGATTTGGCGGCCGCATCGGGGGCAGTGAGGGACGCCGACGGAGGCATAGAGCAAACGGAGGTAATCGTAGATTTCCGTTATGGTACCGACGGTGGAGCGGGGGCTGCGGCTGGTGGTTTTCTGCTCGATGGAGATGGCGGGCGAGAGGCCTTCGATGGAGTCGACGTCGGGTCGCTCGATCTGATCGAGGAACTGGCGGGCGTAAGCGGAGAGGGTTTCGACGTAGCGGCGCTGGCCTTCAGCGTAGATGGTGTCGAAGGCGAGGGAGGATTTGCCGGAACCGGAAAGGCCGGTGACTACAGTGAGGGTATTGCGAGGAATCTGGACGTTGATGTCGCGCAGGTTGTGCTGACGGGCACCGCGTACTGTTATTTGGGTAATGGCCATTACACGGGGGAAGCGACTTTGTAAAGAGGAAAACGACTAAACGCGCGTATACCGCTTTTGTACTAGTTGCAAAACGGGACGGTCGGGCTAGAATCCGGAAAGATAACCCTTTCGGTATCTTATTCGGCAACGGAAAAGCGGGTCAATGCGCCCGCTTTCTGTTAGGAATGACATCGGACGGACAAATTGATGGTGGGCCAGCCACATCCCTGCATCTAAAGGTGTGAAAGGCTCAGCAAGCCTAGGGAGAATCACAGGGATTATGCAGGACGCAATGAACACCTTGATGTTAATTTGTGCATCGCTCGCTTCTCTTGCCTTTGGAGTTCTCCTCGCCTACGGAGTTTGCCGCGCCGCATTTGCGCAGCTGCGGCATCACGCGGGCCATGTGGCGGCGCAACGCGCGATGGCGCAGGTGGTTGCCCCGGTTTCCCAGCCCGAATCGTTGTAAGGTTTTCTCGGAGCTGGCCGCGCTGGCGGTCCGTATTTTCCATTCCCTTAATCGATATTACCGCTATTCGTCCCGGATGGCTTCCATGGGATCCACGGAGGCGGCGCGTCCTGCGGGAAAAACAAAAGCCAGAGCCAATACGGCGAGAGAGGGCGACGGGCGCGGCGGTTGCCATCACGGGTCAGACTGTCTCGGTAATGACACCTTTGTGTGAGTGAGCTGGATCAATAGTGAGCAGTGCGGACATTGGCGTGGTGCGACACTTTGAGCGGGACGGAGTTAGATGCCGCCGCCCGACAGTCCGACCAAGAGCGCACACTGCTGAGTCTCCAAGCGACTCAAAACAACCACTCTCAGACATCGCGCGCAGCAAGAGGCCAGATGAAATGAGAACCGAGTCGCCTTCGAAGCGAATGGTGCGGCTTGCTTTCGGCTTCGCCATGTTGACCCTGCTGCTGATGGGAGCTGTTTCCTATCGCTGGATGGTCCTCTCTGATGAGAGTGACCGGTGGGTACAGCATACCCACGAAGTATTGATGAACATTCAGGATCAACGCCTGGCCTTGCAGGGCGTCGAATCCAGCAGCCGTACGTTTGCATTGACCGGCAGGGAGTCGGATCTCGATCTCTACCATGCGAATGTAATGAGGATGAAGCAGGTTCGGGACGCCTTCCAGAGCCTGACAGTCGATAATCCCCTGCAACAGAGCAGGCTTCCGGCCCTCGCGGGCCTTGCAGCAGAAAACATCCAGGATGCGGAGACGATCATTCATCTGCGCAGAGTCCAGGGCCAGAAAGCGGCGATAGCCGCTATCGAGACCAGCCGAAACCAGCAGGCCATGGATGAGTTTCAAGCGTTAACCGGCAAGTTGCAGAGCGAAGAAATAAGTTTGCGGACACTGCGCCTTACGGCCACTGAGCAGCACCTGAGCCAGGCCAGGATCATTCTGATTGTTGGAACTCTGCTGGGAATGTTGATCGCCGGAATTGCGGGCTGGACCGCGTTGCGCGACAGCGGCAGGCGCGGCAGGGCCGAGGAGGCGCTGCGGGACAGCGAAGAGAAATACAGGATGATGCTTGACGGAGTGGAGGACTATGCGATCTTCATGCTCGATCCGCAAGGTCACGTTGCCAGCTGGAGCGCCAGCGCGGAACGGATCAAAGGATACACAGCAGAGCAGATTATCGGTCAGCATTTCTCCTGCCTTTTCCTTCCGGAAGATATCAAGCGGGGCAGGCCAGAGGAGGTGCTCCGATTGGCCGCTACAACCGGCCGGCACGAAGAGTTCGGCATGCACGTGCGGAAAGATGGTTCGGAGTTCCCAGCCAGTGTCATCTTCTTCCCGTTGCGAGACGGGGCCGGGAACCTGCGCGGGTTTTCCGAGATTTGCCGCGATCTGAGCGAGCACAAGGAATCGGAGGCCAGGTATCGGGGGCTGCTGGAAGCGGCTCCGGACGGGATGGTCGTGGTAAACGGGGACGGAGAGATCGTTCTGTTGAATGCTCAGGCGGAGAAGCAGTTCGGATACTACCGCGATGAGCTCCTGGGTCAGAAGGTAAAGAACATCATTCCNNTTTGCCGAGCGGCTGATCGCCGACGGAACCCGAACCGCGGCTGAGGCACTGGCGCAACAGATCGGCATGGGAATCGAACTTTACGGGCGAAGAAGGGATGGAAGCGAATTCCCCATCGAAATCATGCTGAGCCCCCTGCAAAGCGCTGAGGGAATCCTGGTGACGGCGGCGATCCGCGATATTACCACGCGCAAGAAGGCGGAAGCGCTGCTCGTGCAGAAGGTTGAGGAATTGAACCGCTCGAACAGAGAACTGGTGGAATCAGCTGACGCGGCGCGAGTGATGACACAGCAGATGAACCATTCGGCCCAGCATGACGCTCTGACCGGCTTGCCCAATCGATTGCTCCTGAACGACCGAGTTGGCCAGGCGATCGCTTTTGCGAAGCGCCATGAGCATCAGGTTGCCGTACTGTTCCTGGATTTGGATGGCTTCAAACACATTAACGATTCCCTGGGACATCCGATTGGCGACAAACTTCTTCAATCGCTCGCAAAACGTCTTGTGGATTGCGTGCGCGCCGCGGATACAGTAAGCCGGCAGGGAGGGGATGAATTTGTCGTGCTGCTGCCGGAAATATTACGACTTGAAGATGCCGCCACCATGTCGAGAAGACTGCTGCAGGCAGTGGCCGAGGCTCATTCCATCGAACAGCACGATCTTCACATCACCGCGAGCATTGGTGTAAGCATCTATCCGGACGACGGCCGGGACGCAGAGGCCCTCATCAAGAACGCGGACACCGCGATGTACCAGGCAAAAGAAAATGGTCGGCAGAGCTATCAGTTCTTCAGACCGAGCATGACCATCCGAGCGGTGGACCGCCAATTGATCGAGGAGCATCTGCGGCGGGCCCTGGAGCGACAGGAATTCGCACTCCACTACCAGCCGATCATCAATCTCAGGACGGGAGCGGTCACCGGAGTGGAAGCACTGATACGCTGGACACATCCCACGCGAGGATTGGTTCTTCCGGGGCAGTTTATTCCCGTTGCCGAAGACTGCGGGCTCATTTTGCCGATCGGAGCCTGGGTGCTGCGGGAAGCGTGTGCGCAGGCCCAGGCATGGGCGGATGCGGGTCTTCCACGAATGACTGTAGCCGTCAATGTTTCTGCCATGCAGCTTATGCACGAGAGCTTTGTCGCCGACCTGTTCGCGATCCTCGACGAAACTGGCCTGGACCCGAAATATCTGGGGTTGGAACTGACTGAAAGCGCACTGATGAAGAATGCCGATTTGGCAGCGTCTATTCTGTCAACCCTGAGAGAAACCGGGGTACGTGTGGCTGTCGATGACTTCGGCACAGGTTACTCCAGCCTGAGCTATCTCCGAAGGTTTCCCCTCGATGCTCTCAAGATCGACCAGTCGTTCGTGCAGCTGATCACGACCCATCCCAACGATACGATTATTGTGAGGGCCATTATGAGCATGGGTCAGAGCCTGAATCTGAGGGTTATTGCTGAGGGCGTGGAGACACAAGCACAGCTCGACTTTCTGAAGGCTCATCAGTGTGACGAAGCGCAAGGGTACTATTTCGGCTGGCCAGTGCCCCCCCAACAACTGGCCAGGTTGCTTGAACAACATGATCCTGTCCAACTGGCGCCTGCGGAAACGGCATGATCTGCCTTTATTCGGTGCGGAGAGCCTCTATGGGGTCGACGGCGGCGGCGCGGCGCGCAGGGAGATAGCTGGCGAGCAGTCCGCAGATTCCAAGGGTGAGAACAACGAGCAGAACGGTGGCGGCATCGTAAACGGCGGCTCCGTAGAGGAAGGAGCGCACCACGCTGCTGGCGGCCCATGCTACTCCAAGGCCTACGGAAACACCGAGTGCCAGCAGGATGACGGCATGACGGAGGACGAGCCAGAGGATGTTTTCGCGTTGGGCGCCGAGGGCGATGCGAACGCCGAGCTCACGGGTGCGCTGGCTGACCGAATAGGCGAGGAGGCCGTAAATTCCGGCGACGGCGATGAGCAATGCGACGAAGCCGAAGATGCCGAGCAGGCGGGCTGCGAGCGTTTGGGGGCCGAGAGAGGCGTCGACGACTTGCTGCATGGTGGTCTGTTCCGCGAAGGCGAGGTTGGGATTGAGATTGTGCACGGCGTCGCGGACTGTGCGAAAGGCAGCTTCCGGAGCGAGGCGCGTGCGGACGGTGACATCCATGTGGAAGGTGGCGAGGACCGAATACAAATCCATGCCGGGAGTCATCTGGTCGAGGTCGAAGTAAATCTCGGGTGAGGACGCGGCTCGTACGGAATCCTGGTGAATGTCGGCGATGGTGCCGATGATGGTGGCAATCAGGTTCTTGTCGGTGTCGTCCCATTTGAGCTGGGTGCCGAGAGGATTGCCGCCGTGGAGAATGGTGCGGACGAACTCATGGTTGACGAGGACCGCGAGGGGTGTGCCAGGACTGTCGGTCTCCGCAAAGTTACGGCCGCTGGTGACGGTAATGCCCATGGTTCGGAAGTAGTCGGCGTTGCTGGCGCGCGCGGCTGCGCCGTGCTGATCTCTTTGCGAAGGCTGGGGCTGGTTGGCGGGCCAGGTGTTAAGAGTGAAATGGCTGGCGGTGAAGGGGCGAATGGTGGCGAGACCGACGGACTGAATTCCAGGTATGTGGCTGAGTTTGTCCAGTAGAGGATCGTAGAAGCCGGTGACGATGCTGGGAGCTTTGGCATCGCCGCCCTCCCACCATGCGCCGTGGGTGGGCATGAAGATGGAGGTGGTATCGACCTGCTCCGGCGCGAAGCCCAGATTGGTGTGGCGGAGCTGCCAGAGGGTTTGGATGAGGAGTCCGGCGGCGATGAGCAGGGCGAGGGTCATGCCGATTTCGCCGACGACGAGAGCATCGCGCCAGCGGGCGTGTTTTTGCTGGTACCGGATGCGGCGGCTCCGTCGCGAAGGCCTTCCTGAACAGGCAGGCTGGCGCCGTAGAGTCCTGGGCCAACGCCAAAGAGGAGGGCGGACAGGCAGGAGAAGAGGACGAGGACCGCGCAGACGCCGGCGTCGATGTGAATCTGATCGCCGAAGGGGACTGCATTTGCGAGGTAATGACTGAGAATGCGCAGCGCGGTCCAAGCGGCGGCCAGGCCTGCGAGGCCACCGACGAGGCTGACGAAGAGGCTTTCGGTAAGAAACTGCTGAACGAGGCGGGATTTGGCGGCTCCCAGAGCGCCGCGGATGGCGAGCTCGCGGCGGCGGCTGTTGGCGCGCGCGAGCATAAGGCCTGCCAGGTTGGCACAGGTGATGAGCCACACGACGGCGACGGCTGCATCGAGGGCGTAGAGGCCGGAACGTACGTTGTCGGTGAAAACGTCGCTGAGGG
Organism: Acidobacterium sp.; assembly: GCA_003167515.1. Lineage (GTDB taxonomy): Bacteria > Acidobacteriota > Terriglobia > Terriglobales > Acidobacteriaceae > Palsa-343. The sequence goes on along the minus strand of PMSS01000233.1, from coordinate 7,084 downwards.
TTTCTACGAGGACGGGTTCTGAGGACTCGGTCGCTGCGTATTCGTGCAGCAATTGCGCGTGGATGGCGGAGATTTCGTGCTGCGCCTGCTCGACACTGACGCCGGGGCGCAGACGGGCGACGGCCGAGAAAGAGGAGTTGCCGCGGTCCTCAAGGGATGCATCAGTGGGCAGGGGAGAGTAGATTTCGTCGCCGCTGTTTTGCGGGAACTGGAAATTGGGCGGCATGACGCCGATGACGGTGTACGGGTCTCCATTGATGGGGACGGTGTGGCCGATGACTGACTTATTCGCGTTGAAGACCTTATGCCAGGTGGAGTCGCCGAGGATGACGACCTGGGCTTTGCTCGCTTTGCCATCTTCGGGGAGAAAGCCGCGACCGATGATGGGCTGGACGCCGAGGACGTCGAGGAGGTTGGCACTGGCGCTGATTTGGGCGACAAGCTCGGGGTTGTCGCGGTCGCCGAGGGTGGGCACCTGGATGGTCCACCAGGCCATATCGGAAAAGCTGTGGGAGCGGGATTTCCAGTCGCAAACGTCGGGAAGAGAGGCTGGATCAAAGCTGCGACCGCTGAGGGCATGGGGCGCGATCTGGACCAGGCGCGAGGCGTCGCGGTAGGGCATGGGGCGAAGCAGGACCTGCTCGATGACGGAGAACATGGCGGCGTTGACGCCGATGCCGAGTCCCAGCGTCACAACTGCCGTGAGCGTAAAGGCCGGCGACTTTCTGAGCTGTCGCAAGGCGAAACGGAGGTCCTGAGGCAACGTGGTCATGGGGCGAATCTCCCGTTTTCGGATCAGCAATTGTAGCGCCGCTTTGGGGCGGTCAGGGCTTCGCGTCCGATTCGAAGATGCGCACCTCGAAAGGCTCGACGGGGAGCGTGATGGTTTGGCCGGAATGCCAGTGTTGCGGGACGCTGGGGTGGGTCGCGAAGGGTTGTTCTACTGCGAATGTGGTTTGGGTTTTCGAGGGTAGTTCGAGGGACGACGAGAGATCTAGGCTGAAATTCTGTGCCTGAGCGGAGGGGTTGCGGAGGGTGACGATCCAGCCTCTGGGACTCCATGCGGCCCATCCATAGACCTGCAGTTTGCCGGGATCGCCGCCAATCCAGTGGACATCCTGCAGGATTGCGGCGTGGTCGCGGGACCAGCGAGCGGCCTTCGCGAGGATATCCCAGTCGGACTGGGTGAGGAGGGAAGGAGTTATGTACATTTCCTGTAACTGCGTGCCGCTGCCAAAGAAGGAGAGAACCTCATCGGGGAAATCATTCTTAGGATCGCTGCTAAGACCGGCGGCTTGTTTGGCATAGATCAAACCATGCAGCATAAGGGAATTGATGGGAAATAAGGGCCCGGCCTGAACTACGTTGCGATACGTTTGCTCATCGCGGTAGGTAATCCAGCGCTGGCGTTCGGTGCCCACACCGTCGAAGTCGTGATCGTCGCCGCCTCGCCAGATGGAATCGGAATAGAACAGCCAGAACGGGGAGGGGTAAGTTCCTGTCGACAAATTCATGAAGATGCCGGATTTTTGTGCGCGGATTTGATGGATTAGATGGATGGCGGCGTCGAAGTCGCTGTCGAACACGGAACCGGGAAAGACTCGATCGGCGTTTCCGGTGCCGTCTAACTTAAATGAGTTCACGTTGAAGTTGCGGATCATATCCGAGCAGATGGCGGAGAAGTCGTGAAAGTACTTTGGGCCGGATAGCGCGAAGCCATTGGCGATGATCTCGTATCCGTGGGCTTTGCCATTGGCGATACGTTCACGCTTCTGCTCGGCGTAGCCACCCCATGGGGAGAGCCAGACACCTATACCGGCGTTATAGGCCGCTGCCTGGCGGGCGATGCGGGTGAATCCGTTGGGTAGCTCATGATCGAAACCCCAGAAGGAAGTGGGGTCATCCCATCCATCATCGAAGACGAAAGAGTCGAGCTTTACGCGGCGTTCTTCGGCGAGCTCGGTGCCGAAGGCATGTATGCGGTCGAGAGCGTCGGGTTCGGAGTAACGGTTCTCGTAGCCGATGTCGTACCAGCTGTTGTAATTCAGGAAGGGCGTGTAAGGGCGCGGTCTCTCGTTTTCTATGTACGCGAGAAAAGTGCGGCGCAGCTGGCCCGGCGGGTAAGTGCCGATCACGGCGGAGTACGTGACGGACTGGTTGGGCTGTAAGGGAAGTACGCGATCGATGCCAGCATCGACCGTTCCGTTGTCCGCTTTGGTGAAGGACAGCGGATGCTCGAAGGCGAAGTACGTGTGGTCATCGGCCGCCGGAGATCCTTTCACTGTGCCGATGACGTGCGCCTGGGGATCCTGAAAATGAACGAGATCTACCTGAGCGATGGCGAGCTCACGAGTGCCGGCGTGGATGGTGAGTTGTTCGCGCATGTAACTGCTGTTCGATGGGATGAGCAGGCACCAGTGGAATGTCGCGCCGGAGGTTGGGTCGTCCATTTCTGCACATAGCTGCTTGTCCGATTGCCGGGATGACGCCACAATAGGCCGATCGTTTTGCAGGTCGGAGGACCTGAGCGTGGAGCCGTTCGACATCGTGATGCTGAAGAGCTGGAGGAGGGTGAGCGTGCGTTGCGTGGGCAAATCGCGGATTTCCAGGTGAGCGTGGCCAGGGGAGACGGTGAGTGTCGCGGACATGGTTCGGTTTGAGGCGACGAGGGTCTGCGCTTGATCCGGACTTTCTGCCTGGGCGCCACCCATGAGGTTGGGAAGCAGGAGCAGGGCGAGCCAGGCACGCGTCCTGGCGTTTTTATGAATACATCTGAAGAGGATCAGCGAGACCGACCTCATTCGCAGCTTCCGCGCAGTTTGATTTGATTGCCGAGCGCCTCAAGGAACTTGTTAATGAGAGCCATGCTCCGGCGTAACTCTTTGTGGCGAAACTGGCTGAGGAGCGACAAGAGCCCGGGTGGCTCAATGATCGGTTTGTCGTAACATCCGAGTGTGTCGCCTACTGCAACAGCGACGCCCTGGAGCACGTCCGGATTGATGGATGCAAGGATCTTGCCGATGATGATGGCATTGCGAATCGCGCGAACGGATTCGGGCGATTTGGCAGCATCGACTGCGGTTTCAATCAAATCGTCGCTTGCAGAAAGTGCGCCGCGCAGCAGTTCGAGGAGGCCGTGGTCGTGGAGTTGCTGCAGCAATTCGTATGAGTCGAGTAAGGCCTCCGCGTGCGCAACGGGGGCCTGTTCCAACCGCTTGTGCAACTCTTCACGCGGATCGCGAGGCGGTAACTCAAGAGAGATAGGGCGGGCCATTTGCTTCTCCTTGCGGGTAGCGGGCTATCGAGTTTGGATCTGGACCAGTTGATCGCCGGGTTGACGATAATCCTTGCGTTTCCACTTACGCTCTACCTCGACGCCAGTCTGAGGTGTCGGATGTCCGTGGCGTGAATTCGTCGGAGGCAGCGGGTCATCGCCGATCTGTCCCAGCACACGGAGTTGCACGGATGTCTCTTTGTAAGCCGGGGTGTGAGTTACTTTGTCCGTATGGCTGCTGGTGAGATGGTTGACAGGCTCGTCGGTAGAGTTCATAGGCATATACAGCTCTTTTCCGTGCACTCTTGTAGTAATGACGGCCTGCGCGCGCACCTTGCCGTATCGCGAGGTTAATTGCACCCAGCTACCGGTCCGGATGCCGCGCTCGCCAGCGAGTTCCGGCGATACCTCGACAAAAGTGGAGGGCGTCTTTTCGCGAATGCCCTCGGTGCGATAGGTCATGTTGCCTTCGTGGAAATGTTCAAGGAGGCGGCCGTTGTTCAGATGCAGGTCGTATTCGGCGTCCTGTTGATCGGACGGCTCCGACCAGGGTACAGGGTAAAACGTGGCTTTGCCGTCAGGAAAGTTGAACTCCCTGGTATACAGCAAAGGTTGATCGCCGCCATCCGCAGCCACGGGCCACTGGAGTGTCTTGTAGCCTTCGAGGCGTTCGTAGGTGACGCCAGCCATCAACGGTGTTAGTGCGGCGATCTCTTCGTAAATTTGAGAAGGGTGCTCGTACTTCCAGCCGGCGCCAAGTCGATTGGCGATGTCCTGAACAATGGTCCAGTCGGGACGGCTCTCCGCGAGAGGCTCCAGGACCTGATAGAGACGCTGGATACGGCGCTCGGTGCTGGTAAAGGTTCCTTCCTTTTCCAGACTCGGACTGGCGGGAAGAATCACGTCCGCAAAGTGGCAGGTCTCGCTGAAGAAGATCTCCTGCATAACAAAGAAGTCGAGTTTCGACAGAGCGTCGCCCACGTAGTTTGCGTTGGAATCAACGATGCTCATCTCTTCGCCGAATACGTACATCGCCTTCAGTTTGCCTTCGTGGATGGCGTCGATCATCATGTGGTTATCGAGCCCCGGCTTCGGCGGCAATTGAACATTCCACGCCTTCTCAAATTTGGCGCGAATTGCCGGATCATCCACTCTCTGATATCCCGGGAAGTAGTTGGGCATGGCGCCGTGATCGCTGGCCCCCTGCACGTTGTTATGCCCGCGCAGGGGGTATGCCCCCGTTCCCGGCTTCATGTAATTGCCGGTCGCCAGCAGGAGGTTGGAGATAGCGGTAGAAGTGTCAGAACCCATGGTGTGCTGCGTAACGCCCATTGCCCAGAGAACGCAGACCCCTTTTGCTTCCGCGATCATATGGGCAACCGTTGTAAGCGTTTCGATAGGAAGGCCGCACCTCCGACTCGCCATTTCGAGCGTGAAAAGATCCAGGCTCTTTTTGTATTCATCGGCGCGATTGACCCACTTACCGATAAATTCCTGGTCGGCAAGTCCGTTGTCGAGGATATATTTGGTGACCGCGGACAGCCAGACAAGATCGGTACCTGGGCGCGGGCGCAAGAATAAATCCGCACGCTCGGCCATTTCGTTTCCGCGAAGGTCGGCAACGATCAGTTTTTGGCCGTGCATTTTGTGAGCGCGCTTAACCCGCGTAGCAATTACCGGGTGGCTTTCGGCGGTATTGCTTCCGATAATCACCACCAGCCCCGCCTTCTCCATGTCGGAGATCGAACCGGAGTCGCCACCATAGCCAACGGTTCGGAAGAGACCCGTGGTTGCCGGGGCCTGACAGTAGCGGGAGCAGTTATCCATGTTATTGGTGCCAATAACCGCACGCGCCAGTTTTTGCATCAGGTAGCTTTCTTCGTTTGTACATTTAGAAGAAGAGATGAAGGCCAGCGAGTCGGGACCGGTAGCTGCCTTGATCTCTGTAAATCTGCGCGCCACCAGAGACAGCGCCTCATCCCAGGAAGCCTCGCGGAAGGCATCTCCCTCACGGATGAGCGGCTTTGTCAGGCGGTCAGGACTGTTGACGTAGTCCCAGCCGAACTTACCCTTGATGCAGGTGGAGACGCCATTGGCCGCTCCCTCGGCCGGCTCGACCTTCAGAATATGGCGGTCTTTCGTCCAGACATCGAAGCTGCAACCAACGCCGCAATACGTGCAGACGGTCTTGGTTTTCCTGGTGCGCGACTCGCGCATGTGCGATTCCATTTCGGAGAGCTGGAGAATGGCGCCGTAGCCCATCTCCGGCTCAATGTCTTTCACCACATCGATCATCCCGTCGAGCGCGGCCTTGGGTAGCGCGGTCATGTAGCCCGCCTCTCCAAGCATCGACTTTTCCATCAGTGCATTGCAGGGGCAGACGGTGACACAATGCCCGCACGAAACACAACTCGATTCGCCGATCGGTGCTCCACCATCCCACAAGACGCGCGGGTGCGGATCTTCCCAATTGATAGTCAGCGTCTCATTAACCTCGAGGGTCTGGCAGGCCTGAACACAGCGCCCGCACAGAATGCACTGGTCAGGATCGTAGCGGTAGAAGGGATTGGACATATCCACTTCGTAAGGCTTCGGCTTGTATGGGATTGCCTGATGTTCGACGTGAAGGAGCTTCGTCGTGTTATGCACGGTACAGTTGCCGTTGTTGTTGTCGCAGACCGTGCAGTAGAGCATGTGATTGCCGAGGATGCGGTCAAAGGCCTCGCGCTGCGCCGCGTCTGCACGCGGCGAGGACGTGACCACGCTCATGCCGTCCGCCGCCATAGTGCCACAAGCTCGCGCCAGTTTGCCGTCGACCTCGACCATGCAGGTATCGCAGGTCTGGATCGGTCCAAGCTGGGGGTGATAGCAGACGTGCGGAACTTCGATCTCGCAACGGTTGATCAGGTCGATCAGGCGTTCTCCGGTCTGTATCGCCTGTGGTCTGCCGTTCAGCGTGACTGTCATATGTTCTGCACCCTCCGCGATTTTTGGATGGTACTCCGCGGATAAGGATGCGTAAAGCCGCTTTGCAATACGCCTTGCTTCTGTCATTCTGAGTTTGCGACGGGTGGTTGCGTTCGGTACCGAGACGCTACGAGGCTGATTCAGAGCCGATCCGGGCCCATATAGCCGGGATCGATCACCGACCAGGGGCGAAACGACCAGCGAGACGACGAGGAGATAACGTCATTCACATGCCAGTAACAAAACTCAATCAACTCGCGGCAAAAGTTGGCTTCATTGGCCTTGGGCTCATGGGAAGCCGGCTTGCACGGCGCTTGTATAGAGCCGGGTGGAATATTAGAGCGTGGAATCGCAGTCCGCAACCGGCAGCTGAGATCGGGAAGGAAGGGATCGCCATCGCGCCATCCGTTGCGGAACTCATATCTCATTCGGATGTAATTCTTTCTTCCCTGGCCAATGATGCGGCCGTTCGGTCTGTTTACCTCGACAAGGGAGGCGTCTTTTCCGCGGCAAATCCGGGAACCGTCATCCTCGAAATGAGTACCATCTCGCCGGAACTGTCGCGCAACCTGCATCAGGAGGCCGGCACGAGGGGCATAAAATTCCTCGATGTAGCCATCTCCGGATCGACGTCAGCGGTCGACGCGGGAACGATCACGCTGCTTGCCGGCGGTGACAAAGAGACCTTCGAGCAATGTGTCCCAATTTTCGAATCCTTAGCGAAGCAGTGGTTCCTGATTGGCCCCGGATCTTCCGGCGTTCAGATGAAACTGGTCGTCAATCTTCTGCTTGGCCTGGACATGGAGGCGATCGCAGAAGCGGTTTCCCTCGGAGAGCACCTTC
>PMSS01000008.1 GCA_003167515.1 Acidobacterium sp. | reverse complement strand
CTGTGGGGTGAACCTGGCGTTTTCCTTTTCCTTTTTGGTTTCGGGCGCTGGGCAAAGTTTGAAGCGGCGCCTGAAGCGATGTCGTGGTGGGAAACCTGAAGCGGAAGTGGGCAGTCGATGGATAGTCGGGGTGCTTCACTCGCTGCGCTTTGTTCAGGATGACGGTATCGTAGTTGAGTGAATGGGCTCCTGATTGTCGATAAGCCGGGTGGGATGACATCGCATGATGTGGTGGCGCGGGTGCGGCGGGCTGCGGGCGAGCAGTCGGTGGGACATCTGGGGACGCTGGATCCGATGGCGACCGGCGTGCTTCCGCTGCTGCTGGGTAAGTACACGAGACTGGCACAATTCTTTGGTACAAGCGCGAAGACGTATACGGGGGCGATTCGATTTGGATTCGCGACGGATACGTATGACGCCGAGGGGCAGGCGGTGGGGGATCCGCGCTCAGTGGTGTTAGCGATTGATGCGGTGCGGGCGGAGGCGGCGAAATTTACAGGCGAGATTGAGCAGATGCCGCCGCCGTTTTCTGCAAAGAAGATTGATGGAAAGCCGGCGTACAAGCTGGCGCGCGCGGGAAAAACGCCGGAGCTGAAGCCGGTGCGGATTACGGTGGATGCGTTCGCGATCGAGAGAGTGGAGGGGAACACGGCCTGGTTCGAGATGCAGATCTCGGCGGGAGGATATGTGCGGGCGATTGCGCACGCGATGGGGCAGGCGCTGGGGTGCGGGGCGCATTTGTCGAGCCTGAGGCGAACGGCGGTTGGAGCGTTCACGCTGGAGCAGGCGTTGCCGCTCGATGAAGTGGAGGCGCTTGGCGCGGAGGGAAAGCTGGAGGAGCGGATGCCGCATCCGCGAACGCTGCTGCCGGAGATGCCGGCCGTGACTGCGGATGAGCAGACGGTGGGGCGGATTCGGAATGGGATGCAGGTGAATCTGCCGGAGTATTCAGGCGCGGCGCTGGTGAAGATTTTTGAGGGGCAGCGGGAACTGGTGGCGGTGGGGCGGAGAGTGGCGGGGACTTTGTTTCAGCCGTTTGTGGTTTTGGTGTGAGGCACCTGCGGTGCGGCAGACGCGCTTCGCGCCATTCCCACATCTGCCAACAGCAGGCAGATGTGGGGTACCGGTGGGATTGTCACATCTCAAAGTCGAGATATGGGGCACCGGTGGTTCGGGGATCGAGTTATCCGCGATGGAATCTGTTGTGCTTGTCGCGGTAGATCGCGCGTGAGAGGTGGTTCTGGCGGCGGTTGATAGCGGCGCGATCGAACCGGGTGAGATGACCGTTGTCGGCGCGGCGCATCCGGTACTCTTCGCGGTTAATGGAGCCTTCGCGGCGCTCGAGATGGGCGATCTCGCGGGGGGTGAGCTGACCGCTGCGAACGCCCTGGGCGATGCGATCCTGCTGATCGACCTTGCGCTGGTTGATGTTCTGCGCCATCGCGACGGTGCCGGTGAGGGCGAGAAGAGCAGTGGCAACGAGAGAGAGTTTCATAATGTGGGTCTCCGTGGGGCGGATGGCTTACTGCGGTCGTGCTGTTGTCATTCGCCTTACGCACGGTGAAAACACGCGGGGAGGGATTAGTTGCCGGGAAATGGCCGCAACTAATTTGTGGTGTCCGCGTTTCGCCAAGCCCACATCTGCCAACTGCTGGCAGATATGGGCACCCGGATTGGTCGTTGCCTATTTGCGGAGCAAGGGCAGGAGCAGCGGGAGGAAGTTGTCGGCGACCAGCTGCGCGCCCTTTGCGGTGGGATGGATGCCGTCTTCCTGAATGGCGCCGGGAACGGTGTAGACGTTAGCGTAGAGCATGGGCAGGAGCGGGACGTGGAATTTTGCCGCAGTGAGGCGGTAGGTTTCATCGAACTGGTGGATGTAGTCGGCGCCGTAGTTGGGGGGAAGGGAGATGCCGGCGAGGATGACCTTGCTGCCTGCCTGAAGCAGGGTGGAGACGATGGTCGCGAGGTTGCGGCGCGTGTCCGCGATGGGGATGCCGCGAAGGCCGTCGTTGCCGCCGAATTCGACGATGACGATGGTGGGGTGGAGGCGGAGAACGTCTTTCAGGCGGTCGACGCCGTCTTTGCTGGTATTGCCGCTGACGCCGGAGTTGACGATTTTGTAGTGATAGCCGCGGTTGTCGAGGTCGCTCTGGAGGTAGTCGGGGTAGGCGTGGCCGGGTTCGACGCCGTAGCCGGCGGTGATGCTGTCGCCGAAGCAATCGATGATGGGGACGCTACGTGAGGGAACGGGGTGCGGCTGGGCGGCGTACAAAGGTAGAGAGAGGATGAGCGCGGTCATCAGAGTCGCGAGACAGGATTTTTTAGGCGCAGACATGAGCGTTATGGGCTGGGCAAGAAACCGCAGGTCCTTCGACTTCGTTTGACGCTATGCGTCAAACTCCGCTCAGGATGACATCTCACTTTTCACAAAGACTTTTTACACAATTAGTTTAGACGGGTTGAGGAGAGCGGATGATCGAGGTTCGGGGGCTGAAGAAGTCGATTCGGAATGGAACGCGGACGGTGGAGATTTTGCGGGGGATCGATCTGGTGATTCCGCGCGGGCAGTTTGCGGCGATTATGGGCGCGAGCGGGAGCGGCAAGAGCACGCTGCTGGGATTGCTGGCGGGGCTGGATTCGCCGACGGAAGGGGAAGTGATGCTGGACGGGATTGCCATCAGCCGTCTTGAAGAGGACAAGCTGGCGGAGGTGCGCGGGAGGCGCATTGGGTTTGTGTTTCAGTCGTACCAGCTGATTCCGACGCTGACGGCGCTGGAAAATGTGATGCTGCCGTATGAGCTGAATGCGCGCGGCGATGCGCGGAAGAAGGCGGAGCCGCTGCTGGCGGCGGTCGGGTTGCAGGATCGGTTGCATCATTATCCGGTGCAGCTTTCGGGTGGAGAGCAGCAGCGGGTGGCGCTGGCGCGGGCGTTTGTGCTGGAGCCGCCGATTGTGCTGGCCGATGAGCCGACTGGGAATCTGGATTCGGTGAATGGGCAGCATGTGCTGGAGCTGCTGGGGGTGCGGCAGCGCGAGTCAGGGACGACGCTGGTGCTGGTGACGCACGACCCCTCGCTTGCGGAACGGTACGCAGCCCGCACGGTGCGGATCGTGGACGGGCGGGTGGCGGGCGGCCCGGTCACGGTGGCGCCGGTAGCGGCAGGAGGCCGGGCATGAGCTGGAGCTGGCTGGGCGCGATCCGCACCGCGACCGGCGGTCTGCTGCGGCACAAGGTGCAGGCCGTCGTGATCGGTATGGTCCTGCTGATTTCTACCGCCTCGGCGACGCTCGGCCTCACCCTGCTGTCCGCCAGCAACGCCCCGTTTACCCACGCGTTCGGCGCCCAGCGCGGCGCGGACGTAACCGTCACCGTGAACGCGGCCCGCGCCAGCTCGGCGGATCTGGACGCCACCCGGAGCCTGCGCGGGGTCACCGCGGCCGCCGGGCCATTCTCCGTGTCGACGGTTCAGGCGCAGTCGGGCGGCCAGCCGTTCGGGCAGCTCACGCTGGCCGGGCGCGCGTCGCCCGGTGGCCCGGTCGACGACGTGGTGCTGGACAACGGTCACTGGCCGGATGGTCCCGGCCAGGTGGTGATGGACGTCCGCCGGCTTGGCGGTGGCCCAGATGCCGGAGGCGACGGCCTGGAGCTCGGCAACACCCTCACCCTCACCGGCCTGCGGGAGACCCTCACCGTCGTCGGTTTCGGCAACTCGATCACGGACACCGCCGACGGCTGGGTCGCACCCGCCGAGATCGCCCGCCTGCGGGGGC
>PMSS01000106.1 GCA_003167515.1 Acidobacterium sp. | reverse complement strand
GAGCTTCTCGTAATTAGCTTTCGCCACTGCCTCGCGCTTCTCTGGAGACTCGGCACCACGAGAAGCGGACTCATTGACGAGGAAATCCAGGCCCAACGCGACTTCGCCGGGCATTACTGGACTGCCTTCGTCTTCGCGCTCTTTGATGAACCGGAGCTCCCTGTCTAAGGCCGATGCGCCAATCTCCAGCACCCGAGCAAACTGCTTCTCCTCGGCCTCGACGACCTTCGCCACACGATCAGCGCTTTCCTTCAGCTCCGGATATGCATCCTGCATCTCGTCCCGGACCGCATACACCATCTGATACATGAAAGGCTTCTCCTGGCCCAGCAANNAGCACATAGCCGCGGCCTTCATTCGAGGGGAGAACGCCGTCGTTGATGAGGAAGGTTGAGGCCCGGGCGTGATCGGCGATGATACGGAGCGATGCGTTGCCCGTGAGGGATTCGCCCTCAGGGGCTAAAGCCCCTTTCTTTTTTTCCGCCTTGTCGGCACGACTGAAGTCGTGCCCTGATACAAAACCCGTTAACGCCGCAGCCTTCGCAATCAGCGGCGTGAAAAGATCTGTCTCGAAATTCGAGACTACCCCCTGCAAAACAGCAGCCACCCGCTCCAAACCCATCCCTGTATCAATCGAAGGCTTCGGCAGATTATCTAGTCGATACTCCGCAGTAAATCCGTTTTGCTTTCTAGTACCTTCTTCAATTTCCTTTTTGCATTCGCGGCAATCTAAGTCCGAAAGGGTAAGCTCCCCGTGGGAAGCGCAGTATTTTCTAACCAGCACGCGATCGAACTGCATAAAAACCAAATTCCAAATCTCCACATACCGCGCTTCGTCCTCTCCAAACGGCCTGTCGATCTTGGTACCGTCGGGGCCCGTCGTCTCCGCGGCCTCCATGCCCATGTCGTAAAAAATCTCCGAGCACGGACCGCAAGGCCCCGTTTCGCCCATCTGCCAGAAGTTATCCTTGCGGCCATAGGTAAAGATGCGCTCCTTCGGAACGCCAACGTCCATCCACAGCCGCTCCGCCTCGTCGTCCCGCGGAACCTCGGCGTCACCCTCGAAAATCGTCACGTACAATTTGTCCTTCGAGATCCCAAACCATTCCGGCGAAGTGACGAGCTCCCATCCAAACGCAATCGCATCCTTCTTGAAGTAGTCCCCAAAGCTGAAATTGCCCAGCATTTCGAAGAAAGTATGGTGCCGCCGCGTGAACCCGACATTTTCGAGGTCGTTGTGCTTCCCGCCCGCCCGCACACACTTCTGCGACGTCGTCGCGCGCGAGTAGTCCCGCCGCTCCAGCCCCAGAAACACGTCTTTGAATTGATTCATCCCCGCATTCGTAAACAGCAGCGTGGGATCGTTGGCAGGCACCAGCGACGACGAGTGCACCCGCCGGTGCCCCTTCGTCTCAAAAAATTTCAGAAACATCTCGCGGATTGCCGACCCGCTCCACTTACCCGACTTCGAAACCGGACTCGCACTCGAAGACATACACCCCGAGTTTACCGGACCACGCACCCATCCCAGTAACTGCGGCGTGGCGTACATCGGCTACAGGCTACTGGCTACCGGCTACTGGCTCGCCTCCCTACTCGCCCACGCCTACCAGCACCTTTGGACCCGTCGGCCAAGGCATGCCGCCCTCGGGCTCCTCGGTCACGGCGAACGCCTTCGCCTCCATCCCCGGCGTCACGTGCGCCGTCACCGGCTCGGTCCATTCTCCGCCAGAGAAGACGCGCAGCGGCATCGGCTTGCCCTCCATCGGCACGAGCCACAGCTGATAGCTCTTGCCCGCGGGAGGCGCCGGCAGCCAACCCGCGCACGCCACCATGCCCATCTTCGCGTTGTAGAGCACGCCCGCGCGCCCGTTCCCCATCCCGGGCATCGGCATCAGCGCCACCCGCTTCGTCCCCGGCATTTCGAGCAGCTTGTTCGTCTCCTCCGACGCCCGCGCAATTTCGAGCGACCGGTTCTGCGCCAGCGCCAGCTGGCCCTCCAGCTCTTGGATCCGCCGGCTGTCCCGCACATCCTTCATCCAGATCGCCGCCGTCAGCGCCGCGAAAACCACCGCCGCCGTGCCGAACGCCGGCGTCAGCCACGCCAATCGCAGCGCGCGCGGCCCGGACTCAGCCCTCACCGCAGCGCCAGCCCGATGCGCCTCCGGAATCTGCTCCGCCAGCACCCTTCGCAGCAGCGCCTCTTTCACCCGCGCGGGAGGAGCAACCGCAGGCGCAGACAACCCCAGCAGCGCCACACGCTGCCGAGCCGCGTCCACCGCGCCCGTGCACTCCGCGCACGAACGCAGGTGTGCCTCGAGCTCCTCCATCTCCGTACCGTCGAGCGCCCCTAACGCGTAGAGGTCAGAGTCTTCCGGATTGACGTGTCCATTCATCTTCAAATAATTGCTTCAGCGTTTGCATTGCGGCCCGCACCCTCGACTTCACCGTTCCCAGTGGACAGCCGACCCGCGCCGCAATCTCCGTTTGTGTCATCCCCTCAAAATACGCCAGCTCTACTGCCTCCCTCTGTTCCTGCGGCAGAGCAGCCATCGCCCCTCGCAGCCTTTCCATCAACTGCATCCGCGCCACCTCATCCTCCAGATTCCCGGACGAAGGCACCGCTTCAATAGAAAATTCTTCAGAGTCCGCGAGAATCTCGTGCCGCCCTTTGCCGCGCAGGCGCGATAGCGCCCGATTCCGCCCGATCACCAGCAGCCACGCCGCCAGCGATCCGCGGCTCGCGTCGAAGCGCGATGCCCCGCGCCATAGCTGCAGAAAAAGGTCCTGCAGAACCTCTTCAGCCGCGCTCGTGTCCCGCAGAATGCGCACCAGCATGGCAAACAGCATGCCCGCATAGCGATCGTAGAGCGCGGCCAGCGCACCTTCGTCTCCCGCCATGATTCGCTCGACCAGCGCCGAGTCCGGAACATGCTGCATGGGCGCAGTCATGGCGCCTCGCTTCGGCTACTCATTCGTCTCTGTAGGGAATACGCAAATCCACGCCCCAACGGATTGTAGCCGCCCAAGACGGGCACGCCGAAAAGACGAACTCCGGCCTCCGGTTCGGCGCATGGTTCTGCCCTGGCGAACCTCGCATGCTCGTTGACCTGTGCCGCCGCCTCTCTTGTCATTTCCATCGAACGATCCGATTCTACCTGGTCCGGCGTACATACGGCAGCCCTCCCCCACCTCCCCCAAGAACCCGCGCGGGATCACCCCAAATCGATTGCCCCGTCTAACCACTCACCTGGCCTTCTAACCCGGGGCCGGGCCGTTGAACCATTTCCTCCCCCAACGGGCTGGCCCCTGGCGCCAGCCCACTTTTTCTTCGTCGTCCCGCCCCCAAAAGCGCCGCAGTTTCGCCTCGAATTCACCGGCAAAACTGCTGGAACTGGTCTCATAAGCCTCATACCCAGGACATGCAGCGTGTGAGACCCGCCATCGAAGCGGGGCTCATGCAGTCCGCCGAAGCCGTTGCATTCCATATGAGACCAGTTCTACACTCCTCCGCATCCACAAGCTCCCCAGGTTCTCAGTACCCAAAATTCCCGCGATTCTCAGGAAACGAGGAAACACCGATGGCAACTGCCACTCCTGTGCAGGTGACTCCCGAACGCATTATGCAAATGGCCTGGGGCTACGTTCCGCCCCTTGTGCTCGAGGCGGCGATCCGCCACCGGGTATTCGATGTCCTCGACAGCGGCCCCAAAAACATCTGGGAAGTCGAGAAAGCCACGCGCGCCTCCGCGCGCGGCCTTACCGCCATCATGAATGTCCTCGTCAGCCTCAATTTCCTCTCCAAAGACGAACAGGGCCGTTACGCCCTCACCCCTGAAAGCGACGCCTTCCTGGTCAGCACCAAGCCATCCTTCCAGGGTGGGCTCATCAAACATTGCAGCGAACAGCTCATCCCGCGCTGGCTTCATCTCAACGAAGTCGTCGCCACCGGCAATCCCGTATCGCCGGTGAACACGGAGCAGGCCGGCGCCGAGTTCTTCCACAACTTCGTCCTCGACATCTTCCCCATGAGCTATCCCGCGGCCCAGACCCTGGCCGCCGAGATCAACTTCGGCAGCACTGGCGCGCCGGTCAAGGTGCTCGATCTCGCCGCGGGTTCCGGAGTGTGGGGCATCGCCGTCGCGCAAAGCTCGCCGCGCGTCCATGTCACCGCAGTCGACTGGCCGGAGGTCATCCCGGTCACGAAGAAAACCACCACGGGCTTCCGATTAGCCGATCGCTTTTCCTTCGTCGAGGGCGATCTCCACGATGCCGACTTCGGCTCCGGCTATGCGCTTGCCACCCTTGGCCACATTCTGCATAGCGAAGGCGAGGCGTTGAGCCGCAAGCTCCTGGCCAAAACCTTCGAGGCTCTGGCCAGCGGCGGCACCATCGCCATTCAGGAATTCCTGGTCAACAAAGAAAGAACCGGCCCGCCAAACGCCCTCTTCTTCGCCGTCAACATGCTCGTCAACACGACGGACGGCAACACCTGGTCCTTTGAAGAAATCGGCGCGTGGCTCGAAGAAGCAGGCTTCACCAACCCGCGACTCCTCGAAGCCCCCGGCCCGTCGCCGCTGATCCTCGCAACCAAACCTTAGTCAGCAAACTTGAACGCGTGCCCCGGGTCTCGATTCCTGAGACCCGAGCGTGCATTCCCCTTACCGATTTGCCGCAAGAATATTCTGCGCAGCCAGCCGCTCCCTCCGTTGCGAAAGCAACTGCACCGTGATCATCATTGCCGGAATCAGAAACACCGTAGACCCCGCCACCCACATAAATGCCCCCGCAGCAATCTGATCGTTCAGCGCCGTCAATCCAAACAGCCGCGGAATCGCGCCATAGCTTGGGTAAAGGAGCCGTCCCGAAAAGCACAGTAACGCTGAGACCCCGGTATTCACCAGATCCGCGGTAATCAGGTAGGGAAGTAGCAACCACCGCGATCCCCGCTGCCTGTGCGGCCACGGCGCAATCACAGGCCACCAGAACATCACGCTTGTGAAGAAAAAGCAGGCGTGCTCAAAGTTGTGCCAGTTCTCCGAAGCCAGCGCAAACTCATACGCCCTGGGAATATGCCACCCCACATAGGCGGCATTCATCGCGATCCACGCCACGCGGGGCCGCGTCAGCCACGCCCCAACATGGTGGGCAATGCCCGTCGCAAATAACGGCCGCAACACGCGCTGGATCATCCAACGCGGCAATCCGCGCAGCATCGGAACCACCGGCGCACCCAGCACCATCAGCGGAGGCGCAACCGACATCAGCACAAAGTGCTGCGCCATATGCATGAACAGCAGCGATTCGCTGAACGTATCGAGCGGCGATGCCACCGCAACAAAGATCGCCAGCAAACCACCCAGAAATGCAGCCAACCGCCAAACAGGGAACTGCTCCGGCCGCGTTCTGCGAATCCGCATCCACCCGCGAACGTAGATCGCCGCCGTCACCGCAAGCGCCGCCGTCACTGCCCACGGAATATCCCACGTAGTGAAGAGCGCGTCCTCACTCATGGACCGCCGGCCCCGCTCGCCGGCGCCGGCGCGGCATTCGACTGAGTAGCTTGTTGCGCAGCGTCAATGGCTGGCTGTTCGTTAGCCGGATGCAGCGTCTCGAGGAAACTCACCAGCGCCTCAATCTCCGGTGGCGAAAGATTCTTCCCGTACGCAGGCATATTGCCTCCACCTGTCACCACCTTGTAGCGGATCTGGTCCAGCGTCATGCGCGTCGCCACAGCGTCCAGCGCCGGCCCGCGCTCGCCGCCCAGACCGCCGATCGAATGGCAATTCCGGCACTGTTTAGCCTGAAAAATTACCGCCCCCTGCCGCACCAGCGGCGTCGCATCGCGCAGGTATTGCACAGGCAAAGGGTCGCCGCTCCAGGCGCTCATGTGCGGACTCCACGGCGTATACGTCGCCAGATGCGTGAACACAGCCCACGCGACCGCAACACTGGTCAGGGCCAGCACCGCAACCGGCCGCCGATGCCAGCTCTTCTCCCCCTCGCCGGCGACAAACGGCACCGCCAGCAAGCCGGCGATCATCAATATCGGCGCAATCAGGATGAATGGCGTCTCCATCGACGGCGGCAGGTAGGACAGCACCGCATAGATCCACAGGAAAGGGAAGTCGGGCTTGGGTACTGTCTGCGTGATCGATGGATCCGGCTGCCCACCCGGTCCCGAAGGTCCAAACACCGCCGCGCATACCGCCACCGCCGCCAGCACTGCCCCCGAAAAAATCAAATCCTTCCAGAACGCACCCGGAACAAACGGAATCCCATCCTCGTGCGCCAGCTTGTTGTACTCGGCGGTGTAAGTGGACTTCCGCACGAGCCGCCCCGGCATCGGCCACTCGTTGATGCCCAGCTTCAGAACCATCCACACATGCATCGCCACCAAAACCAGCAGCGTCCCAGGAATCACAAACACATGTAGCGCAAAGAATCGCGAAAGCGTCGCGCCGGCAATCGTCGGGCCGCCCAGCAGCAGATGCACCAATCCACCGCCCATCCACGGCACTCTGCTCAGGATGAACACGCCGATGCCCAGGCCCCAGTACGCGTCCTGATCGAAGCGCAGCACCTGCCCTGTAAACGCCATGCCCAGCGTCATGAGCAGGAGGAAAACACCGACCGTCCACGTCAGCTCACGCGGAAATTTGTACGCCCCGAACAGAAACACCTGCGCCATGTGGATGAACACCACGGCGACCATGAAATTCGATCCCCACCCGTGAACCGCGCGCAGAAACCACCCCAGCGGCACCTGATGATTCAGAACATTCAGGCTGTTCCACGCCTCGGCCGCCGACGGTACATAAACCAGCGCCAGCAAAATCCCCGTCACGATCTGCAGCATCAGCAGCGTGAACGCCGCGCTCCCGAACACGTACCACCAGCTCGCCGTATTGCGCGGCACCTTGTGCAGCACGGCGTCCTTGATCGGTCCTTCGACCTGCAGCCGCCGTTCGAACCAGTCGTAGACCTGCTTTGCGGTCTGCTTCATCCCCGGCATGGGCAATCCCCATCCTTCGCAGATCCATTTTGTCCGGGCGTCGGAATGTTCACCAGCTTCGCCGTATTCGAAAGGCTCGGCATCTGTCCAGCGTCAATTTGTAACTGTCCCCCTGCTATTTTGTAGTCGTAAGTAAACAGCCCTCGTTCCGGCGGTCCCGAAGCCCGCGAACCATCGGCATAATAGACGCCGCCGTGGCAAGGACACATGAAAAGCTGCGACTGCGGAAACCATCGCACCGGGCATCCCAGATGCGCGCAGTTGATCGCAAACACCGTGAACTGGCTCGCGCCCTCTTTGCGCACATAGGCCGCCACATTGTCCGTCTCCCCATCCCAGGGCTGCGTCCATGGATTCTTGAACGACACCAGCCGCGTCTCTCCCACCGGAAAACTATCGGCCGCCCCAAGCGAAATCCACGATTTGTAGGAATCGTCCTTCCGCACCGGAGCCAGTAAATACCGCACAATGGGCACCGCCAGCGCTAGCCCCACCAACCCGTTCAGTGCAATGCCCGCCTTCAGCAGCAACCAGCGCCGCGAGACAATCGCCGGCCCCTCGCGGTCGCTGGCCAGCCGGCTCGCCGTTTCGATGTCAGGCCCCGTACTCTGCTTGTGCGGGTTGTCGCTCTGGTCACTCATCGTCTATCTCCTCGGCGAAACGGGTAAAGGCGCGGCCGAAACCGCTGCCGGATTTCGCAGCGACCCCAAATACGTAACAATGTCGGTTACATCCTGCGCAGAAAGTGGAGACCCTATGTTGCCGGCACTCGGCTGGCTTGCCAGCCCACTCTGCAGCCGCCAATCCGGCTGACCAATATCGGGCCGCCCCGCAATAATAATCGTCCGCAGCGCTTGATCGCTCACCAGCGACAGATACGCCGTACTCGTCACCTGCTGCCGGCTCGGCCCCTGATGGCACGAAGCGCATCGCGCCTGATAGGCCTGCTGCCCGTGCGTTACATCACCCGCCTGATCCTGCGCATACGGCGGCGGTGTTGCTCCCCCAAAAGCATTTGGCTTCGTCCACTCCCGCCGCATCCCGGCAATAATCGCGCCGATCTGCGCATCTGTCAGCATCCCACCCGCCGACTGCGCAAACGCTGGCATCTCTGTCCCCGGCATCCCTCCCGAAATCCATTTCCGCAGGGTCGCATCGTCCACCAGCGCCTGGTACTCAGGATTCCCCAAATCCATCGCCGGCCCGTTCTGTCCCGAGGCCCCGTGGCAAGCCTGGCAGTTGGCGCTGTACAGCGCATGAAAATCCATTACCTCTTCGGGTCGCGGCGCGGTCCCAGCAGCCGCCGTCGCTCCCGGCAAACGCCCGCACCCCGCCATCGCCAGCACCAGCGGAAGCGCAAACATCGCCGCAGGCCGCATCAACGCTTCTCCTCGTCAATCGGCGGACCCGCATCCGGATGCGACTCCATCAGCCCCGGAGCCTCAATCCCCATGCGAGCGAAGAACGGCAAACCGCTGTCTGTGCGAATCCGTCCCTCCCGCGCCACCACCAGTCCCGCAACAATCCCGAACGTCACCTGCGACACGACAAACCATCCCCACTGAATCCGCGCATCGAGCGCCGGATTGATCACACCCATGGCCGAGTGCAGCAGCCCGGTCCACAGCAGCGGCGCCACAATCCCGCCCAGCAGCACCGGCTGCCTCGGCAACATCGGCAGCATCGCACCATAGAGCAGCCCCACCAGCAAACATGTAACAGTGTGGATCACAATTGCCACCAGCAGCCAGCTCCAGTGAAACGCAGCAATCTGAGCGGTCGTAATATTCGCTGAAGGACCCACGCCCGCCCCGCCCAGCAAATTCACTGGATACCAGATGCTGTGTTGCGCGATCAGCCCATACGCCAGCGCCGGAAAGATCATCGCGACGCCACCCGCAATTCCTCCCTTAATTCCACTCGTGATCGGATACGTCTCAACCGGCAGATACGCCCGCTGCTCCGGCCCGACGTGCAGGCGCTGCACCACTCGCCGCGTCGTCGTGATCGTCACCGGCTGCACCACCACCGGAACATCCTCGTGCGCCTCGTGTGGCAACACCTGCCGAAACCAGCCCACACACCCCGCAACCATTAGCACAGCACCAAACGCCGTCACCCAGAGGCTCGTCACCAGACCCGCCGCCGCAGCTGTGCAACCAAACGCCAGGATAATCGGCCACGCTGTCGGCGCCGGCAGATGGATCGTCTCCGCATGTGTCTGCCCCGCCTTTTGCTGAATGGTTTCTGCCATGCCCTCGTCTCCGCCTACCGCCCCACGATGTACACCACCGTGAATACCACCACCCAAACCGCATCGACAAAGTGCCAGTACAGCGCGAATACCTGAATGCGCTCCGAATGCTCCTCTTTCACACGTCCTGTCAGCGTGAAAATCAGGATCAAAGAAAGCCCGATCAGACCCACCACCACGTGCGTCGCATGCAGTCCCACAAGCGAATAAAATGTCGTCCCAAAAAGATTCGTCCGGATCGTCAGCCGATCCAGATAAATCAGCTTGTGCCACTCCATCCCGGTTCCGACGATAAAAATTATTCCCAGCGCAATCGTCAGAGCCCACCACGCCGCGAATCCCCGTATCTTGCCCCGCTCGATCTGTCGCTCAGCGAGCCAAATCGTCACGCTGCTCGAGAGCAGGCA
>PMSS01000286.1 GCA_003167515.1 Acidobacterium sp. | reverse complement strand
GTAGCCGGTAGCCAGTAGCCGGTAGCCCGTAGCCGGTAGCCCGTGCCGGTACCAGTAGCCGGTAGCCTGCAGCTGGTAGCTGGACGGTGCTGCTGGGAGATTGCGCGATCAGGATGAAGCGGCGGCTGTACCCTGGAGGCCGAGGGCTTCGGCGTTGTTGCGCATGGCGGCTATGCAGTTGGCGATGTGGTCGTCGAGGGGAAGCTCGAGTTCAGATGCGCCTTTGACAATGTCGTCGCGATTGACGCCGCGGGCGAAGGCTTTGTCTTTCATTTTTTTTCTTACGCCGGCGACGTCGACGTCGTGGATGGATTTTGTGGGCTTCACGAGAGAGCATGCGGTGAGAAATCCGGCGAGTTCATCGCAGGCGAAGAGGGCTTTGGCGAGTTGGGTGGTGCGCGGGACGCCGGAGTATTCGGCGTGGCCGAGGATGGCGGTGCGAATTTCTTCGGGCCAGCCCTGTTCGGTGAGGATGGCGATGCCGACGAAGGGATGCTCTTCGAGCGAGGGATGCTTCTCGTAGTCGAAGTCGTGCAGGAGCGCGGTGGCGGACCAGGTTTCGCAAAGAGCGACGCGGTCTTCGCCGACTAAGCCCATTGCGCCGGATTGACGTTCGGCGTAAGAGCGAACGCAGGTCTCGACAGCGAGGGCGTGTTTGATGAGGCTGGGCGACCGGGTGTGCTCGTTAAGCAGGGACCAAGCGCGTTCGCGGGTAAAAAGAGACTGGGACATAGAACTGGTCTCATGTATACCGCATCGGCTTCGTTCAGGAGCCTGAGTCCTGCTTCCTAACACCCGAGCGAGCAAAAATCGGCTTGCGAGGATCGGTGGCCAGGCACGTTTCGTCTTCGGGTTTTCCAGGCAATTCAGGGAATTTTTCCCGATGACTCACAGTTTTCACTTGACAAGGAGGGTAACCTCCAGGCAATGTATTGCAAAGGTCGATATCGGTGCGGCTACAATCCGCGCCGGTTCAACCCGGATCGCACGCTCTGGCGTTCCGCACAATCTATGGGAACTACGTTAGCAACAGTCGAGACCCGCGAGGTACTTCGTTGCGACTTCTGTAGTCTGGTGCAATTCCGCACATCGAATTCCCTGTGCAGGCGTTGCCGCAAGCCGCTGGAGATCGATGAGCCTGAGCCGCTGTCTCCGCAACTGGTGACCACCAATGGGCAGGGGGTGGAGGAAGAGGAAGGCATCGACGTGGCGCGCGCGGTACGCGAGGTGCGCCATGACCGTTGCCTGAGCCAGCGGCAGCTGGCGGGTCGCATGCAGGTGCCGCGGACCTACATCTCCAAAATCGAGAATGGCAAGGCGGTGCCGACGCTTTCGTCGCTGCAGCGTCTGGCGAACGCGCTGGAGGTTGGTATTTGCGATCTGTTGCGGGACGGACAGAGCCGCAGGGCGCGTGAGGCCGCAGCGGTGCTGGCGGATCCGTTTCTTTCGGAGATCGCGCCGCTGATCGTGCAGATGGATGCTTTCCAGCGGTCGATGTTCCTGAGCCAGGTGCGCGAGATGGCGGGGGGACGGCGGCGCTCGGCGTAGGCCGGAAAGCAGCGATTACTCTCGGGCGATGTGGCGCGAAGTGGGCTGGGTTCGGAGCCTTCTCAGGTCTGTATAATTCGGCAGAGAGGGAAGTACTCCCAACTTTCGCGTCCTGAGCGTCGTGCCGGCGACGCAACAGGGTCGCACCCGGATAAGGTCCGTCTGCCAGGGAGCCAACTCGAAAGGAACCGTGCCGCTCAATTCCAGCCGAGTTCATGAACTGCCCGCCGATGAGGCAGCAGTGTACCGCCGTCTCGATTCGCAACGCCTACCCCAGCATGTGGCGATCATTATGGATGGGAACGGGCGATGGGCGGGAAAGCGCAGTCTAAAGCGCTTCTTCGGGCACCAGCAGGGAGCCGAGGCGGTGCAGTACGTGGTGGAAACCGCGTCGCGGATCGGGTTGCCGTGGCTTACGCTGTACGCGTTTTCTCTGGAAAACAATCTGAAGCGGCCAAAGGCGGAAGTGAATTTTCTGATGCGGCTGCTGAAGAGCTATCTGACGAACAATGTGCAGCGCATGAACGACAACAACGTGCGCATCCAGTACGTGGGACGAATCGAGGAGCTGCCGGAGGAAGTGCGGGAGCGGATGCAGTGGGCGGCGGATGCAACGAGGCACAACAGCGGGACCACGCTGACGCTGGCACTGAATTACGGGGGCCGATCGGAACTGGTGGACGCATTTCGGGGGCTGGCGGCTGAGGTGCAGAACAAGGGTCTGCGGCTGGACCAGGTGAGCGAGTTGGATATTCATCGGCATTTGTATACCGCGCATATGCCGGACCCGGATCTGCTGGTGCGGACTTCGGGGGAGATGCGGATATCGAATTTCCTGCTGTGGCAGATTGCGTACACGGAGATTTTTGTTACGGACCGTTTGTGGCCGGACTTCCGGGGCATTCATCTGCTGGAAGCGATTGAGGATTATCAGCGGCGGGAGCGGCGTTATGGCGGGTTGAGCGACGGTACCGAGTCAGACGATGTGGAGAGTCTGCCGGAAAAGCAGGGAATAGGCAGTAGGGAA
>PMSS01000021.1 GCA_003167515.1 Acidobacterium sp. | reverse complement strand
AAGCACGGATGCCAGCGTCTGGCGCACCACAGCCGAGTCATCGACGATGAGCACGCGAATCTTCGATTTCCTCATACCCCAGCCTCTTCCGAATGACTCCTCGCGCGGATTGTCGCCGCTCCCTCATTGGAGCGTTCGCAGACGCACTTCTCCGGTCGCAGTGTAAAAGTCGATGTGGAAGCCGCATGGCCCGCCCAGACGGGATGCCGCCACATCGAACCCCTCGGCCCGGAGAACCGCAAGAGCCTTTTCACGGTTCAGCCTGCCCACGGTTGGGCGCGACTCGTGCTGCTGGGCCTGCAGCACATCGGCGCCACCGAACACCTTGATTTCCACGTCCGCCCGCCGCGCTCCCAGCGAATCGAACTGCGATGCCAGATCGCGGATCGCGAAGTCCACGTAACGCCGCGCCGCTTCGAGCGTCATTCTTCCCCGCGCATCACCCGGATGGCACGGCAGCATCGGATGGCACAGCGCGCCGATTCCGAGCCGCTCGTGCCGGAAGGTCACCCCCACGCAGGATCCCAGCAGGGTCCGCATGACGGTGGGTCCGCGCACGAGGTGCGATTCTCCCGGCTGCACGTAGACCTCCGGCCACTCTTCTTCAGGTGCGGCCATCAATCCTCCTGTACAGTGCCGGTCCCAGCGCCTCGACCGGGAGATTCATATCGTGCAGGGTCTCCGAATGACCGACAAACAGATACCCGCCAGGTTTCAGGTTGTTCGTTAACTTTCCGAGAATCGTCCGTTGCGTCTCCCGATCGAAATAGATAATCACGTTGCGGCAAAAGATGGCATCCGCCTTTTCACTCACGCCGTAATCGGCGTCCATGAAATTCAGCCGGCGAAACTCCACCAGCCTGCGCAGCTCCGGCACGATCCGCACCCGATCGGTGTGGGCTTCGCGGCTGCGCAACAGATACTTGCGTCGCAGCGCAGGCGGCACCGGCTCGACATCGTCGTTTTTGTAAACACCCAGACGCGCTTTCTCGAGCACGATGGTCGAAATGTCCGTCGCGAGGACGCGAAACCGAAATCCGGAGTGCGACTCCGCGTAATCGCTCAGCACCATCGCCAGGGTGTATGGCTCCTCGCCCGAGGAACACCCCGCGCTCCACACCAGCAGCGGTTCTGCGCCGGCTCGCGTGGCCATTTCCGGTAACGCTCGCTGGGCCAGGTAATCGAAGTGCTTTGACTCACGAAAGAAATCGGTCTTGTTGGTCGTCACCACGTCGATAAAACGGACCTTCTCTTCGCGCAGTCCCTGCTCTCCGAACAGGTACTCGCAATACTGTTTGTAGGAGCCTATGTTGAGATCGCGCAGCCGCCGCTTCATCCGCCCCTCCAGCATCGTCTTCTTTTCCTGCCCAAGGCGAATGCCGGCTTCTTTGTGGATGAAGGAACACAGCCGCGCGAAATCCCGACCGGAAAGAGCTTCTTCGTGTGTGCTCATCGTGGCGCCAGGGCGCGCAACCTTCGCGCGCCCCTTCTCTCCCCTTTACGCCGCTGCTTCCGCCGCGGGCTTGCCGGAATCGACTCCTCGCACTACCGCGAGCTCCTCCGCCGAAAAGACGCGGTCGATGTCGAGAATCATGATGAACTGCGCATCGCGTTTTCCCATGCCCCGGATGAAGTCCGTCCGGATCTGGGTCCCGATGCGCGGCGCCGGCTGGATCTGCTCCGGCTCGAGATCGATGACCTCTTCGACGGAATCGGCCAGCGCGCCGATCACCGTGGGTTCGTTGTCGAGCAGCACTTCCACGACCACAATGCAGGTGTTGCGCGTGCTCTCGGTCTTCGACATCTCGAAGCACAACCGCAGATCGACCACCGGCACAACGCTGCCGCGCAGATTGATCACCCCGCTCATGAACTCCGGGGTCCGCGGAATCGCCGTGATCGTCGTCAGATCGAGCACTTCACGCACCTTCGCCACATCGGTCGCGAATATTTCCTGGCCCAGCTTGAAGGTCAGGTACTGACGTGTCTCCGTAATCTCGTTTACATTCATCACTCGCTCCTCTCGCATTCTCGGGAAGACAGGTGCGTGGGCCACCCTGGCTTTAGCCATGGAGCCGGCCCACGCGCGTACGTCCAGTTAGTAGCGCTCGAACTCCCCATCGAGTTCGTCTCGTTTGTCCGCGGCGCGGTCCGCACCTTTGTCATGGAGCCGCAGATTCACGCCGCCTTTCGCCGCTGGTTTGGCTCCGGTCGCGGCATGGGCTGCCGGCTTCTGCGCTCGCGCTGCCTGAACCGGCCGCGCGGGCTTTCTCCGCATCCCGGCGTCCTCTTCGTCCCCGGTCTGGAAGAAGGCCAGCGCGCTCACCAGCTGTTCGGATTGCCCGGTCAGCTCCTCGGTTGTCGAAGCCATCTCTTCGGCCGCCGAAGCGTTCTGCTGGATCACCTGCTCCAGCTGCTGCAGCGCCTTGTTGATCTGCTCCGCGCCCGTGTCCTGCTCCTTGCTGGCGGCGCTGATTTCCTGGACCAGCTCAGCGGTGCGCTGGATGTCGGGCACCAGCTTTTCTAGCTGCTCTCCGGATTTCTCCGATACCCGCAGGGTCGTGCTCGACAGCTGGTTAATCTCCGCCGCCGCCTTCTGGCTGCGCTCGGCCAGCTTGCG
>PMSS01000289.1 GCA_003167515.1 Acidobacterium sp. | reverse complement strand
AACGGCGAGAAGATGTGGATTTCGAACGCCGGCTTCGCCGATCTCTTCATTGTTTTCGCCAAGATCGTCGGCGAAAACGGCCAGCCCGACCAGTTCTCCGCCTTTATCATCGAGCGCAACACTCCCGGCCTTACCATTGGAGCGGAAGAACACAAGCTCGGCATCCGCGGCTCTTCCACCTGCCCGCTGGTGCTCTCCGATTGCACCATCCCCGCCGAAAACCTGCTCGGCGAAGCAGGCAAGGGTCATCACATCGCCTTCAATATTCTGAATGTCGGCCGTTATAAATTAGGCGCGGCCACCCTGGGCGGAGCCCGCCAGAGCCTGCGCAACACGGTGCGCTATGGAAAGCAGCGGATGGCTTTCGGCAAGCCAATCACCGCCTTCGGCCTCGTCCAGGAAAAAATCGCCGAGATCGCCGCCGGCATCTTCGCCGGCGAAGCGCTGGTTTATCGCGTCGTTGGCGCCATTGACGCGGCTCTCTCCACCCTCGCCCACGACGCGCCCGCAGCCGATGTGCAGAAGCGCATCGAGGATTACGCGGTCGAATGCTCCATCGTGAAGGTATGGTGCTCGGAGATGCTGGAGCGCGCCGTTGACCACTGCGTCCAGATTTACGGCGGCTATGGATACGTCGAGGAGTATCCCGCCGAGCGCTTCTACCGCGACTCCCGCATCAACCGTATCTTCGAGGGCACGAACGAAATCAACCGCCTCATCATCACCGGCTTCATGATGAAGCGCGCCATGCAGGGCCGCCTTGCGTTGCTGCCCGCCATCTCCAAAGTCATGGATGAAGTGATGGCCGGTCCCTCACTTCGCGAAGAAGCCTCTGGCCCATTCGCCGCCGAAAGAGCCCTGCTCGCCAGTGCAAAAAAGCTCGGCCTGTTTTGCTCCGGCGCCGCCAGTCAGAAATACCCAACCACTCTCCAGGATCAGCAGGAGATCATGGGCGCAATCGCCGACATCCTCATCGAAATTCTGGTCATGGAATCGGCGATCCTGCGCGCTGAGAAGTTTTCCGGCCGCAGCCAGATCGCCATCAGCCTGGCCCAGCTCGCCGCCGCGCGCTCCTTTCGCATTATTCAGGATTCCGCCGAGCGCATTCTCGGCGCCATTGCCGAAGGCGACATGCTGCGCACGCAGATGGCGATTTTCCGGCGGCTCGCGAAGCACGACCCCATTAATACCGTTGCCATCGGCCGCTCTGTCGCTGAGGAGATCCTGGCCGCCCAACGTTACACGCTGTAAGCCACTTCAGGTCGCCGGTGGTGCAGCCAGGAGCAAGCCTTCTACCAGCGCCAGCCACTCGTCTCTGAGTGCGGCGCGATAGTACATCCGTCCGGCGCGGCGATACCAGTAGTCCGCATTCGACAACGAACCCTCCTTGCGGTGCAGATAGGCATGAACCATCATGCCCTCCGTGCTCCCCAACTGATCGACCAGGTCATGCGCCCGCGACCAGTCCCCCCTGGCATCCCACCACAAGGCGGCCAGCGGAGCAGACAAGCCCTGCGGCACCTCATCCGACGCCAGCGATCCCTCAAACTCATTCGGCGACATCAGCGAACGCGCCGCCTCCCCGCGGCTGAGCCCATCTTCTCGTCTAGTGCAGAATCAGCTTTCCAATCGTCGCCAGCTGCATATTCGACGTGCCCTCATAAATCGACCCGATCTTCGCATCGCGATAGAACTTCTCCATCGGATAATCCCGCACAAAGCCGTAACCGCCGTAAATCTCCACCGCCTTGCTGGCGACTTCCTCGGCCACTCTGGACGCAAACAACTTCGCCATCGCAGCTTCTTTCACGAACGGCACGCCGGCGCATTTCAGCCGCGCCGCGTTGTACACCAGCACGCGCGCTGCTTCAATCTGCGTGGCCATCTCCGCCAGCATAAACTGCACGGCCTGAAATTCGGCGATGGCTTTGCCGAACTGCTTTCGCTCTTTGCTGTATTTCAGTGCCAGAGCCCAAGCCCCTTCCGCCAGACCCAGCATCTGCGCCGCAATCCCAATCCGCCCTTCGTTCAGCGTCTCGATCGCGATCTTGTAGCCCTTGCCCACCTCGCCCACCACATTATCCGCGGGCACGCGGCAATCGTCGAGCAGCAACTCGCACGTCGACGACGCGCGAATCCCCATCTTGTCTTCCTTGTGCCCAACCTGAAAGCCCGGCGTACCGCGCTCTACCAGGAAAGCCGTGATCCCGCGATATCCGGCCTCCGGATTCGCATTCGCGAATATCAGAAACAGTTCGGCCTCCTTCGCGTTCGAGATCCATAGCTTGCGCCCGTTCAGCACAAAGCTGTCACCGTCGCTCCGCGCATGCGTGGCCAGCGAGAAAGCATCCGAACCCGATCCAGCCTCACTCAACGCATAGGCGCAAACGACGCTCTCCGCCATCCCCGGGATCCAGCGCCGCCTCTGCTCCGCGTTGCCCCAACGCAGCAGCGCATTCACAGCCAGCGTGTTCTGCACGTCGACGATCACCGCCACCGCGGGGTCGATCCGCGAAATCTCTTCCAC
This sequence comes from Acidobacterium sp., assembly GCA_003167515.1. Lineage (GTDB taxonomy): Bacteria > Acidobacteriota > Terriglobia > Terriglobales > Acidobacteriaceae > Palsa-343. Next base: position 2,451 of record PMSS01000289.1, on the reverse strand, counting down.
CGCGAGCACCGCGCTGAAAAACGATGACCCCGCGCCGCCCAGCTCGAGCGGCGCCTCAATCGCCATCAATCCCAGTTTGAACAGCTGCTCCAGGATGCCGGCATCGAGCTTCTGCGCCTCGTCCATCTCGCGCACGCGCGGCGCAATCTCCTGCTGCGCAAACTGGCGCACCATGTCGCGCAGCATTTCTTCTTCTTCGGTGAGCGTGGTCAGCGGTCGAACCGCTTCGGTAGCTGGTTCGGTTTCGGGCATATGAGACTCCTCGCAGCGTAGCCTTTGTGCGGCGTTCCGCATGGCCGAAACCTGAGCGTAACCTGGCTGCGGCGCCTTGCGCCATCCCCACCGCGCCTTCTTCCGAGCGACGGAACCTGCGAGCGCACGAATAGAACTATGCGCACGCCGATATTTTATAAAGAATTGATTCTCGCCGGCGGATGCCAGGCGACCAGGATTTTATGTCGATCAGCGCTGAACGCCGGCTGCGGCAAATTCCTTCGCCGAATCCGGCGTTAGTTCGTCCAGCGTGAGCGCCGGCCGCCCGCCGCTGTAGCCCGGCATCACTCTCAGCCGTTTCAGAATCTTTCTCGTCAGACCCGTCAACGGAAGCTCGGGCAGATCCATCAGGGGAACCCACGCACGTTCGCCAGGGCCCCTCGCCAGGATTTTCTGCTCATTCATATTGAGCCCATACACCGTCACATAGTAGTTCGTGTTGGTGATGGAGTGCCGCACCGTCAGCAGCAGCATGTCCTCGCTCTCTTGTCCTTCTTTTACCGACGGCAGCTCCCACATGTTGGGCATTTGCCCGGCGTCTGGTGGACGCCGCTGCAGCAAAACCTCTGCTTTAGGCCACTCCCGCCGCTGCACCAGCGCCAGCGCGGTCTTCCGGCTCAGCATCTTTTTGGTGCGCGGCACCGCATGTTCTCCGCGCGTCGCGCATCCCTCGCGCACCGGACAAGCCAGGCACATCGGTACCCTTGGCAGGCAAACCGTTGCACCCAGTTCCATCATCGCCTGGTTGAAATCGCCCGGCCTCTCGGGATCGACCAGATGCTCAGCGGCCCGCCGCAGTTCCCCGCTGCGCGCCACGCCCGGTACCGGCTCATGGCCGAAGTAACGGGTCAGCACCCGTTCCACATTGCCATCCACCGCGGCGACCGGCTCGCCAAAAGCGATGCTCGCTACCGCCGCAGCCGTGTAAACCCCCACCCCCGGCAGCCGGCTTAGCGCCGCCGCGGTCTTTGGAATCTCGCCCGCGCCTTCCGCTATCACCGCTCGCGCCGACTCGTGCAACGCACGCGCTCGCCGGTAGTAGCCCAGACCGCTCCACAGCGCCAGCACCTCGGTCTCATCCGCCTGCGCCAGCGACGCCAGCGTCGGAAAACGCGCCATAAACCGCGTGTAATAGTCGATCACCACGGCCACGCGCGTCTGCTGCAGCATCGTTTCCGACACCCAGATCGCATACGGATCACGGGTCTGTCTCCACGGCAGGTCGCGCGCGTTTTCGTCGAACCAGTGCAGCAGATTTTGGCGAAATTCCACGTGTTCCTGTCGGTGAGCCATTTGAGGATTGTAGGTCTGATTCCAACTACTTTTGCGCCATTAGGCAATCCCACAAAAGGTTCAGCACCTGCTCGATTACTCCCCGGCTTCTCCGTGTGCGACCCTCTCGGCCCCTAGCCAACCGGCTTTCGCCAGGACCCCTTCCTGTAACCTGAACAGTTGCCGCATGGAATCCGCCGCCTTCATTCGCCGTCTTCCTAAAGCCGAGTTGCACCTGCACCTCGAAGGCACCGTCACTCCGGAAACGCTGGTCGAGCTCAGCACCCGCCACGATGCCTCGCCCCTCGACCTCGATCGGGCACGCGTCCTCTACCATTACACCGACTTCACCGGTTTTCTCATGGCTTTCAAAGCGGTCACGGAGCACCTCCAGACCCCCGATGACTATGAACTCATCACCTGGCGCATGCTCGAGCGTCTCGCCAGCCAGGGCATCGTCCACGCCGAAGTCTATGTCTCCGTTGGCGTCATTTATTTCTGGAATCGATCCGAGTTCGAACCTCTCTTCGCCGGCATGGAGCGCGCCCGTTTGCGCGCCGAGACCGAGCTGGGCATCTCCCTCTACTGGATCTTCGATGCCGTGCGCCACTTTGGTCCCGAAGCAGCCGTGCGCGTCTTCCACAAAGCAGCAGAGCTTCGCCCCCAATATCCGTCCATCATCGGCATTGGTATCGGCGGCGACGAACGCCGTGTCGGCGCTGAACCCTTCCGCGACCTCTTCGCCGAAGCTCGCGATGCCGGGCTTCGCCTCACCGCCCACGCCGGCGAAACCGGCCCTCCCGAGTCCGTTTGGGGAGCGCTCAACCTCCGCGCCGAGCGCATCGGCCACGGTCTCACCGCCTTCCACGACCCCGATCTCGTCGAAGAGCTTGCCCAGCGCCAGGT
>PMSS01000249.1 GCA_003167515.1 Acidobacterium sp. | reverse complement strand
GTCAAACTTCTCCTTCGCCATTGCTCTACCCTCTCTGTTCCTGCTTCAGTTCAAACCTGCCCAAATCTGTCGCAACTGCTGTTGCAAATTCCGCAGTTTTGTCACAATCGCAGTTGCAAATCCCTTACTTCCCCTGATTCCGCCCGATAATCTCTTCCGAAATCATCCGCGGAGCCTCTTCATACCGCGCAAACTGCATGCTGTACGAGGCCCGCCCCTGCGTCGACGACCGAATATCGTTCACGTATCCGAACATCTCCTTCAGCGGAACCATCGCCTTGATCACCTGCGAGCCGCCCACGTGCTCCATGCCTTCAATCCGGCCGCGCCGTGAGTTGATGTCGCCGATGATCGTGCCCATGTACTCTTCCGGCACTGTCACCTCGACCGCCATCACCGGCTCCAGCAACACCGGGGACGCCTTCCGAGCCGCTTCCTTGAAAGCCAGCGACCCGGCAATCTTGAAGGCCATCTCGTTCGAGTCGACCTCGTGGTAGCTGCCGTCGTAGAGCGCCGCCTTGAAGTCCACCATCTCGTAGCCAGCCAGAATGCCGCCCTGCGCCGCCTCGCGGATGCCGTGCTCGATAGGCTTGATGTACTCCTTCGGAACCACGCCGCCGCGAATCTCGTTGATGAACTCCACGCCCTTACCCGGCTCGTTCGGCTCGACGCGAATCTTCACGTGACCGTAGTTACCCGAACCGCCCGTCTGCCGGATGTACTTGCCCTCAGCCTCGGACACCTTGCGAATCGTCTCGCGGAACGCGACCTTCGGCTCGCCCACATTGGCCTCGACTTTGTGCTCGCGCTTCATCCGATCCACAAGAATCTCAAGGTGCAGCTCGCCCATCCCGCTGATGATCGTCTGCCCCGAGTCAATATCGGTCCGCACCTTGAACGTGGGATCCTCCTCGGCCAGCCGCGCCAGCGCCACACCCATCTTTTCCTGATCGGTCTTCGTCTTCGGCTCCACTGCCACCGAAATCACCGGCTCCGGAAAATCAATCGCGCTCAGCGCAATCGCATGATGCGGATCGCACAGTGTATCCCCCGTCTTGATTTCCTTCAGACCCACGCACGCGCAAATATCGCCCGCATAAATCTCGGTGATCTCTTCACGCTTGTTAGCGTGCATCCTCACCAGTCGCCCCACGCGCTCCGTCCGGCCCGACCGCGGATTCAGCACCGTGTCGCCCGTTTTCAGCGAACCCGAATACAGCCGGATGAACCCCAACTTGCCGTACTGATCGTTGATCAGCTTGAACGCCAGCGCCGAAAACGGCTCCTCGTCCTTCGCCTCGCGCTTCAACACCACACCCGCGTGATACGGATCGATGCCTTCGATCGGCGGAACATCCAGCGGACTCGGCAGATAATCCACCACCGCATCCAGCAGCGTCTGCACACCCTTGTTCTTGAATGCCGACCCGCACAGCACCGGGAACACCTTCATCTCGATCGTCGCCCGCCGCAGCGCGCTCTTCAGCTCCTCAGCCGTCGGCGTCTCGCCTTCGAGAAACTTGTGCAGCATCTCGTCGTCATTTTCCGCGACCGTCTCGATCAGCTGCATCCGGAACGCTTCCGCCTTCTTCTTCAGCTCCGCCGGAATCTCTTCTTCGTTGTACTCGGCGCCCATCGTCTCATCGTGCCAAAGGATCGCCTTCATCTCGATCAGGTCCACGACGCCCTTGAACTTCGCTTCCGCGCCAATCGGAATCTGCGTCGCCACCGGCCGCGCTCCCAGCCGCTTGCGGATCGTCTCGATCACATGCTCGAAATCCGCGCCCGCCTTATCCATCTTGTTCACGAAGCAGATCCGCGGAACCTTGTACTTATCGCCCTGCCGCCACACCGTCTCCGTCTGCGGCTGCACGCCACTCACCGAATCGAAAAGCGCCACCGCGCCATCCAGAACCCGCAGCGACCGCTCCACCTCGGCCGTAAAATCCACGTGGCCAGGCGTATCAATAATATTGATACGGATATCTTTCCAGGTGCAGGTCGTGGCCGCCGACGTAATCGTGATCCCCCGCTCCTGCTCCTGCTCCATGTAATCCATCGTGGCCGTGCCTTCATGCACCTCGCCAATACGATGGGTTATCCCCGTGTAATAGAGGATGCGCTCCGTCGTCGTCGTCTTTCCGGCGTCGATGTGCGCCATGATTCCGATGTTCCGGCAACGATTTAGCGGTACCTGTCGAGCCACAATCTTCTCTCTTCGCTTCTCGCGAGCCTCAACAGCCCGCGGTTGGTCTTTCCTGTTGCCTATTGCCTGTTGCCTACTGCCTGGTAAAAAGCGATCGAAGATCGCTTTTCACCACCTGTAATGCGCGAAAGCCTTGTTCGCCTCGGCCATGCGATGCACGTCTTCCTTCTTCTTCATCGCCGCCCCGCGCCCGTTCGCCGCATCCAGCAGCTCGTTCGACAGCTTGTCGATCATGCCCTTCTCGCCGCGCGCCCGCCCGAAGCTCACCAGCCACCGTATCGCCAGCGACGTCCGCCGCTCGGGATTCACTTCCACCGGCACCTGATAGTTCGCGCCACCCACGCGCCGCGTCTTCACCTCGAGCAGCGGCTTGCAGTTCTCCACCGCCTTCTTGAAGAGCGTCAGCGCCTCGGCCCCGCCCTTCTGCTCCAGGTTCGTCATGGCGGTATAGAAAATCCCCTGCGCCGTCGACTTCTTACCGTCCCACATCATCGAATCGATAAACTTCGTCACCAGCGTCGAGTTGTACACCGGATCCGCCGCCACTTCCCGCTTCGCAATATGACCTTTTCTAGGCATGCTCTCTATTCCCTGCGCCCATCGGGCGCGCTATTCCCTGTTGCCTGTTGCCTGTTGCCTACTTTTTCGCCGCGCCACCCTTGGCGCGCTTCGTCCCATACTTCGACCGTCCCTGGTTCCGCCCCGCCACGCCCACACTATCCAGCGTCCCGCGCACCACGTGATAGCGCACGCCCGGCAGATCCTTCACGCGGCCCCCGCGAATCAGCACAATCGAGTGCTCCTGCAGGTTGTGCCCAATCCCAGGAATATAAGTAGTTACCTCAATTCCGTTCGTCAGCCGCACGCGAGCCACTTTCCGCAGCGCGGAATTCGGCTTCTTCGGCGTCTGCGTATACACGCGCGTGCATACCCCGCGCCGTTGCGGCGATCCCTGCAATGCGGGAGACGCCGTCTTGTACCGTGGCGCCGTCCGTCCCTTTTTCACCAGCTGATTGAATGTCGGCAAACCAAACTCCTTCTTCCCCCAACCATCCACAACCACTCAAACTCGCGCACAGCACACAAGCCGGCTCGCTCCGTCCGCGGTCCCAAATCCCAGCCTAAGCCGGATTCGGTCCGCACGAAGTCCCGATCTGCTTCGCGTCCGCTCTTCTTCCCTGCTCGACGAGAACCTGCGACGGTGACCGAGCGTGCCTTTAGCCCTCGCGCTTCGAGGGCTCGTGGAACAGCCGATTCCGTTTCGAAGTTCCGGCCCGCATAGCTCGCCAAGGTGACGAGTGTCGCGAGGCCCGTTGCGATCTAACCGCGGTCTGACTGCGATCCAGCGTCCGTGAAAAGTTCCGCCGTTTCCGGCTCCCACGTCCGCGCTGCCCCGCTCCTCCGCCCCACTTCACACAGACGAAACAGCCATTGACAGACAGCTTTTTGAGAATAGCACAATTCGCCCACCCGTCAAAACGCCGCGGATCGGATGGTAGTGTCCTAATTTTGGTAGTGCCCTAATTTCAAATCCACGCCTCAATCTCCAATCGTGGCATTCAAAATGCCCCGGCTCCATTCAGACACGCTCTTGCCGCCCTGCTTTGCGGCTTTCTCGAACCCCCGCAGTTCTTCGGACGTAACCCGCACGCGCAGGAACTTCCCCTTCGACTCGCCCCTCGGCAGTTTTGGGCGTCCCGGCTTTCTAGTTTTCTTTGCTTCGGTCACGTTCTCTCGACTCCTGTACGATGGCGGCTCTGACGGCTGTCTCTGGCGATACCACGGGCGGAATGTGCAGCACGGTCACGTACCGCTGTGGGTGTTTCGGATCGTCTGTGTCGTGCACCCATGCATAGACTTTGTGCGTCTTCGGATGACCAGTGAGACGGAAGACTTCCACGACTCCATCCCACGCAATCAGGTCGTGATACTTCTCCGTCACAGGCACGCTCTTGACGTGCGTTGCGCTAACCCCGTGCATCCTGTAAATCACGTCTCGCAATTCGTGGATATGGCTCACGCTGCGGCCTCCACTAAGTCCCCGACACTCCAGAATGACGGCGCAACGCCAGCCGCCATCGCGGGAGCGCAGCACAGCTTGTTGTGCCGCTTGACGAGGTTGTAATAGGCGAAGTGCGGCCCAGCCTCGACGTTATTAATGTACCCCGATAATGTTTCCCTGTCAAGTATTTGTGGGGTGCAATTTTGGCATCGTGCTGCAAAAGCTGCTCATAATCGCGGTGTTCCTGAATCTGCTCGCGTACCACTATGACGATCAGCTGCACCCTGTTCCCTGTTCCCTGTACCCTGCTTCAATGGACCGCCGCCAGTTCCTCTCCGTGACCGGCAGCTTCGGCTTCGCCTCCACTCTATTTCCCGGCATCCTCTATACACTCGCCGCCCAGGCCGCTCCCGAAGCCCAGGCCCAAACCGCCGACCAAAAATCCGAAGAACCCCACCTCCCCAAAATCACCCCCGAAATGATCGACCAGGCCGCCGCCCTCGCCGGCATCACCATCGCCCCCGAATACAAAGCCGCCATGCTCGACGGCCTCAACCAGCAGCGCGACGGCTACCAGGCCATCCGCAAGCTCCACCTCCCCAACTCCGTCGCCCCCGCCTTCGTCTTCGATCCCCTCCCGCCAGGCGCCACCCTCAACACCCAACGCGAAAAACCCATCTACTCGAAAGCCCCCGCGATCCTCGAAGCCCCCGCCAACTTCGAAGACTTAGCCTTCGAGTCCGCCATGACCCTCGCCGGCCTCGTCCGCCGCCGCAAAATCTCCTCCACCAACCTCACCCAGATGTACATCGCCCGCCTCCGCCGCTACGACCCCATCCTCCACTTCGGCATCACCTTCACCGAAGACCGCGCCCTCGCCCAGGCCCGCGAAGCCGACGCCGACATCGCTCGCGGACACTACCGCGGTCCCCTCCACGGCCTGCCCTGGGGCGCCAAGGATCTCCTCGCTGTCAAGGGCTACCCCACCACCTGGGGCGCGGGCGGATTCGAACATCAGACCATCGACGAAGACGCCACCGTCGTCCAGCGCCTCGACCAGGCCGGCGCCGTCCTCGTCGCCAAGCTCACCCTCGGCGCACTCGCTATGGGTGATGTCTGGTATGGAGGCCGCACCCGCAATCCCTGGAACCCCAAACAAGGCTCCAGCGGCTCCTCCGCCGGTCCCGCCAGCGCCACATCCGCTGGCTGCNNTGCGGAGTCACCGGCCTCCGCCCCACCTTCGGCTTCGTCCCCCGCACCGGAGCCATGGCTCTCAGCTGGACCATGGATAAGCTCGGCCCCATCTGCCGCGCCGTCGAAGACTGCGCCGCCGTCCTCCAGGCCATCTACGGCCCCGACGGCCACGACCTCTCCGTCCGCGACGCCGCCTTCAACTGGAACGCCGGCCTCGACTGGAAATCCCTCCGCATCGGTTACCTCAAATCCTCCTTCGACCCCGACCAGCCTCAGCCCCCCGAAAAACCAGCCCCCGCGAACGAAACTGCAGAAGACAAGAAGAAGCGCGAACAGAGCGACCGTGACCGCGCCGCCTACCGTGCCCGTCGCGAATACGACCGCAAGTACGACCTCGCCGCCCTCGACAAGGTCCGCTCCATGGGCCTCAACCTCATCCCCCTCGATCTGCCCAAACTCCCCTGGGACGCCATGACCGCCGGCCTCACCGCCGAAGCCGCCGCCTCGTTCGACGACCTCACCACCACCGGCCGCGACAAGCTCCTCACCGCACAGGGTCCTGAAGACTGGCCCAACTCCTTCCGCGTCGCCCGCTTCTACCCCGCCGTCGAATACATCCAGGCCAACC
>PMSS01000473.1 GCA_003167515.1 Acidobacterium sp. | reverse complement strand
GTGGACGGGCGCGATCGCATGGTAGACATCTACAAGTGGCACCTGGCGCACCCCGGCGAGAACTGGCCCCGGCTTGTCTACTGGGGCCACTACGTTGCGCACGACAACAACCGCGACGCGATGGCCATGACGCTCGACCTGACGCGCAACGTGCTTGACACGTATTTGGGTTGGCATGCGCAGGTGCTGCATGATCTCCATGAGTCTGTACCGTTCCTCTACGACAACACCGTTGGCGATGGCCCGTACAATGCGTGGATCGATCCGATTCTCGCCGGCGAATGGGCGGAGATTGGCTGGAACAACGTGCAGCAGATGACGGAGTTCGGCATGCCCGGCGTTTTCACGCATGGCGACTTCGATACGTGGAGCCCGGGTTATCTCATGTTCCTGGCAGCCATGCACAACGGCATCAGCCGGCTGTATGAGACGTTCGGAAACGGCGGTGCCGACACGGAAAAGCGCATTCTGGGGCCCGACGAATATCAGCGCACTTGGTTCAGGCAGAATCCACCGCTGCCGGTGGTCGAATGGTCGCAGCGCGACAACAATAATTATGAAGAAACCGCGCTGCTGACGACGATTTCGTACTTTGCGCAAAACAACCCGCAATGGCTGGAGAATTTCTACCTCAAGGCGAAGCGTTCGATTGGCAAGCCGGACAGTTCAGGCCCGGCAGCGTACGTGATTGCTCCCGATAATCAGTCGGCCAGCCGCCGTGCGGAGCTGCTGCGCGTGATGGCGCTGCAGCATGTGGAGGTGAGCCGGCTTTCTGAAGCAGTCACGGTTACAAATAAGTCAGTAAAAAAGCAGGATGACGCCGCTAGCGCTCCGAAGCCGCAGACCTTCCCAGCGGGCAGTTACGTAATCCGCATGGATCAGCCCTATTCGCGCATTGCCGATGCGCTTCTGGACCGGCAGTACTGGGCGCCGGAGGATCCGCAAAAGCATCCCTACGACGATACGGGGTGGTCGTTTCCCGATTTGTTCGCCGTGCCGACAGTGCGCGTCACCGATGCATCGATCCTGAAGGCAAAGATGGAACCGGCGGCCGACGTGGGTGTTCCGGCTGGCTCTGTAAGTGGTTCTGGCGATGTAGTGGCAATCAATAATTCCGGAGAGATCACGTTTCCTGGCCTTCGCTACGCGCTGAAAGACGCGAAGATCTCCATCGCGGAGCAGGCGTTTGACGCTGGAGGCAAGCACTTTGCAGCTGGGTCGATCATCATTCAGAATGCTTCCGCCGATGCATTGAAGTCCGCTTTGAAAGATGCGGATGTCGAAGCGGTGAGCCTCGGCGCAGCGCCTTCAGTTGCGATGCACGATGCTCCGGTGCCACGCATCGCGATGATGCACACATGGGGCGGCACGCAGACCGAGGGCTGGTGGCGCGAAGCGCTGGACAAGCTGCATATGCCCTACGACTACATCAGCACGCAGACGGTTTCGCACGAAGGCGATCTGCGAGCGAAGTACGACGTGATCATCTTCGCGCCCATCGGCCGGTCGTCGACGCAGCAGATTGTGAACGGTATGCCCATGTGGGGCAATCCACTGCCGTGGCAGAAGACCGACCTGACGCCAAACCTGACGATCGACTCGACGGAGGATATGCGGCCGGGCCTGGGACTGGACGGGGTCGCGCACCTGAGGGACTTCGTCGATAAAGGTGGATTGCTGATCACCGCGGAAGACACGGCGCAGTTTGCCATCGACGAGGGGCTGGCGCCGGGTGTGTTCGTAAATCGCGCCACGGGCTTGCATGTGGTGGGCAGCGTGCTTGGCGCGCAGTTCGTCGATCATAAGAACCCCGCGTCGTGGGGCTATGGCGACAACCTCGCGGTGTACAGCGCCGAAGGCATGGCGTTCACCATCGGCAACATGACCGTGCCGCGCCACGTTGAGACGGAGAAGGACTACCATCGGGCGACGGGGCGCGGCGGGCCGCAGGAGGAGGACATTCCCCAGGGGCGTGAGGCTGTGGAGCCGGAGCCGCTGCCATCGCCGAAGGCATGGGAAGCGACGCCGCTGAACGAAGAGGAGGCGCGCGACAATCCGTACGTGATTCCGGAGCAGTACCGGCCGGATGTGATCCTGCGGTTTGTGTCGGCGAAGGGGCTGCTTTTGTCGGGGCTGCTGGAGGGTGGCGGACAGATCGAAGAGAAGCCGATCGTGGTCGACGCGCATTTCGGCAGCGGCAACGTGCTACTCTTCGCCAACAATCCCATTTATCGCGGTGAGACTGTCGGGACCTATCCGCTGGTGCTGAATGCGATTCTGAATTTCGATCACCTGGCGAAACCGGCGCCGGCAAAGTAACGCGGCGGGTGGAGTGATGGACAAGCTTGGCCTCATCGCCGGCAACGGGCGCTTTCCGTTCCTGCTGCTTGACGCCGCGCGCGCTAATGGGAATGAGGTGGTTGTCGCGGCGATCAAAGAGGAAACCGATCCTGAAATGGACGATCGGGCCGCGGCTGATCCTGGCGTGCGAGTCCATTGGCTATCGCTGGGCGAGCTTTCGCGGCTGATCGAAACGTTCCAGCGCGAGGGCGTTCATCAGGCCGTGATGGCGGGTCAGGTAAAGCACAAGCAGATTTTTTCGAGCATCCGGCCGGACTGGCGGCTGGCGAAGTTGCTGCTGTCGTTGCGGACGCGGAACACCGATATGCTGCTGGGCGCTGTGGCGAAGGTGCTGGGCGATGAGGGGATTGAACTGATTGCGTCGACGGCGTATCTGGAACCTCTGCTGGCGCTGCCGGGCGTTCTGACCGCGCGGGCGCCGAACGAACAGGAGCAGCAGGACATTTCGTATGGCAGAGAAATGGCTCGCGGGCTGGCCGCCTTCGACCTCGGCCAGACGGTCGTTGTCGCCGCGCAAGCCTGCATCGCGATCGAGGCCATGGAAGGCACAGACGCCACCATCGAGCGGGCCGGCGCGTTGATGCGCAGCCTGGGCGAGCCCGCGTCGACGCTCGAGCGCAGCCTGACGGTGGTCAAAGTCGCGAAACCGAAACAGGACCTGCGCTTCGATGTTCCGGTGATCGGCATTCAGACAATCAGGACGATGATGGCGGCAGGCGCGACGTGCCTCGCGCTCGAAGCGCGGCGAACGCTGATCTTCGACCGGGATGCTGTTCGCGCCGAAGCGGACGCTGCCGGAATTGCCGTAATCGCCCTGGAGAACGGATAATGGTCGTTGCGGCCAAATGAACCGCACAAACGCGGCCGAGCCCATACCCAGGCCCCATACCCCAGGGTCCGCACAGAAGGAGAAATGCTATGTCGAAGACTTACGCGATTGCCGCTGCCGTCGCCGTTATTCTGGTCGTTGCAGGTTTTGCCGTCGTCCGCAGCTTCGCTGCCGATAACGCCCCTATGCCGCAGGAGGGACAGGCCGCACCGACCTTCACCCTGCCGAACCAGGAAGGCACCCCCGTCGACTTCGGCAGCTACCGCGGCAAGTGGGTGGTGCTCTACTTCTATCCGAAGGACATGACCACCGGCTGCACCATCGAAGCGCATAACTTCCAGCGCGATCTGGATAAATACAAGGCGCTGAATGCGGTGATTCTTGGAGTGAGCGTCGATACGGTGGACAGCCACAAGCAGTTCTGCACGAAGGATTCGCTCACCTTCACCCTCCTTGCCGATCCAGATAAGAAGGTCGTGGAGCAGTACGGCTCATTGGGCAACTTCGGCCCGATGGTGATCGCGAAGCGCAACACTTTCCTGATCGATCCGCAGGGCAAGATTGTGAAAGTGTGGACAAGCGTGAATCCCAACACGCACAGTGACGACGTTTTGGCGGCTCTTGGGCAACTCCAGAAGGCCGGCTAATCGACGTTTTGCCACTGGGCCGGCAACGCTCCGGCCCTCCCCAAAGCCGCTTTTCTACGGCCCGTCCTTGATGGGTGTGATGGGGTGCTTGTTCTCGGGAGCATTCGGCGACACGCCGAAATCCCATACATCGAGATTGATCACGCCCGGCGCGAGGATTTCCATCAGCGCGTACTCGCCGATCTGCAGCGGCTCTTTTGGCGTGAGCTTCATCCAGTGTTTGCCGGTCAGAATCTCGGCGTTGGTCGGCACAATGTCCGCCGACTGCGTGGCGTTGCCGGCGCGGCTGATGCGCACCGCGCCGATGACGCGCTCGCCTGGATGCACATCGACGCGGACGATGGCGTAACGACTGTCGGGAGAGCTGTACTCGTTCTTGTCCCTGATCGAATTGGCGCCGTGCGTATTCACCATCATCGCGTCTTCGGGCGCGACCTCTTCAGAGTTGCCGGTGTCGAGGCTCACGTAGAGCGCAGGGTCGTCGACGTGGACCCGCACCTTCGCGGCCTGGCCGTCGATGCGGACCGGTTCCTTCGCGCCGCTGAAGGAAGCGATGGCCGCGCGCAGCACGTTGTGGTTCGCGTCGCGGTTCACGTTACCGGTGCTCTGGTCCAGATGAATGAGCTCGGGAACGCTCTGATAATTGTCGAGGATGAAGATGCCGTCCCGGTCGGGCAGATGCAGGCCTGGCGCAACCAGGGGAATGCGCGCCCGCTGATCGGCTCGTTCGGCGGCCACTGCGGCATCGATAGTCGCAGCCTCCTTCTGTTCAGACTCGGGCGTGGCGCCGGGGGTCACCGCCGCGGGCGGAGGATTGGGAGTGGACGCGGCTGGCGCCCCTGGCTGGTGATCCTTATTCCATTGGTCGGTAGCGGGCCAGTCGATCAGAGCGTAGGGCATCTCCTCCCACTCCGCGCGCTCGGCGCTGTAGTAGCGGACGCGATCGCCCTTCACTTCCCATTTCGTGACGATCTGGTACGAGCCGTCTTTCAGGATGAGCCGCTTGCGGTCGATCCGCTGCGCGGACGCGTCCGGTGCCGATCCCGCGATCAGGATGAGCGGAGGTCCGGGTGCCCAGGCAAGCAGCAACAACGCCATCGAAATAAGACGTGAGCTTCGCATCGCTTCCCATTAGATACGCGGTCGAGCGTATCCGTCACCCGGCATCGGAGCCTGCGCGAATTTGCCCCGATGGAATATCCTCAGACATATGGTTTTTCGATCGGTCCTCGCTGCTTGCAGTCTCGCGGGTGCTTTTTGTCTCACTTCCCCGGCGCAGTCGAATTCGTCGCCTTCCGAGGGGGCAACAAGCCCCGCCCAATCCGGCCAGTCCGGTCAATCCGCACCGGCGCAGACCCAACCCGCCGGTCCGTCGCTCCAGCTCCACGATTTGCCCGCTGATCCGCACACTCCGACGCCAGCGGAACTGGAACAACAGCGGCAGCAACAAGCGCTGGCTGCCGCGACCCGGCTGGCGACTTTGCAGGCACGCTGGGGGCCGGCCATGGACACGCCTGGCCTCTCGATCGCTCTGACTGAGGTTCAGCGCACCAGGACCGCAGCAGGAACGACGCAGATTACCTACCAAATCACCGGCACCGGATTCTCACCGGATGAAAGGCTCATGCTGGTGCGTTGGCCGCTAAACACCGAGGCGGAGCCCGTGATGGGCGGCATCAATTTTGAGGCAAAAGGGGTCGCCGTGTGTGCGACGGAGGCGCAGCCTGTTCCGCCCGCGTCTGCTACGCCGAACGCATCGGCAGAGGCTGCCGCTCCTGCAGGTGGATTGAGCGCAGCGCCTGTCCCGAATGGAGGCGGAACGCCGTTGGCGCCCGCGCGTCCTCCGAGCTGCGCGAACACAATGCAGCCGCACCAGCCCGTCGAGATTCAAACCACCGCGGCGGCTGGCGAAGCCATTCGCGTAGCCGTGCTAAGCGAGGATCGCAGGCACGGCGCAGCGGCCAGTGTGATTCCGTTCCCGATTGCGAATGTGGATAAGGGATGTAAGTTGCAGGTGATCCTGGGCATGAAGGAAGCGGCTCTGGTGCTGATCGAGGGCACTGGCCTTCCGGCCAACACGGCCGTGAAGATTGACGCCATCACAGCCGGCAACACGCGCACTCTGCATCCCAAAACCAACGCCGACGGACGGCTGGTTTCTTCCATCCTGCCGGGCGTTAGCGGTCAGGATTCCGGCGAAACTACCGTCCGCTTTGGCGGGGTCAACCACATCCCCAGCCTCGCGGCCTCCAGCGCGCCCACGCCGCCCGACCCGGACTGCGCCCCGGCGGTTAGTTTTCAGTGGGGTAAAGGGACCTATAAACCGGAATAGGGTTGGGGCTGGAGGAGCATTGCGATTTAGCATCAACAATGTTCTTCCTTTCCCCTGGACTTCCTGCGATACTTGATCGTGCCCGCCTGGTTCGTCCAGCACACAAATCCAAAAAAGGTGACGCGAAAATGTCTGCAAAGTACATTTTTGTGACCGGCGGAGTTGTGTCCAGCCTCGGCAAGGGTCTTGCCGCCGCCTCGATCGGCTGTCTNNCTCGACCTCGGCCACTACGAGCGCTTCACCCATGCCAAACTGACCCGCGATAACAACCTGACCACGGGCCGCATCTACGAGCAGATCATCACGAAGGAGCGTCGCGGCGACTACCTGGGCAAGACGGTCCAGGTCATCCCCCACGTGACGAATGAGATCAGGAACGCCATGCGTAAAGTGGCGGCTGAGGGCGATGTCACGATCGTCGAGATTGGCGGGACCGTCGGCGATATTGAATCGCTGCCCTTCCTTGAAGCGATTCGCCAGGTGCGCCAGGAACTGGGCCGCGAGAACACCGTCTTCGTCCACGTCACGCTGGTGCCATGGATCGGAGCGGCGCAGGAGCTGAAAACCAAGCCCACGCAGCATTCCGTCAAAGAGCTGCTATCGATCGGTATTCAGCCCGACATTCTGCTTTGCCGCACCGACCGCTTGCTATCGCGTGAGGTCAAGAGCAAGATCGCGCTCTTCTGCAACCTCGAAGATCAGGCCGTGATCACGGCCAAAGATGTCGAATCGATTTACGAAGTGCCGCTCACTTTCGCACAGGAGGGCGTGGATCGCCTTGCGCTGAGGTACCTTCACATCGAAACGCCGGAGCCGGACCTGAGCAAGTGGTCCGATCTGGTGCGCCGCTGTTATAACCCGCGAGACGAAGTCTCCATTGCGATCGTCGGGAAGTATGTAGAGTACGAAGACAGTTACAAATCCCTGAAGGAAGCCCTGGTCCACGGCGCGCTGGCCGACAATCTCAAGCTCACGGTCACCTGGATCGAGGCCGAGGGCCTGGAGGATGGTGGGGGCTATCTGGTTCGTGCCTACTCCGGCGGAAACCACGGTTTTTTGAAACGCGGGGTTTTCGACGAGCAGGATCACGTTGGTGTCGTCATGCGCAAAGCCTCCATGTTCAGAGAGCTTGGCGGCGCTGCCGGTGTAGGTGACACCGACGTTCGGTGTAACGATAATGTCGGGAGTGCGCGGATCCTCTCCCTGACTTAGACCAGGCTTGTTGTAGTTGAGCCAGAGGGCGGGACCATAGTAGATCTGGCCGAGACCTACTTTGGTTGCGTTCGCCTCGATCATGTCGACGGCGGATTGAGTATTCGCTGAGTTAGCCAGCCAAAGCAGCGAAACGTCGTCTTCGGTGGAACCGATGCCGGTTGGATTGGTGGGGCTTTCGGAATAGGGGAGCAGGCTTGCGATCAGAGTGGCTGGGGATTCTCCGTTACTGGTCTTGCCCGGGACCGCCTGGTAGCGATTGGGATCGATGGGCGACTGGCCGTGCTTTGCGGTAACGATAAATAAAGTTGAATCGTAGAGCCCGCGATCCTTGAGCTCGGAAATCATTTCGCCGAGCGAGGCGTCAACGAACTTAATCTCTTCAAGCAGCGAAGCAGTAGGCGTAGCCTGGGCGTCGGTGTAGCCACCGGTTCCCACGCCTGTCTCGATCAGCTTTTGGCCGACGCTCACGGCCTGGAAGTTCATCCCGAAAATGGTGGGTGTTTTGGCGTTGGCGCCGCCGTGGCTCTTACCTTCGATTTCATTCAGGATGGCGTTGACCTTGAGCGTGTCGTAGCACTGGATGTTCTGGAAGCTGTTGGTCCAGGCGGTCAGATCGGCCGAGGTATCGGGGATGGAAGAGCAGCCGAGGCCGGTGGGCGTTGTGACGCCGGGTAAGCCGATCACATTGGAGTTGATTTCCGGCGCATAAAAGTCATTCAGCGCGTGACCACCCGGGCCCACGACTGAGGAATAGGCGGGATGCTTGTCGGACCAGGCGGTGTATCCACCGGCGTCGCTGATGACGCCGAAGATGGTGTTTACGCGGACGAAGTTCCAGGGGTAGACCGGTGCGCAGCCGGCGGCTGGATCGCGGATCAGTCGGGACTTGTCGATGGAGGCGACGCCGCCGTCGGTGAGGCCGGCTCCGGGCGCGCCGCCGTTGAGCTTGGTCTGATCGATGTCAATGCCTTCTTCATACTCGGTGGTGGTCCCGGTGGGCGCGGCGTAGGGCTTGCAAGTCCCTGCGGCGAGGCCATTGCCGGTGGTGACCGCGGGAGGATCAAGCGAGCGATCATAGGAGACGTCGTAGTAGATCCCCATGGTGCGCGGGGTCGCGCCGGTCACGATACTCATCAGGCCAGGAAAAGAGTCCGAGGGCCTGGAGGTGCTGGCGTTTACGAAGTGAATGGCGGTGGCGCCGAGCGAAGCCAGATTGGGGCAGTAGGGAGCGCCGCTGTTGACGCCCGCAATGCCTCGTGAGCAGTTCAGGTAATCTACGGCGTGCATGCCGTCCACGCTGATCAACAGGACGTGACGAATCTGGCTGTGATTCCAGTCGTCATTGTCCTGCGCTTGCGCCACCGATGCCAGGCCAGCGCTTACTCCCAGTAGAAAGATTATCGGTAACTTCATGGGTCCTCCTCTTCCGTTCCAACTATGTAAACGGCGAAGAAGGAGGTTACAAGACCGGTTAGATAAAAATCCCATGAATCGAAGCGGGTTGCTCCGTAGTTGATGAAAATTCTGCAAAAGGAAGTCGGCGTTTAAGGGAGCCCGGGCGAATCGGTCAATATGCGAGCTGCGAGTATTTGAACAGGGCGTTACAGACCCTGCGCCTGCCGGTATACTTCCGCAGGGGACAGGAAGGATGGCCGGCTCGTAACGCCTCTCCCGGCTAATCCGACTCTCGCGACTTACCGTACCCCGACGAAGAAACTTCCCGATGCTGCCGCCTTCGACTTCCGATCCCGAAAACACATCCACCGGCCAGGACGTTCCGCTGCTGCCCAGCGGCTATTTGATGCCGTTCGCGCTGGTCACAGTCTTGTTTTTCCTGTGGGGTATTCCCAACAACCTGAACGACGTCCTCATCCGGCAGTTCATGAAATCCTTCGTCATCAGCCGATTTGAGGCGGGACTGATCCAGTCCGCCTTTTACATGGGTTACTTCGTCCTGGCGATGCCGGCGGCGCTGGTGATGCGCAAACTGGGCTACAAATCCGGATTCATGATCGGACTGGCCTTGTTCAGCCTGGGCACCGCGCTGTTCTGGCCGGCGGCCATCGTGGCTCGCTATTCGTTCTTTCTGGTCGCGCTGTTCATCATCGCCAGTGGACTTTCGTTTCTGGAGACAGCGGCGAATCCGTTCATCGCAAAGCTGGGCGATCCACGAACCGCGGCGCGCCGGTTAAACCTTGCACAGGCTTTTAATCCGCTGGGCGCCATCACCGGCGTCCTGGCGGGAACCCTGTTCATCTTCTCCGGAATCGAGCTGAATCCGGATCAGGTGGCCGCTCTCGAGGCGCAGCACCGTTACTCGACCTATCTGCATTCGGAAACCATGCGTGTGGTCACGCCCTACCTGGTGCTGAGCGGACTGACGCTGTTGATGTTGATTCTTATTGCCGCAACTCGATTCCCCTCAGCCCTGCGCGAGGCGGAGCAACTGGATGCCGGCCACGGCAGCTTTCGGGCGCTGTTGCGCTATCCACACTTCCTGCTGGCCGTCGCGGCGCAGTTCGCCTATGTAGGTGCACAGGTGGGGACGTGGAGTTACCTCATCTCCTACATCCAGTCCTATGCTCATGAGGGAGAGAAGACGGCCGGCTACTTTTTGACGGGAGCGCTCGTCCTCTTCGGCATTGGCCGCTTCTTTTCGGCATGGCTGATGCGCTTCGTGCAACCGAGCAGATTAATGGCCATCTACGCGGTCATTAACTCCGGACTCGCGGCTCTGGGCGTCCTGTTACCCGGTTGGATCGGCGTCTGGGCTCTGCTGCTGAGCAGCTTTTTCATGTCTTTGATGTTCCCAACGATTTTCTCCCAGGGCATCCGCGGACTCAAAGAGAATACAAAGATCGGCGGCTCGCTGATTGTTATGGCCATCGTGGGAGGTGCGGTCCTCACGCCATTGATGGGCTTCATTTCAGTAAGATTCGGGGGAGTCGCTTTAGCCTATGTCGTGCCGCTCGCGGCGTACGTTTTCATCGCCGTCTACTCGTTCGCGGATATCCGCATAATGAAGGCTTCCGGCGTGGCAGCCGGAGGAAACGTCTGATTCAACGAAGACAGTTGTGGGGGAGGAAACCGGAAAATGACAACGCCTTTTGCGGCGCGGCGTCCGTAGCGCTTGTCATTTGCCGTTCGTCTGGGATACCTTCCCGGTAGCGCCTGATTGCATCCCGACGTGAGGTAAAGCCATGGTGAATCCGACTGCAGTAGCCCATGACGGTCTGACCATTGAAGACGAGTGGAGCGGCTTTGTCGCCGGCCGTTACCGGGAAGGCAAGTCCCAGGCTGAGTTTCGCAATTACGACGCTGCCGTCGTCCCGACGGTGGCGGAGTTTTACAAAATCAATCACCAATTGCAGACGCTCGACTTCGTGCTCGAGAAGGAGAAGGAATACCTGGCGCTGAAAAAGGGCAGGATGAGTGTCTGGGAGGCCGCGGAGTTCCTGAACACGCTTGTCGACGACAGCGATCCGGATACCGACCTGACCCAGATCGAGCACCTGATGCAGACTTCGGAGGCGATCCGGAAGGACGGGCACCCGCGCTGGATGGTGCTGACCGGGTTCATCCACGACCTCGGCAAGGTTCTGTGCCTCTATGGAGAGCCGCAGTGGGCGGTAGTGGGAGACGCATTTCCGGTGGGCTGCGCTTACTCCGGCAAAGTCGTTTTCCCGGAATACTTCGCGGCCAATCCCGATTCCAAGGTCGCCGAGTATCAAACCGAATGCGGAATTTACGAACCCAACTGCGGGCTCGGTAACGTGCATATGTCCTGGGGGCACGATGCTTATATCGGTCACGTGGTCAGGGACTATTTGCCCGAATCCGCGCTCTACATGCTCCGGTATCACTCCTTCTACGCCTGGCATCAGCAGGGCGCATACCAGCATTTGACCTCGGAACACGATCGGGAGATGCTGTCCTGGGTCAAGCTCTTCAATCCCTACGACCTGTATTCGAAGGGCGCGGCCAAGCCGAATGTGAAGGAGCTGAAGCCCTACTACGAGGATCTGATCGCCGAGTTCTTTCCGGATAAACTCGACTGGTAGGTTGTCGCTGAGCCACAACGCTTCGGCCAGGGAAATCTGGTGAGGTCTGTGATCGGACCGAAGCCAGCTGGCCTGGACCGACCTCCTCTGGACGTTGCGAGGCGAGTTTTCTCGCTCTTTTGTGATGAAAAGAGCGAAATCGTCCGATAGCAACTGAGAAAGGTCGAGGATGTGAATGAAGAGCCTGATTGCGGAAGACGATGTTACAAGCCGGTTGATCCTGGAGCGATTCCTTTCCCAGTATGGTGAATGTGACGTTGCCACCGACGGGAAAGAAGCAGTTCAGGCATTCAGCAACGCGCTACTGAGCCATCGAAGCTACGATTTGGTCTGCATGGATCTTGGAATGCCCGTGATGGACGGGCAGGCGGCCATTCGCGAGATTCACGGGCAGGAGGCCGCGGCGGGAGTCCTGAAAACGGTCAAGATCATTGTTACGACCGCTCATACCGACATGCAGAGCATCACCAATGCCGTGGTCGGAAAGTGCAATGGATACCTGATGAAGCCCATCGATAAAGGGAAACTACGCGACGAGCTCAAGGAACTTGGGCTGATCGAGTAGCGCACTACTTTGGCACAGGCCATCCGAACCCTTTCCTGTAATCGCCCTCGGCCACGCGCCGTCCAGGCATACGTTTTAACTTTTTCTATATTTGACCGATAGCTTTAGTCAGAACGCCCGAACGACTCATGTCGTGGCTTGGACCGGTGATACACCGCTCGTGACCATGAATGTTATGCCAGGGAGCAATTGAGTATATGTCGAAGGTGACGCTGAGCAACAAGATCCTTTTGGGTGGCATGGGACTGGGTGTGCTGACTCTGGCCCAGGGATTCTTTTCCCTCACCACGATGTATCCGAGCAAGCGAGCCGTGAGCGCAATGAATAAGGATACTTATGCCACACTGTTCCTGGCCGGAAAGATGAAGGCCGTCGCTAAGGACCAGCGCATCGCGATTATCCTTCACTTAGCTGCCAGCAGCGACGCCGAGATGGCGAAGAATGAAGCGCTTGTGGACAAGGCAGATGCCGATCTGCGGCAGATTCGCGCCGATTATCCGAAGTTCGATCCCCGGGACCGTGTCGAGCTTGATGAACTTGCGGTACGTCAGGCTGCGTTCTATCAAGTCTGGACAGAGATCAGAGACCTGAGCCGCGCGGGCAGGAAGCAGGAGGCGTGGAACATCTGCAACACCAGGCTTCTGGATGCGACCCTGGCTCGACGGAAGATAGAAGAAAAGCTGGCGGATATCGATAAAGCTCGCGGCGACGCTCTTACCCAATCGGCGCTCGATAACGTCGCCCGCGGCATTCCAGAAGTTTGGTTTGTTGTGATCCTCACGGTCATCGTCGGAAGCGCCGGGGCATTCTCGTTTGCGCACGTGGTTCGCCGGTCCATCGAGCCCCTGGAGGCGGCGATCCGCGCGCTCGGCAAAGGCGTGCTGCGCGGCAAAGTGGAAGTTCTCAGCGGCGACGATATCGGGAGTATGTCCGCTTACATGAACGGCGCGCTGGAAACGATGACTGGCACGGTCTCGGGCATCGATTATTGCAGCGACAAGATCGCGAGTGCGACCCTTGAGATTCTCTCGCATGCCCAGCGATCGGCGGAAGCCGCCATTACTCAGCGCGATCGCATCGTGCAGATTGGGGATTCCCTGCAGGGGATGGTGGCAAGCGTGCAGAACGTCTCCGAAGATTCGAGGCGCGCCTCGGACTCGGCCAGCAACGCGGTTGAGATTGCCAGGCACGGCGGTCTGATCGTGAACGAAGCACTGCTTACCATGCGAACGATTGCCGAGTCAGTAAACGCTACCGCCCAGAAGATTACGGAACTGGGCAGGAACTCAGACCAGATCGGCAGGATCGTCGCAGTGATCGATGAGATCGCCGGACAGACCAATCTTCTGGCATTGAATGCAGCCATCGAAGCCGCGCGCGCCGGCGAACAAGGGCGCGGTTTCGCCGTGGTCGCCGGCGAGGTACGCCGTCTGGCTGAACGGACCACGAATGCGACCAGGGAAGTGGGCCAGATGATCGACAACGTGCAGAGAGTTACTAAACAAGCGGTCGAGCAGATGAAGGCGGGGACAACCCAGGTGGAGACCGGAGTGGCTACCACATCGAAGGCCGGCGCTTCTCTCGAAGAGATCATCGCGGCCGCACAGAATGTGGGCAGCATGATCACCAGGATCTCCGCGACCGCCAGCCAGCAGGGCGGGGCAGCACAGCAGATCAACGCAAACGTGGAGGAGATTGCCAAACTGACCAGTGAATCGGCGGAAGACGCTCAGCAGTCCACCAATTCCTGTGACCACCTCTCAAAGCTCGCCGTCTCTTTGAAAGAAATCGTGCACCAGTTCACGTTTCACCAGATCATCAGTGCCGGATCGCAGTCATAGCCGACCTCGAATCGCTTTCCGTCACTCACCTAATCCGGCCAGGTATGATTGAATCGGGTTCACTATCCGGAGCGCGACCAGACTGAGGCCATCTGGCCTGGAGCGACCCACAAAGGGTCGGCCTCCAACTCTTGTCAGTGGTAAGCTGCTGATGTGTAGTGCTTTAATCAGCACCCGGGGCCTGTAGCTCAACGGTTAGAGCAGGGGACTCATAATCCCTTGGTTGGGGGTTCAAATCCCTCCGGGCCCAC
>PMSS01000384.1 GCA_003167515.1 Acidobacterium sp. | reverse complement strand
GCCGCGGCCCTGCAGCGGGCCGGCATCTTCACCGCCATTCTCTCCAACATGGTCCCCGAGGTCCTCCGCTACATGCGCCAGGAATTCGCCTGGCTCGCCCACTTCACCAACCAAACCTATTCCTGCGAACTCCGCATCGCCAAGCCCGACCCCGCCATCTTCACGTGGACCTGCGACCAGCTCGGCGTCCGCCCCAATGAAGCTCTCTTCATCGACGACCGTCTCATCAACGTTCAGGCCGCCGAACACCTCGGCCTCCACGCCATTCACTTTCGCGGAATCGACCAGCTCCGCGCCGACCTCGCCGCCCGCAACCTTCTCCAGGGCCTGCCCCAACCCGGCGAAGACGAAGTAGCCATCTCGGCCTAGCCTTCTCGCTTTTTGTTCTTAGCTTGTACCGGGTGCCCCATAGCCCGCCCTGAGCGAGCGGAGCGAGTCGAACGGGTCTCGATTTTGAGACATGGGATCAAGGGGCATTCGAGCCCTGATCTGCGTCTGTTTCAAGCCCCCCGTGCAGCCAACAAGCCCGGGATAGCCACCTGCTCCACAATCTCCACCGCGAATCCCTGCAATGCCGGCACATGCGTAGGCGTATTGCTCAGCAGCCGTATCCGATGAATCCCCAGATCCGCCAAAATCTGCCCCCCCAGCCCCACCTCGCGCAAAATCCGCTGGTGCCGATCCTCATGCCGCTCCCGCGCCCGCGCCTCGCGATGAAACACAATCCGATGCGGCCTCTCGGTCCGGTCAATCTCAAATCCGCGGCTCGCGTTGTGCAGATAGATCAGCGCCCCGCGTCCTGCCTCGGCAATCATCTTCAGCGACTGCCGCATCGTCCGCTGGCAATCGCACAGCGTCGTCCCAAAAGCATCCCCCGCCAAACAATGCGAATGTACGCGGACGAGCACCGGCTCAGCCGCGCCCTCACCCCCATCCTGCGCAACATCGCCCCGCACCAGCGCCACATGGCTCTCCCCGCCATGCACCTCGCTCTCGTACGCAATCATCCTGAACTCGCCCCACTCCGTCGGCATCGGGCTCTCCGCCACCCGCACAATGTACCGCTCATGCTGCAACCGGTAACGGATCAGCTCCGCCACCGTCAGCATCTTCAGCCCGTGCCGCTTGCAAAACTCCACCAGGTCCGGCACCCGCGCCATCGTGCCATCGTCCTTCATCACCTCGCAGATCACGCCCGCCGGAATCAGCCCCGCCAGCCGCGCCAGGTCCACTGACGCCTCCGTCTGCCCCGCCCGCACCAGCACGCCGCCCTTCCGCGCCCGCAGCGGAAACACATGTCCCGGCCGCGCCAGATCCTGCGCCGTCGACCTCGGATCGATCGCCACCTTTATCGTCTGCGCCCGGTCGTACGCCGAAATCCCCGTCGTCACGCCCTCCCGCGCCTCAATCGTCTCCGTAAACGCGGTCCCAAACCGCGACGAATTCTCCGCCGTCATCGGCCCCAGCCGCAGATAGTCCGCCCGCTCCTCGGTCAGCGCAAGGCACACCAGCCCCCGCCCATACCGCGCCATAAAATTAATCGCTTCAGGAGTTACATGCTCCGCCGCCAGCGTCAGGTCGCCCTCATTTTCGCGGTCCTCGTCGTCCACCACGACAATCATCCGCCCCGCCTGAATCTCCTCAACGGCCCCCGCCACATCCGTCATCACCGTCCCATCGTGCATGACCCTATTCTCCGCCATCGCCGCATCCCTGACCAGAAACACGAATCCGGGTGCCCCACAACCTGGCCTGAGCGAGCGGAGCGAGTCGAACGGCTCTCGATTTTCAGATGTGGGAATCGCGCAAACCGCAACAGCTCTGTCGAACTGGATTGCTAGCCGGGGTGGAGCCCAGGTTCAGCCCCACCCCAGCCTGCGTCAGCTATTTCCCCCTATAAGTATCGGGGCTGCCCAGACCGCTGCAGAAATCCCACCCAGGCGCCGCGAAATACCCTATATACGGGCCGCACGTACCGTAGGTGATGTCGTTGAAATCCGCACTCCTGTCCCGGTACAGCCTGGTGAGTTCGTCCTTCGAGGACGCAGCAAAAGCTGCCTGCCGCATTCACAATACCCGCAACAACAGGCGAGGCAACGCTGGTGCCGCCAACGATCAGCCAACACGGTGTGCCATCGCACTCCGTCTCATTGCCGAAGTCCGGAACCACGAAGTTGTCCAGAACCCAGACACCCGTGTAGGGGTTAGCGACCGCGGAAAGATCGGGAGTGCCGCGCTGGCTCCCCACCCAATTCTCTATCCCGTCCTGGTAAGTTGGCCGCGATTCATACGCGCTCGGCCCACCCCCTCCATCCTGCCAGGTATTCTCCAGTTCGAAGCTGCCCGTGTACGGGTCCGTGGAGAGGGTCGTGCCGCCGACCGAAACAACGTTGGGCGAGACGCTGGGATAGATTGGCCCCGGTGAATCGCCGGCCGAAGCAAAGTAAACCACACCGCGGGTTGTGAAAACGGAGTCGAGGGTGGTTTCGGCAGCAAACTCGCCCTCGCCCCAGCTATTGGATATCTCTCCACCGCCCGCCTTTTCCACGAGTTTGCCGGCAATCGTTTCGGCACAAAATAAGTCGGCATCACTATTGGACTGAGCTTCCACCAGATAGAGTGTGGCCCAGGGCGCCATCGAGTGAGAGTACTCGATATCCAGCGACTCCTCGACCTCCCAACCTCCGGTCGGGTCGACCGGGGGTTCGCTCGCGGAACCGGTGCAGGATCCGGGCGTCGTCCCGCCCAATGGCGCATACACCACCTTGAAGCTGTGCGGGTTGATTGCCGTTACCCCGAACTGCGTCGAAAAACTCTGCAGATCCGTAAATGCGGTGGGATCGTCAAAGGCGTCCACGATGGCAATAGCCCTCGAGCCTCCGAGCGGATTCCGGGTGAAGACGTTCGAATTGCAGCCCGCTGCCGGCGTTACCAGATTGTAGATACAAGCCAGCGAGGCAGGATCCTCGTAGAAATATCCGGCAAAAGGAGGACCACCCGCCTGCGGCTCCCCATTAAATTCTCCCGGAAAACTCAGAAGCCGTACGTTGGTGTGGGCCCGCACGCCGGCGTCGCCAGGCTTGGCAACGCTGGAAGCAGGTATGGTCACGCTCGTATGCCCGCCGGGTCCTATACCCTGCGCCAACACGGCAGTCGCACAGCCGCCCAGTATCGTGCCGATCGCCAGTAGCGACGCGGCCGAACGTCTCATTCTCATCGGATTTTTCTCCTCGTGGATTCGGGCCCTGCTGCAAGGAGTGTCAAAGGGGGGATCAGCAAACGATCTGACCGCTGGGAATGCTGACCATCGAGAGCCCGCTCAGCACGTCACCCGGTAAATTGCGAGCAACAATAGCACAGAATCGTCTTAGCTTGTCAATAAGTTGTTCCCGGGGAATTTACCGGCGGAACTCTGGTTACTCTTGTTACCCGCGTGTCTTGGCCAGCGCCGACAAGTTGCGCAACGTAAGTTGATGGCAGCGGCCCCCCCTGGGTATCGGTTTTCTGCAGGAATTTGAAACGGCGGGGGTTGTGGATGTTATCGAGCTTGATAACAGGGGTATGGGTCTTGTAGAGCGGGCGTCGCTGGCGCAGGCTTTCAGGTCGCCTATGGGTTGGCCTTCGGTTATGGGTGTGGCTTCGGTTGAGGGTTTGTCTGTCGGCGTGGTGGCGGACGTGGCGGCAAGTTTGTCGGCGGCGATTCTAGCTGCGATCTTATCGAGGTCGACTGGGGGCAGGCCGGCGGCGATCAGGATGTCATTGCCGCAACGGAAGCAGTGGTGGCGATGGTTGGGGCCATCGCACCAGATGACGTCGTAGGGGCAGTCGGGGTTTTGGCGTTTGAGGTGGGGGTCGGGGAGGCCGGCGGCGAGGGCGGCGGCTGTCTCCTTTGCTTTGCGAGCGGGGTCAACTTTGTAGAGCTCGGCTTTGTGGGCGTTGGTGCGCTTGATCCAGTCCTGAGGGTCTTCTTTCATTTCCTCTTCGGTGAGCCAGCCGGAGGCCGGGTAGTCGGCGGCGCTGGTGGGCTTAGTCTCGCCGAGTTCTTCGCAATGCCTGTCGTAGAGGAATTTGGAGAAGGACCACTGGGGCGCGAAGGTTCCGGTGGGGCCCTGGTATTTTTCGATGGGGCCGAGGTGCTCGCCGTCGGGGGTGGTGACGACTTCGGCGACAGGTTCCTGGATGGGGGCCGAGGCGGCGTCGGATTTGGCGCGAGCGGCGGCGGGGCGCGGGAGGGTGAAGGCAGCGACCTGGCAGACGTAGGCGAGAGTGCGGGCGGAGGCGTTGTCGAGCTCGCCGGAGAAGATGCCGTGGGCGAGCTGGGAGAGGACGAGCTGGATGGCGGAGTGGTCCTCGAGAAGAGGCATAACGATTTTGGAGCCCTTTTTTGGGCACTGGGGATGGCGATGGTGCTGGTGGGTGTAGCAGAAGTCGCCCGCGCCGAGGGTGTAGGAGTTGCACTGGATGCCGTCGACCTTGAGGGAGGAGTGCAGACGGCGGGCGGAGCGCGAAGATTTCGGGTTGCGTGCAAAAGAAAAGCCTCGCGGATGGCGAGGCTTTGTAGAGGGCACAGTTTTTCCCTGAGATCAGGATAAGAACTTTCGAGGGTTGAGGGCAAGCTAAGACGGAGGGGCCGGGGGTACGGAGGTAATTGGGGTCGGGAAAGCCTTTCGGGGAGAGCGCGGCTGGCTTGGGGGGTGTTGCTTTGGTCTCCCTGATCCGTTTATTGTTGCCTAACCTTCCAACTCTTTGACGACGGCACCGTTGGCCGAGTTCTCGAGCGGGATGTAGCCGTTCTTGGCATACCATCCCTCTAAGGCTCGCTGTGAGAACGCCTTGTCTAAGCTTTTCGGGACGAGCAGTGCCGACTTGTAGCCCAGACTTCTCGCCATCTCTTCGGCTGCCTGCAGCAGGCGCCCGCCGAACCCGCGGCGGCGTATTGCGGTCGGTACAAAGATTTCGTAGATGACAAACGGTTCCTCTGTGGGAGGAAGATCGACGGATAGAAGGCCGATCTCCGATCCAGCCTCAGTCGCGAGAAAGTGCCGCGTATAAGCGCATCGTGAACTCGTCGCGCCTCGGTCCCGAATCTCCGGGTCGACAATCTGTTCCTTGGTCGTTTCGACGATTTCCATGGATCGATTCTATTTCGGCATCTTGGGGTTGTTGATGAAGCGTTGCTTGGATTGCGACCAAGTACGGAGGAGTGAAGAACATCCCCTACCGGCGGCCCTAGGTGAATTTCGGGGAAGGGCCGACGCTTCTAAATCGCATCTGCCGCGCTTTCGCGCGACGGCATGCGGGGTTACGAACTGAGGCGCCGTGCTCTGATAGAGTTCTACCGAGACTTCCCGCATGATCAGAGCCTACATCAACGAAAACGCCGTTGTCCTACAGCTTGATTCGCTGTCGGACAACCTCCCGACCGCAGAGATGAGCGCTCTCCTCGATGAGCTGAAGTCCCGCTACATCCCAAGTTTCTATCAGAATGGGAAGCGCTGTGCCGTTGATTTCGGCGGAGGGAAACTCCGAATCGTGATCTACTTCACATCCGAGACGGTCACGATGGACCAAGCGATTGCGATCCTGAAGCGACGACCAAATATCGAAGTCCATGATGTGCGGGAGGGTGGCCCGACCGCACCATGAAGGACG
The DNA here is from genome assembly GCA_003167515.1 of Acidobacterium sp. GTDB lineage: Bacteria > Acidobacteriota > Terriglobia > Terriglobales > Acidobacteriaceae > Palsa-343. The sequence continues at coordinate 917 of PMSS01000384.1, read as the reverse complement.
CATTCGAGGTGCTCAAAGAGACGTTCCCGTGGGCAGCGAGTCACCCAGGGGCCACCCTCGCAGGCGTCTTGATCGTGGCTATCCTGGCCGCGCTCTACAGAGCGAAGGGACGGAAGGCTTTTTGTCTGAGTCTGTGCCAACAGTTGACGGAGCGAAACACTGACCGCAGCCGTTTTCTATTCGTCTGCAAGCCTTCTAATTTGGTTAAGGACTGGCGTTATTACACTTCGGAGAGCGCGGGCAGGGGCCTGCCGGGAGACGACATCATATGGACGTTGGTTCGCTGGCCCAGCATGAAACCTGAGGACAGCGTGACCATCCACGGCGCTGTGGCGAATCCTGATTCATTCGCAAAGAGCACGCAAACGCTGGAAGCACGTTGGAGGATCGTCCATGATGTTGACAACGTTGTGGGCATACTCCCTGCCGTGGGACTGATGAGCAAGGTGCGTGAGGCGGCGGCGCGAGTGCTGTTTGTGCTTGGTCGACACTGAGTCCCTCAAGTCGCAAAATGCCACTGGACGACAGCGGGACAATTGTGTACGACTATCCGTTCTGGCCGCTCTCTCCAGGTGAGCGAGAGCGGTGCCTGTGATGCCCTACCGGGCACCCTGAACCTTTTCGGTTCGAGAAATTGTAGGTATTTCCGCGGCCGGGCGGAGGGATTTTGTAGCCGAAACCCGGAATGTTCGCGCGTCTGCCCTTTGCGCATCTGCCAACGGCAGTCTACGTGAGTCATCTGAAGGAAGAGTCACACGCGAGAAAAAATCTGCCCTCAGCGGCTAAAGCCGGATTCATTTTGCCCTGTTACGGCACGGCTGAAGCCGTGCCCCTTCACGTGAGGTGGCAGGTTCGGACGCCGGGGCTGAAGCCCGGAAATATCGGGAGCCTTATTCGCCGGGTTGAAACCCGGCGCT
>PMSS01000148.1 GCA_003167515.1 Acidobacterium sp. | reverse complement strand
TCTTCGAGATGCCGGCGTTTGCTTCGGGGACGACGATGATTGCCAAGGCGGTCGCGGCGAACGAGGGCGCAATTTCGATTGTCGGCGGCGGGGACTCGGTGGCGGCGGTGAAGCAGGCTGGGGTGGCGGAAAAGATCAAGCACATCTCGACGGGGGGCGGGGCGAGCCTGGAGTTTCTGGAGGGGAAGAAACTGCCTGGGGTGGAGGCTTTGACGGAGAAATAGGCGCGCTTATGCCGCCCAGAGGGCATCCCTTCTATTTAGCCAGGAATTTGGCGGGCGTCAGAATTGGAATGCCACGCCAGGGGTGAAGGATGAGCAGGTCTTCATCGCTGCTGATGATGAGATCCGCGTCCGAGGCAAGGGCCAAGGCGAGGAAGATGTTGTCGCGTGGATCACGGCACGGAGGATTCAGATCCGAGGGTTTGACGTCGGGCACGACAAAAACTCTGAAGCTCGTCTCAACCAAAATCATGAAGTCGCGCCGGATTTCCGCATTCAACGTGCCGGTCGAATTTCGGGCGAGCCAGAACACACCCCAGCTCGGCGATTGTTTCGAGACTTGCACAGACAATATCCTCGTCAAGCGCTCTTCGCAGTACACGATCAGGAACCGAACCGGTTCGAAGTGCAGCGCTGATAAGAGTGCTGTTGTCGATTACGATCCGCAGCTTCACCGAAGCTCATGGACCAGGCGATTGACTTCTTCGTCGGTGAGTTCGGCAGCCGCCGGCATCAGATGTTTATCCGCTTTGGCCCGCCAGGCATCATAGGCGGCCACTGCTTTGCTCCGCCGCTCGCGCTCGCGGAGGATTTCTTCCATGTCCTGTGGGGAAACGACGAAGGCCGCGGTTCGTCCGTGACGAGTGATCGCGACCGGCTCGCGCTGCGCGGTATCGATCAGCTGGCCAAAGCGGTTTTGCGCTTCGACTGAGGTCATTTTGACCATGTCCGCCCTCCCGGAATTGTAGCTATTCTAGCTAATTTAGCTACTCATAGGCAAGGGCGTCGATGGGGTCTTTGCTGGCGGCTTTGTATGCGGGGTAGAGGGCACCGAGGATCGATCCTATGAGGGCGATTACCGCCCCGTAGAGGCGCCAGTGGGTGGTCAGAAGGAAGGTCATGGTTGGGAAACGGAGATCCATGAAGAGCTTCACCCCCTGGGTGGCGAGAATGCCGACGACGACACCGGCGATGGCCACGAGGACGGCTTCGCGCAGGAACAGGTTCACTACGTAGAGCTTCGAGGCGCCGAGGGACTTGAGGATGCCGATTTCGCGGGTGCGCTCCATGACCGCGGTGTACATGGACTGGAAGATGACCAGGAAGCCGACGATGACGGCGATGCCGATGACGACGTTGAGCGCGATGGTAAAGCCGGGCAGGTGTTCAGGGGTCATCATGGACATCCACTCGGCGAGAGTCTGGACCTGATAGGTGCTCATGCCGGGGGTGCTCTGGATCTCGTTGATGACGGCTTGCTGGTTTTTGGGATTGTCGGTTCGGATATAGAACACGGAGGCATTGCCAGGAGTACCGTTCAGAACACCGAGAGTCTGAATGGGCAGAAAAATGCGGCTGCCCTTGCCGTGCTCGACGATGCCGGAGATTCGGAAGTCGTGGTTGAGGATGTTGACACTCTGGCCGACCTGGCTGTGGTGGCTGCGGGCGTAGAGGTCGTCGACAAGAATGTCGTCAGGGCCGGTGGGGGGAACGCCGGCCAGAAAGGCAAAGGGGCGGAGCGCGTTGTAGCTGGGGTAGTCGATACCGAAGAGGGTTTGAACCGCGCCACTGACGTTCAGCTTGGCGATGACGGGGGATGCAACCGCGACGTGAGGAAGCCTGGCCAGGACTGTGGCGATCTTCGCGGGGACAGCGGCATCACTGAGGCCGCTGAAATTGCTGGCGTTGGGAGGGCGGACCATGATGTCCGCGCCGATGCCGCTGGTCTGACTGGCGGCGCCCTGCACCTGGCCAACCATGACGGCCACGATGCAGAGGATCATGATGACCTCAATGGCGACGGCGAGGACGCTTATGGCGGAGCGGACGGGACGATAAAGAATGTTTCCGACGACGAGCTTGTTCATGGGATGGCTTTTGGGGTGACGCGCGGGAGCCTTCGGGCTATCGCGGTGGCAAGACCAGAGTAGCAAATGGCTGTGGAAAAGCGGGTCGGATTGATCGGGTGGGTATTGTGCGTCTCGTTATGGCCTAATGTACTATTCAACATCACCCGAGAGAGGTATTTGCACAAAGTGTTACCTTGGTACTATGATCTTTGCTAGCAGAACAAAGCATTTACAGACGTTTTTCCTTTGACGTTTTTGGCATTGCGGCCTTAGTCTTGAGGGGCAAATCCCCAAATCACTCGGAAGGAAGCCTGGCGTGGGGCAGTTTGGCGACGAGTTACGGCGGGAGCGCGAGTCTCGCGGAGTCACGCTTGCCACGATCAGCGAGAAGACGAAGGTAATCACGCGTTACCTCACGGCCCTGGAAAATGAAAAGTTCGAAGTGCTGCCGGGTGGCATTCTGAGCAAGGGGATTGTGCGTGGATACGCACGTACGGTAGGGCTGGACGAAGCGGTATGGGTGGAGCGATTCGTAGCCGCCACCGGCGATCATGGACAGAGTGAAGCCGAGTGGGTGCCCTTCGTTCAGAACGTAGGCAAAACGCGGGAGCAGTCGCGGAGAAGGCGCAAAGCGCGGCTGGGATGGGGATTAGCGGTTCTGTTGCTGCTGTTGGCAGGAGCCGGATGGGCGATTTGGCGCTATATGAACGGACGCCTGATGGCCGTCGAGGCGCAGCAGCATGCCGTCAGTTCAGCGGCTGCAGCGGCTCCGGTGGGCTCGGCAAGCCAGTAAAATTACTTCTGTGACCTGTTGCAGGTACGGATTCCTTCATAGCCTGCAAGTATGACCCCTCGACAATCTGGCTGGTTGGTAGCGGTGTTGCTTTGTGCACCGGGGATCGCGCATGGCGCGCCCAAACCACATGTGGTGGCCCTGGGAGCGGCGCGTCATGAGCCGTATTCCTTTGAGGGCGATCCCGCGGGCGCGAAGAAGGACGAAACCGAGCTGAAGGTGCGCCCGCTGATGGTGGACGGCAAGACGAAGGAGTGGACTACCGGCGAGGTGCACGACGTGACCGAGCGCAGCTTCGCTGTCCGGCGAGCGGAGCGGCTGAACGATGCCCTGCCGACCGACCGGGAGGCGCGGTGGGTGTGGCAGCGGGGGCCGTGGCTGCTGGTGGATCGATTGAGCGGCAAAGTGGAGGCGCTGCGCCTGCCGGACTTCGATCCGGCGGTGTCAGAGGCGGTGTGGTTTCGGGACTATGCGGCGTATTGCGGGGTGAACGCGAGCGGGAAGCAGCTGTTTGCGGTGGTGGCGCAGGTGGAGGCGCGGCGCCCGCTGCTGGCGAAGAAACTGGGGGCGTGGGACGCGGCGGATCATCCCAGTCCGGCATGCGCGCTGGCGGTGTGGCAACGGGAGCCGCTGAAGGTGAGCTTTCAGCCGACCGGGGGTGCTGAAATCAGCTTCGATCTGGTAGGCACGTCGGCAGTGCTGGTGGAAGACGACAGCGGCGACCAATAGCCGTTCGCCGCAAACCCGTTGGAGGCATAGCATGGCTGCATGGAGTCTATAGACGAGTTGCTGCGCCAGGCGGAGATTGCGCATGGGCATTTGTGCGCGGGGCAGGTGTTGGGGGTGCGCATGGCGATGCTGGGATGCCGGCGGCTGGGCATTACCGAGCCGCGCGGGAGCGAGCGCAAGCGGCTGGTGACCTACGTGGAGATCGACCGGTGCGCGACGGACGCGATCGGCGTGGTGACGGGATGCCGGCTGGGGAAGCGAGCGCTGAAGTTTCGCGACTGGG
>PMSS01000091.1 GCA_003167515.1 Acidobacterium sp. | reverse complement strand
CCACAGCCACTGCTCCGGATACCGCCGGATGAAATCCTCGATGGCTGCCGTGAACCGCGCGGTATTTTCGAGCACGTCCCGCTCATCGTCGCCTGTCTCCACCAGCGCAATCTCCTGCCCGAAATGCAGAACGTACTTCCCCTCCCCCTTTTCCCAAACGAGAAACCCAGGCAAAACCGCGGCCCCTGTCCGCACCGCCACGCGCGCCAGCCCCGACGCCGTGCATGCCGCCACGCCAAAGAACGGCACAAAGACTCCCTGCGGCGGCGTCATATTGGTGTCCATCAGAATGCCCACCGTCTCCCCGCGCCGCATCGCCGAGAGCAGCCCTCGCGCGAAGTCGTCCTTATGGACGACCCGATTGCCGTGCAGACACCGGATCTCGTTCACCATCCGATCCACGCGCGCGTTGTCGAGCCGACGAATCACCATCGCCATCGGGTGCCCCATCAGCGAATGCCAGAAGCTCGAAAGCTCCCACGCACCCAGGTGCCCGGTCACGATCAGCACTCCCCGCCCACGCTCCCGCGCTCGAAGGTAGTGCTCGAGCCCCTCGTAACGGATCAGCTCCCGCGTGTTCTCCTGCGTATACCGGCGCATTTGGCAGAATTCGCCCAGCTGCCAGCCCAGATGACGATACAGCTGCGGCAAAATCCGTCGGCGCTCGGCCACCGGCATCTCTGGAAACGCCAGCTCCAGGTTGCGCGTCCCGGTGCGTCGCAATTTCGGCAGCGCGTACCATGCGACCGCCCCCAGTAGAGCGCCCGCGCTCCGCGCCATGCGCCGCGGCAACACTCCCATCAGCCTCAGCAGCGTCCAGGCAAACGCATATTCCANNCTTCCGCCGCCGCCCGCAGCACCCGAGAACTACTCCTGGGTCTCGTGGAAATACTTCGCGACCGTCCGTACGAACGGGCGAGCATCCGGTGTCACCGGAACGTCTCCGCGCAGGATGCTCTCAAACGAGTGCGGCGATCCGTAGAAGAAGTCCGTGTCAGCATGATTCTGGCTGACCGCGACCCCGCTCAGATCCACGCCCGCAAACAGCCCCTTGCTGCGCGACCACGTCAGCAGCTCCGACTGCATCTTCCAGTTCGTCGAAGCCTGCGCATTCCGTCCCACCGGACCCGCGGCAGCCGCCGCATCCGCGCCAATCTTGAATTTGCTGCTCAGCAGATCCTGGAAGCCCTTCTGGTTCACTGCAACCAGCACCAGATCCGTTCCCTGTCCGCCGATCTGGAAACCCCACGAACCGCCTTCCATCCGGATGAAAACCGGCGCGCTCCACCCATGCCCCGTGCGGCAAGTCACCGCTCCCTGGCCATATTCCGCGCCGAAGATGAACGCCCCCTTCAGCATGCCCGGTACCACACCCACGCACGTCGCCTGCTTCAAAATGGAATCCGGGATCTGCTTGTCAGGTGTCGCCATAATCTGGTTCAGGACATCGCGCGCCGCGTCCAGCCGTCCAACCAGCTTTTCCTTATCCTGAGCGAACGCTGGAACCGCCAGAACAAATGCGCAAATTAGAACAATAAGTCTTTTCATTTCTTGCATTTCTCCAATCACAAAGATGATTTTGCCATGCCTGTTTCCCACGCTATAGTACAGCATTTCGATAAAGACCGCGCGAACCCGTCCCGGCTCCCCACGTCAGCACCGAAGTAAAGCCGCCGCCCAGGAGTTCTCGACGTCTCTGGTTCTCAGGAGCCCTCAGGTGCGAACATTTTTCCGCGCCCGTCGCCCCGTGAATACGATGCACATACGGCCCTTAAGGTTGAAGTGGAAACGGAAATCCGCGTGATCGGACCAAAAAATGGGGGCTGTGGATGCAGTCGCCTGCCAGCCATCAGCCCCGTTCCCCAGATCTGCGTTGTAAGTGAGTTCAGTTCTAGTGATCTGCACTGTCAAGCGCAAGATAACGGAGGTAGGCCCAACTTTGGTAATCACCGTATTAATCGTGTTCACCACCTGATAACCTGCCTTTGCTCAACCTCACCCCGCTGCGGAAATTCGCGGCGCGATCACGCAACCACGCGCTCCTCGTCGGACAAGGGGCTGCCCGAGAGCGGGTCAACCTGACGAAAACCACGAAGCGGCTGGCCGCGCAGCCTTCGCAGACTATCCACCGCATCCATGAAGGACTGCCTGGGTTGTCCAGCCGGATTCGATGCGGGCCTGCCGTTCAATTGACTCAGGATGCAGGGTTCGCGGGCAATGTGCCGCTCTTTCGCGCCACCAGCGTAATGCAGTACCCCGGCCATTTCGTCACCGCGGTGGCGAGGTTGTCAAACACCGGAGGTACCCAGCGAAAGGGCAAGGTTACGCCCCAGCCGACAAGGAAGCTTGTACGTCTGCTCACCGTCCGCAGGATGGCGGTGAGCTTCTGGCTGAGCACACCACTGCAGTACCCGATGCGTTCGACCTCGAAGCCGGCGGCGTGTGAAATTCTCTCCAGATCCTCCGGGCTATACCCCCTGCGCACGTGTCCCCCGTCCTCGACGGAGGATATATCGTCGTCGCCTTTGCTGATATTGCGGAAGCACACATTCGGCGTGGTCAGAAGAAGCCGGCCGCCGGGCCGGAGACACGCTGCGATATCGACCATCAACTTCCGATCGTCAAGAATGTGTTCGATACATTCCAGACAAATAGCGACGTCGAACTGCCCCTTCAGATCTTCGCGACTGCCAAGACTTCTGACATCCTGGACCTCGAATCTGGCGAGATCCGCGTGACAAAGAGCAGCCCGCTCCCCGGCCACTCGCTGATTGCGTTCATCCCAGCTCAGCCCAAGCGAGCGATAGCCCATACGAGCCGTACCGATGGTAAATGCTCCCGTTCCGCAACCTACATCGATCAGGGATTGAGATCCTGACGGCACAGCCTTCAGATTTTTCTTCACCCAGCGCCAGCGATCCAGCACCAGAGTGTCTCCGTGGATAAGGGTCGCCTGGTGTCCCAGGATTCGAACCAGGGCCGACTTCAAAAGCAGCCTCCTCGCAGGATTCTTCGGTACAGGAAGCTCTAGGCTATCATCGGCAGCGCGCACCCAACAACTCGCTCTGGGTGTCGTAACGCGCACATTAATGTTCGGTCCGTCTGCCAGGTGATCTGCCCACCGAACAGCGAGGATGGGACCATGCGGAGCATGGATGCAGGCCTGCGGTCGAGCGGGCCATGAAGGTACAGAAAGTGATTTTTGGAGCGGTGGCGAGGAATAATTTCCCATACCCGCCGGGTGCGTCAGGAGCGCCGCCCATCCCTCCCTTGCCCCGATCGCCTTCCGGACTCAGTCTTCTGCGCCACGCGGGCGTTTCCATCGTATGTAGCCTATTCCACCCCACCCTTGATCGGCCCGTTCGATGAACTCCCCGCCTTCGTATTTGGGCTTGATTTCGGACCAGAATCGGTGGACTTCGCACATCGACTCCGGCGGATGGTACGCCACATCGTGGAACGCAATGACACCATTTTCGGTGACGAGGCTACTGTATTGATCGAAATCCTGTCTCACATCTGAATAGGTGTGACCGGCGTCCACAAACAGGAAATCAACGCGATTCCCATTAAGAAGGGTTTTGGTCCGTTCGAGGATTGCGGCGCTGTGAGAATCGCCGCGAAGCAGGTCGACGTGCTGCTTCCCCACGGCAAACGAGCGATAGATGGGGATTCTCCAGCCGGCATAGCCACCTCCAAATTCGCCACTGGGAAGATCGATACTGATTAAATGCGCATCCTCTGGAACGACCCGCGTCCATAGAAACAGAGTGCCTCCATTCGCGGTCCCAATCTCCAGGGTAGGCCCAACTTTGGTAATCACCGTATCGAAACCTCCACGCTCTCCGGAAGAAACTTCCAGATTTCACTTTGCCAGCGGGCGCGAGACCCCGCCGTTCGCGAGTCGATTCTGATATAGGGCGCTGGAAGACTCTTCCCCAGTAGGCCGCTGGACTGGCTCGCTGAGTCGCGGCCCGGCGGCCACACAGGAATGCTATTTGGAGAGAACTTCAGCCCGAGAACTGCGCGACGGCATCCGTGAGGGGGCCCGCACAGCTTCGCCGAGCGGCTCACACCGACGGGTTCTGCCAAGGATACTGAGTTCAGACTTTGTATAATTCAGACTGTGCCTTCAATTTCTGAAAACAAACAGGAGTGGTCGGGTTCCCACACCTGGCCTGAGGCAGGTGACGAGTGGTCGGAGCGCTGGGGAACTCCATACGCGCAATGGTTTGGTTGTTTGCTCCCGCGCGTCTTCCCATTCCTGAAAGGTCGAATCCTGGAAATAGCGCCGGGCCATGGACGGTGGACCCAATTCCTCCTGGCCCACTGCACGTCATTGATCGGAATCGATTTAGCCGAATCCTGCGTCGAGCGATGCACTCAACGCTTTGGCGACTACCCGCATCTGGAGTTCATGGCCAACGACGGATATACCTTCCCGACGATAGCCAGCGGAACAATTGACTTTGCCTTTTCGTTTGATTCGCTTGTCCACGCCGAAGAAGATGTGATGTGCAGTTATGTCCTTGAACTTGCCCGCGTGCTTAAGCCAGGCGGTGTTGCGTTTCTTCACCACTCCAATCTGGGGGCTGTTCTGCATCGAGCGCCATGGTTACAGGCACGAAGAGCAATAAAGTGGCTCTTACGCCTACCCTATGCAGGTTCACACTGGCGCGCACTTTCAATGAGCGCAAAAAAAATGCGCAAATTCGTGGAAGGGGCCGGCATGAGTTGCGTTCAGCAGGAGATAGTTCCCTGGGGGACGGAAGGATCGTCGATGATCGACTGTATGAGTACGATTGTCAATGCTCGCGGCAATCATTGCAGCGTTGTCAAAAATGTGCGATTCATGCAGGAAGCCGCAGCGATCAAGCGCATTTCGTCGCTGCGCCAGTTGCCGCAGGAAGGTGACGGCGTCAACTTTGTCAATCCAGTCAGACGACTTTTCTGACTCCGCACGCGAACGTTTGTGATATCGGCGTCGCGGGCTGAATCATGTTTGTCGTGTCAGTTTCGGTGGGACTGGGCGGCTTGAGTAGCCTTCTGACCGATGGAAGGCTTCACCAAAAGATCGTCTCGACAACCAACCATTCAGGTGTTCAAATAACCGCCTCGATACCATCGTCGAGTGACGAGCGAGACAGGGGCGAACAAGAGTCTCTCGGGAGCGTCCTTCCAGAGCCTCTCGCATCAATGGGGCCTACACGTTGGGCTTCGAAAACGTGCGCGAGACCCCTCTCGTTTAAATGACCTGGGTAGGGCAGCGATCCGTTTAGCGAAATGACAATAACCCGCTCCTCATCCAGCGGGGTGAATCTTGTGTTGGAAAGGATCTGCCGGCAGGCCTTCAGCCCCGTCCGGCACAGGAGGAACATGAGCAAAGCTTGTCTGGTTCTTGCCAGGATCACCGGGCGATTGCACCTCTGGCTGCTGACTACTTTTATCCTGGGCGTGGCAGCTGGTTCGTTTAGCGAGGAGCACAAGGAGAATCAGCTGCGGCTTTCTTACGCCTTTCTCATGTGCCGAAACCATTCGTTGGCGCGATGGATGTTCGCTAAGATGCTCCGTCGGGAATTGGATCGTTCCTTCGACAGCAATATGGTGCTTGCGCAACTGGCGTGGTTTCTTCGTCGCACCAGGCTCTCCTTGCTTCTTTACGGAAGAACCGAGCGGGACCTCTCCGAAACATCTCATGCTGCGATCGCAGCATCGGTCCGGAAATTCCTGGAAGGCGTCCTGTCAGATCGAATTTACGATGAGATTTCCGCAGCAGCCGCGCAAATCCCCCGTCCGGGAAAAGGCGGCGGCCCGATTGTCGTTACCGTCGTCAGCACACGATTCCTGGACGTTTTCCGGATCTGGCTCCGACAGGTGCAGAGGAACACGCCGTGGCACGGGCTCGTAATAGCCCTGGATGCTGAAACAGCCGCGGCTGTTCGCGCAAGTTCCGGCTGCAGCGTCCTCGATGTCTCAGCGTGGTTTCGTTTCGATGAGCATGGCCGCCTTGATCGGTTCAACGGAAATACCCTCTGGATTCTCCGCGTCCTGACACTGCGGGCCCTCGTGAATCAAGGCTGGGACGTCATCTCTCTCGACATCGATGCCATCGTGGTCGGCGACCTGGAGGCAATGCTTAAATCGCTTCCCGGGTCCGATGTCGTAGCGCAGATGGACTATTCCATTCCCATGGACGTGGCGCGCCGATTCGGTTTCATTCTGTGTTGCGGATTTATGGTAATCCGCTCCAATGAACGAACCATTCGATTCCTCGACCAATATTGCGCGAGAACGGCTCTGGAAATGGACGATCAGCTCGCCCTCAATCATCTGCTGGCCGATGCTGGGCTCAGCAATCGCGTCCAGACAGAGGCCCTCCTGTCGTTCCAGTCCTCCGGTCTCTCCTGGCTCTGTCCGGCCGCATCCCTGGTGTCCAGGGACATCGGCTATGGCTCCGTCGTAAGGCATTTCCCGCTAATGGACCGAAGCGCCAGTGTCGTGATGCAATCGCTGGGCCTTCCGGAACAATCTGCCGAGTATACGCAGGAGGCCGCAGCTGGGAGCGATTCACTTCGCGGCAGCTAGTCTTCGCCGCCACCTTCCTTCAACCAGCTCCCTCACTTCCTTCAGTCCGAAGACGAAATAGGAAATTACGCACAATGTAGCAACGACAGGCAGCGCAATGCCGGCCATCGCCAGCGGCCTCTCTGTACTGTGGTAGACCGGCCACGCAACAAGCGAGAAGCACACTGTCAGCATTACCAGCGCCCGAACCACCGGAGCCGCGGAAATATGGATCTCTGGTGGAAAGAGCTCTTTGTTCAGTCTCAGGATGGCCGCTACCTGCACCAGCTCCGCTCCCAGCCATAACAGCAGCAAAGAGGAAATGCCAAATGGCCGCAGCGTCAGGGCTGCCACGCCGCACATCGTGAGGTAGGTGAGGACCCCAATCACCGCTAATTTCTCATGTTGATTGCTCGAATACTGAAATTGAATTTTGTGGTCTTTAATGCCCGCGAGCGACGAAACCATCGCCATCAACAGGCACAAACCCGGTTCGTAAAAAGACGGTTTGTGCAGCCAGATTGAGAAGGCCAGGGGGCACATCAGCAGCGTCCCGACGCTGATGGTCGTAACCAGAAACAGAACCATCCTTTCCGAAAGGTCATACAGCCTGCGGAGCCCCGACCAGTCGCGCGTTCCCACCAGAATGGTGATCTCCTGAGAAATGGCAAAAGTCGCCACGGAGAGAATCTGCCGGGAAAAATTAAAAATCATGCGTGTGATTGAGAACAACGCGACACTGGTGGACCCAAGGATCAGCTGGATGATCAGCACCGGCACCAGCCAAAGAAGGATGCCAGAAACGGAGTAGAGACCAAAGTAAGCGCTGGGCCTGATGATTGATAACATCGTCTTCGCATTCCCATAACGAAGCGAAGGCAGCAGTACCGGAGCGCTGATACGCATATCCGCCAGAGTCACCATCGTAAACAGCACCATGGATGTCAGCTGCGTCAGAGCCAGAACCGGGAATGACGCTCGACCCCACAAAAACGCGGCCGTTGCCAGAACCGCAACCAGCCTCTGAGCGCTAACCCAGTTCTGTCCCCGATGCGCACGGCCGAGCACAAGGTAGCTGTTGCAGAGCAGCGAAAACAGCCAGCCAGTCACCAGCTGCAACACCAGCAAAAATATCGTCAGAGCCGCGGTCCGCGAATCCGTATAGTGGAGGTGCAGCCAGCGACCGATTGGCATGAACAACACCGCTGAACTCGCGGGCGCGAGAGTGGCTATGAGAATCAGGGTCAGCTTCAGCGCACTGGCCTGCACGGTTTTCGCCGCCTCCAGTTCGCCACCGTTGTAATGGATGGCCATCTGGTTGTTAGCGTAGGTCTGGACACCGGAATTGAACGTGCTGAGATAAATAACCGCGCCAGACAGTACGACCCACTCCCCGTACACTTCGACGCCGTGAGCGTAGCGGTGAAGGAAAAACGGTGGCACCAGAAGCTGGCTTATGATCGAGACGCCCTGTCCTGTGAAAAAGGCAACCAGCAGCTTCAGGATTCGCTTCAGACTCATAGAAGAGGCTTTATTTCTGCTGGCTGTCTCGAAGCAGGGAATCGAAGCTCGCAGATCCCAACCAGGAGTACTCCCGGGGATAGACCAAACGGTTTACATCTTGTACTTGCCAAGGTCCTCGTCGCCCAGGTTCTCCAGCCACTTCCGCACATCCTGTTCCGTCGGTTGCGTATCGGCGGCGCTCGGCAGCACCTTCGCTGCAAGCAGCACCTCTTCGGCAACGAAAATCGGGCAGTCCGAACGCAGCGCCAGCGCCAGCGCGTCCGAAGGCCGTGCGTCGATCGCCACGATCTCCCCGTTCTGTTCCATCCAGATCACCGCATAAAATGTATCGCCGCGCAGCTCCGAAACCACCACGCGCTGCACCTGCGCATTCAGCCCCATCACCACATTCTTCAGCAGATCGTGCGTCAGCGGCCGCGCCGTCGTCGCCTTCTCCACTTCCAGTTGGATGGCGTTCGCCTCATACAGCCCCACCCAGATCGGCAGCACCGCCTCGCTTTTCGGATCTTTCAGGATCACGACCGGCATATTCGTCGAAGGATCGACCATCAGGCCTCGAATTTTCATTTCTACTTCCATCGTGTCCCTCGCTACTGCACTGCCTCTCCAACCAGACTATTCGGAAACGTCTTTGTCACACGCACAGGCACATAAACCCCGGGCGCAGGAGCGATCAGCTGCGTCGTCGTGAAATTGAGAGTCTTGTTCTGCGAAGTCCGCCCCACCACTTGCCCGCGCGCGGGATTCACCCCTTCGACCATTGTTTCCAGCACCTGTCCCACATGCTTCTCGTAATTCGCCCGCTGGATCTCCCGCTGATGCTCCATCAAAATCTGCAGCCGTCTTGATTTCTCCTCGTCTGCAACCGAATCCGGCATCGACAGCGACGGTGTATTCGGCCGCGGAGAATACTTAAACGCAAACACCCCGTCGTACTGCACCTCATTCAGCAGCGTCAGCGTCTCCTCGAAATCCTCCGCCGTCTCGCCCGGAAATCCCGCAATCACGTCCGTCGTTATGCTGATCGCCCGTTTCGCGCTCTTGATCCATCCGATGCGTTCCAGATACTGCTCGCGCGTATATTCTCGCCCCATCAAACGCAGTACCTTCGACGACCCGCTCTGCACCGGCAGATGCACATGATCGCAAAGCGCAGGAACCCCATCGATCGCCTCCACAATATCCCTGGTGAAATCTCGAGGGTGCGACGTAGTAAACCGAACCCGCCGGATCCCCGGCACCTCGCCCACCGCCGTCAGCAGCTCCGCAAAACTCCGCTTCCCCTCCGGGTCCTTGTACGAATTCACATTCTGCCCCAGCAGCTGAATCTCTGTGAACCCCGTTTCCGCCATCCTCCGCGCCTCGGCCAGCACCGACTCCGACCGCCGGCTCCGTTCCTTGCCCCGCGTATACGGAACCACGCAGTACGCGCAAAACTTGTCGCACCCCTCAATGATCGTGATGTAACCGCGATGCGGATTCGACCGCGCCGTGAACTCCGTCTCGAACGTCTCCTCCGTCTGTCGATCGTCGAGTCCTGTCACGCGCGTCGCTCCGTTCTCAATCTGGACCAGCATCTCCGGCAGCTTCCGGTACGAAGCAGACCCCGACACCAGCGATACATACGGTGCGCGCTCAAAGATCCGCTCGCCCTCCTGCTGCGCCACGCACCCCAGCACCCCAAACCGCTTGCCCTTTTTGTAAAGCGCCTTGTAATCGTTCAGCCGGTGAAAAACCTTCTGCTCCGCCTTGTCGCGAATCGAGCAGGTGTTGTAGAGGATCAGGTCCGCAGCCTCTTCGGTCTCCACGCGGGCGTACCCCTGCTGCTCCAGCGTGCCGATGACTTTTTCCGAGTCATGCACGTTCATCTGGCAGCCAAACGTCTCCAGATAGAAGGTTTTCTGCCCCGCCATCCCCCGAGTATAACGGAGGACGCAATACGCTTGTCAGTACCCAATCAGCCGCAAAGGAGTAACGATGCTCGACGACCGCGCCCGCTGGAACGCTAAGTTTCTCGCTGGAGAGGCGCAGTCCGCCGACCCCGACCCCCTCCTCATCGGAGCCTGTTCAACTCTGTCCCCCGGCCGCGCCCTCGACCTCGCCGGCGGCGCCGGCCGCCACGCCATCTGGCTAGCCCAGCGCAACTGGAACGTTACCCTCTCCGACATCTCCGACGAAGGCCTCACCATCGCCGCCCGGCGAGCTTCCGCAGCAGGCGTTCCCCTCACCCTCCGCCGCGAATCCGCAGCCGAAACCCTGGCCTGGGCGAACGCGAGTGAGCCATTCGACCTGATCCTCGTCTTCTGGCACCTGCTCCGCGATTCCTTCAACATCCTGCCCCAGGCCCTCGCACCCGGAGGCACGCTGGTCTACAAAACCTACACCTCGGACCACCGGCGTTTCACCGAGGGACACTCCCTCCTCTACGCCCTCGCTCCCAGTGAACTAAGCACCGTCTTCCCAACCCTCAAGACCATCCTCTACCGCGAATCCAACGGAGTAGCTGAACTCCTCGCTCGCTCCGATTAGGCCGACCGAGACCTCCGGCCCTGAGGACCCGTTACGAGACCAGAAAATCCGGATCTTTGACCGCAGTTCTTGGCCTTGCAAAATCGACGATCCCAGAATTCGCTTTCGATTTCAATTTTCGTACAGTCTCCTTAAGGCTGTGGAATCACGACTCCGCAAAACGAAAGGGCTTTAACTCGCCAGTGCGACCATTAACCCGTCCGTCGTTGGCATCAGGGCACGACCACCACGACTACAAGCCTGGTCCTGAGGAACTGTCCTGTGGGCTGCAAAAGACCAACCTCACCCCAATTGGTGAAAAGCCAGGTTCACTCCACAGCAAGAAGCAAACTCTCCTGGCATCGGATCGTCAAAGGATTAGTTTCCGTGTTTCAACCGACAGTACCGTCCCTGGAAACAGGAGTACCCTCTAACCGGAAAGGCTCAAGCGCCGGTGCGACCATCAGCCCCTCCGTCCTTCGCGTCGGGGCACGACTACAAGCCTCCGCGGAGGCTGCAAAAACCCAACCCTAACCCCAAACGCTGGAAAGCCAGGTTCACCCTACAGCAAGAAGCAAACTCTCCCGGCGTCGGATTCGTCAAAGGATTTGTTTCCGTGCTTCACCCGGCAGTACCGCCCCCTGAAACCTGTCGGGCCCTTTTTGGGAAAGCACCTTCTCCGAAAGCTCTTCAGGCCAGAGAAAACACCGTGGTTACGGTGGCCTTCAGACCCGGCCCCACACAGCCCGAGCCCGAGATCACTCAAGCCGAAGTCGCTTCATCTCTACCGAAGCCTCCCTCGCCCCAGGCCCGGCCCCAAACCGCATCACCGCCACCCACTGCCCTTTCCGCTCCTCGCCCCATACCACCTGCCCATCCAGCATCCGCGCGATCAATCCCGGCGGCAAATCCCGGTGAAAATCGAAATACTTCCTGTCGAACTCCTCATTCCGCCGCCCCAGATTAAAAAGTAACCGTGGCGGATCATATTTCGTGGAAAAAACCAGCGCCGCCGCATAGCTGGCTGGCAGCGTCGCCGCCTTCTCAATCTGTTCCGCGGAAAAATTCTCAATCGCCATCACTGGCACTGGCCGCGTCACGTACCCCAGCTCCGGCTTCGTCAGCTCGTCTGTCCCCGGCCACGCCGTCAGCACCGTCGCTCCCGGCATGTGCGCGACGATTTGCGCAATCGCCGCCTGATGCAGCCGGATCACCGTCGCATATTCCAGATTGTCCTCCGGCGCAAACCGGTACGGCGGATTCACGAACAACCCCGCCACAAAAGCAGCAGCGCTCAACGCCACCAGCCCCGTCCACTCCCGCAGCCGTCGCCGAAACGTATTCACGCACAACAACAGCACCAGAGGATAAAGCGGCAGCAAATACCGCGTCAGCAGCGCCCCGCCCAGCACCGAAAAGAACACCACGTTGGCCGCAATCGTCACATAGAACACCGCCTGGTGCTCCGGCCGAATACGTGCCCGTAACTGTGACGAATCATGGCTGCCCCCGATCCAGGCACCCCCCGACCGGGTGCCCCACGACCTGGCCTGAGCGAATCTGCGCAGCAGATGAGTCGAACGGCTCTGCCCGTCTTCGGCAGATGTGGGCGGAGAATCCTCCCTCACCGCGGGCAGCAACATACAAGCCAGCATCGCCACCACCGGCACAAACAAATTCATGTGCAGAGTCACATGCATTGTCCGATGCGCCAGCGCCAGCAGCACCCGCACCGGCGTCAGCGTCGCCGTGGCGTTATACCGCAAATATTGCGGATTCCCAAATACAAATCCCGTCTTCCGCCAGTGATAGAAATACCAACCCGCCAGCGGAATCACTGGCGCCACCAGCGCCGCGACTTCCCTCAACGATCGCCGGGTGCCCCATATCTGCCCGGTTTTGGCAGATGTGGGAACCGCGAACCCCTCCCAAACCGCCAAAGCCAGCGGCGTCACCACCGCCGTCTCCTTCGAAAGAACCGCCAGCGAAAAACAAACCACCACCCCCCACAGCCTCTCCTCCAGTAAAAACGCCAACCCCCAAAGCGTCCCCGCCGCCGCAAACAAATCAGCATGCGCCAGTGAACTCTGCGCAAAGAAGACCGGATAGATCCCCGTCAGCAGCACCGTCGCCGCCGCCACCGAAGCCTTCCCCGTAGTGACCACCGCCAGCCGCCATACCGCCGTCAGCGCCAGCCCCGCCACCACACACATCGCCACCCGCGTCACCACCGGCGCAAAGTGAAACACCTTCCACCACACAGCCAGATACACCGACGGCAGCGGCGGATGCGCATTCGAAAGTGTGGTGTAAGGGATCAGCGATCCGCTGCGAAAAAAATCCCGCGCCGCCGGAATGTAATACCCCGCCTCATCCCAGTAATAAGGAAGCCGCAGCAGCGGCCCATGCGCGGCCAGCACAGCCGCAAAAGCCGCCGCCATCACCACCCACAGCGGGATCGCCCGTCCGGCCTTCTCCGCCGTCATCCGGATCTCAGTGCACCGGACCCTTGCTCATTTGCTGCGGCTCCAGCGCCAGCGTCCCAAACGTCTGCTCGTACTGCGCCAGATTCTGCCCCAGGATGTTCCACAACGCCTTAGCCTGCTGCGGGCTCAGATAAACGCCCAGCGCGTTGTTCACATTCACCTGCTCGGCCGTATCCTGATGCGCCAGGCCGAAGACCAGCTGAAAATCCCACACGCTGACCCGCACCTGCACGCTGTTGGAGTAGATTTCGCGATACTCAGGCGTCTGGCTGAGCTGTATTTTCGGCTGCGGATGCGATGGGTTCATAACCCCTCCAGACTACTACCGCTTCGCCCCCTCAATACATCACCCGCTAACGGCTACCGGCTACCGGCTGTATCTCGATTTCCTCAGCTTTTTTTCGACCCTTCCCACCCCCTCGGCAGAAATCACTTGCTTTCCCCCCATTTGCTGCTAAATTCGCTCCAGCACACCTGAATGTTTGGAGTACGTGCAGACCCTCAGGGAGTACATTCCCCGTAACTGAAGGTCAGCCATGAATCTTCCAGGAAAGGCTGCGGCAGCCCTCTGCCTGATCGCAGCCACAGCCGCCCCCGCCTTCGCCGACATCACTGTCTCCAGCCCCGCCGACAATTCGCAGGTCGCTTCGCATTTCAACCTCTCCGCAAGAGCCGCCAAATGCTCATCGGAGACCGTCACCTCCATGCGCTACTCGCTCGACAGCACTGCTGACATCACTGTCAGCGGCAGTTCGCTCCTCGGCTCCATCAGTGCTTCCCCCGGCCGTCACACCCTTAAGATCAAAGCCTCGGGCGCCAGAGGAGCCAGGTGTGACGCCAGCGTTTATTTCACCGTTGTCTCCGCTCCCTACATCCCCCCCAACGCCATCAGCGCCACCAGCCTGCAAACCCTCCCCACCTGGCAGGCAACTGACGATGCGGGCGCCACCGGCACCGCCACCGGAACCATGAACCTCGTCACCTCGCCCTCCTTAGATGACGGAACGCTCGAGTTCGTGACCCAATATACCGGCTCCGGCGACGAGCGCTACTTCACTGTCTTCGGCGACGACACCACCTCCCAGAACTTCGTCTGGGACGGCTGGCTGTATCTCACCGATTCCTCCGCCATCGCCAACCTCGAAATGGACATGAATCAGGTCATGGACAACGGCCAGACCGTCATCTACGGAGTCCAGTGCGATGGCTACGCCGGCACATGGGATTTCACCGAGAACGCCGGCACGCCCCAGAACTATGACGATGAGTGGGTGAACTCATCGGCCCCCTGCAATGTCAGCAACTGGACGCTCAATACCTGGCATCATGTGCAGGTCGCTTACTCGCGCGACGACTCCGGAAACGTCACCTATGACTGGGTTTGGTTCGACGGCGTGCAGTCGGCGCTGAACGCAACCGTGCCCTCGTCCTTCGCCCTCGGTTGGGCCTCGGTCCTGCTCACCAATGTCGAGATCGACGGAGTAGGCTCGAGCGGCTCCTCCACCGTCTACCTCGACGACCTCACCATCTACCGCTGGTAAGTCTCGCCCCGCACCGCCGAGACGCCTCGCCGCATCGGCCCAACCGCCTCCCTGGAGCACCGCTTCCGTCATCAATTAAGCGCCATCCGGCACGACAGGCTTTGTCCTCGCCAACAGCTACAAATCGAGCGAAAGTGATACTTACAGGGACTTAGCAAACCGACCCGCGGACCGCTCCGCCGCGGTGTCCTGCTAACCATTCTCTGTTTGAGATCACAATCTGTGATTTCAAAATCAGGAGTCGGGATGACCAGCCGAAGCGCCCTCGCACTGAAGCCGATTGAAAACCGAATCCTTTTCGTTCGCGGCCAGAGGATACTTCTCGACTCCGACCTGGCCGCGCTCTACGAGGTAGAGGTGCGGGCGCTCAATCAGGCGGTCAAGCGGAACAAGGAGCGTTTCCCGTCGGATTTCGTCTTTCCGCTCACACCCGAAGAGAACGAGGCTTTGAAATCACAAACTGTGATCTCAAAGAACAGCCGCGGCGGCCGCCGCTACCTGCCTTATGTCTTCACCGAGCACGGAGCCATCATGGCTGCCAGCGTACTCAACTCCCGGCGTGCGGTGAAGATGAGCATTTTCGTGGTTCGCGCCTTCCTGCGCCAGCGTGAGGCGCTCTCCACAAGCAAGGCACTCGCCGCCAAACTTGCACAATTGGAGCAACGGTTAGGAACGCATGACCACATAATCGACGAGATCGTCAGAGCGATTCGTGCGCTCAAGGTGCAGCCGGAGAAGCCCGCTCGGCAGATCGGCTTCCGCCCCCACACCCCCTCCAGGCCAAAGATGCTGGAGGCCGGTAAGGGCATGGGTGAGGGCCGTAAAACAGCTAAATGAGCAATTCAGAGAGAACAGGAACGATCGTCGAAGCGAGCGAGAGTCGTCAGTAGGCTCCGTCATTTTGTAAGACCGCGAATGGATTCGATCCCGAGGGAACGGGCAAGCCGTCACTCGATAGTTCCCCACCCGCCATCGATCTGAGACGCGTCGCAAGCTACAATGAGCCTGGCGTCCAGCACCACCAGCCTGTGCGAAAGTGGCGAAATTGGCAGACGCACCAGACTTAGGATCTGGCGGGGCAACCCATGGGGGTTCGAGTCCCCCCTTTCGCACCAAAGTTCAGTAGCTCCTTCGCACCAGGATCCTCGCGAAGGAGTATTCCAACCCTCACTCAGGCGGTTTCCCTCAGCTGCGTTCCACACAGCAGATGGTAAGCCTCGTTGATCGAAACCATCCGCTCCGTGGCAGACTGCCGCTCCTGCTCGCTTCTTCTCTCCAGCCGATCGGGATGATACCGGCTGGCCATGCGCCTGTACGCCGCTTTGATCTGCTCCCGCGTGCTGCTCGCCGCCACGCCCAACAACCGGCAAGCTCCCTGCAGCGTGAGCGGCCCGCTCTCGTATTCCTCCCCGAAAGCTGCCCCCAACTGCGAACCCGGATTCTGCCCGACACCCCCAGCAACCCCAACGGCCTCGTCACGAAGCGGCGCCGGCCAGCTGCCGGCATATTCCGCCGTCAGCGCCGCAGACGACGACCCCGGCGCCTCCGCATCCCGTACCTGCTCCCGCCCGTATAAATATTCCTCTGCGGAGAAGAAAGGCATAAAAGAATCGAGCGCGCGGTATGCATATCCTCCCGGCTCGCGATTCTTCTGCTGCCGTCTGTGCAAAAAACTCTCCTTCGCAGCAGCGACGCCGACCGTCCAGCTCTCAACAAAGAAAAGCGGGTCCGGCTCGGACGCTTCTCCCAAAACGCCTTCAACCTGGGCAACAAACGGCCGAGTCCCCTCCAGCTCATTCCATTCGGTCGCTCCTGCCGCCGGATAGCCCCCCGGCGCCGTCGCCCATGCCTCGCACTCCGCCTGGAAAGACCGTTCCAACCCCCACCCCCGCCCGCCAATCCTTTCATCGGCAGTTGAAGGCTTTTCTTCTATAGCAATGGGTACCCACCCGGCAATTCGGCCTCAGACGTGCTCACCCCGCAAAACCGAGAGTCAGACGCCCATGGAGCCCACCTTCCAGCAGTCACCAGCTCGTCACGCGCCCGCGAACTTGCCGTGCAAAATCTCCCCCGGCGACATATCGTCCACATAGCACCAAACCCACGACTCGCCCGGCTCAATCGACCGCATCAGCGGGTGCTTCGTCGCATGAAAGTGCTTCGTTGCATGTTTGTTCCTTGACGAGTCGCAGCACCCCACATTCCCGCATTCCAGACACAAACGCAGATGCACCCAGCGGTCCCCCATCTTCACGCATTCCTCGCAAACATGCGTCGTCGTAGTCGTAAGCTTTATCTCGCTCAGATGTGAACACTCCACCGCCATCTTTCCTCCTCGCCTTACGCGAATCGCCTCTCGTAAGGTTTTGGCTAACAGCTAAGAGCTAATAGCTATCATCCCGTCCGTTCCAGCGCCCCACGATCCCACTTCCCCAACTCCGCCGCAGCCTCATACGTGCTCCGGCAAAACGCCAGCAGATCACCACTCGGCGACGCGCCGCCGCACATATCGTCGTACATCAGCAAAAATTCCCCCAGTCCCGTATCGAACCGCGCCGCCGATGGCCGAACCCGCGCCCCTGCAAACCCCTCCGGCGCCGGAGCCGCATAAGAATAAAACGCCGGCCCCTCAACACCACCGCCCCCCGGCCACCAACCAACGCTGCTCACCTCATGCGAATACGCCTCGCGCGTGATCGCATCCGCCCCAGGCTTGTCTGGCGCGCGCCGGCCTGAAAACCGCGTCACCGCCAGATCGAAACTGCCCCAGAAGAAAT
>PMSS01000325.1 GCA_003167515.1 Acidobacterium sp. | reverse complement strand
CACGGCGCGTTCACCGCCGCTCTGGTTGCGGCTTTGCAGGTCCTGCCTGCCGACACTCCGGCTTCGGTCGTCCTCCTGCGAGTCCGCGCCGTGCTCGAAAGCGAGGCCGTCCCCGAAGAGGACCCTGACCTCGACGCCACGCAGGACCGCCGCCGGCAACCGCTCTTTGGCGGAACCGCCGCAGCCTCCGGCAAAATTCGCACCGCCGCACTCGGAGCCAATAACGACGGTACCGTTTCGCTGGACGTTGGTCGCGTCTCCGGTGTAGGTGTCGGCAGCGAGTTCACCTCGGCCGCGCTCGGCAGCGGCGGGCAAAAAGTCAGGCTCCGCGTCACCGCGCTCGACGGCATCGCGCGCTCAAAAGCGGAGATCGTTACTCCTGCGGGAGCCAAAGTCACGGCTGGCGAAATCTTCGAACTGGCAAAATGGGTCCCCGCCGAATCCGCCCCGCTCCACCTCTGGCACTGGCCCGCCACTCTCTCGGAGGCGCAACTCCTGGCCGCAGCTGCGCAAATTCAATCCGCCGGCGTCGCCTCCGTCTCCGATCCCGCAGAGGAGCCCTGGACCCACATCCTGAGCTGGGATGGCACGAACTGGACGCTGCAGGCGGCTGGCGCGCCAACCCCCGCCCGCCTCGGCGCTACTTTGACCCCAACGATCCTCCAGCATCAGATTCCCGCCGGCGCAAAGGTCTGGGTCAACCTGCCGCCGCCAAAGGAACTCGCAGCCCAGCTTCTCTCCAATAGCCACAGCGCCCCCAGCGATCAGAGCAGCGCCGTTCAATCTGCCCCGGACCTCGCCAGCGCCGAATACGCCCTCACCGGCGTTCTCACCGGCGATGGTCCAGCCTGGGCGTGGTTTCATAAGAATGAACTCGCCGCTGGGCCCCCGGCACCCGACGCAACCCCTCACAGTCCAGGCTGCTCCGCGACCTCGCAATATCCTGTGCGCAGCGACTGGGTCGCGATGCCCAACGCGGCCGCTATCGAGAAAGGCGTCGTCACGCTGAATCACTATGCCTCGCTCCTGGGCAAGGTCCACGGCTGGCTCGAGCTCGCCAACACGCCCGCCGACGCTTCGCCGGATAGCTACTACTCTCTGTCCCTCGTTCCCGCTTCCGGTGGCGCAGCGCTTGCCAGCGACGTTTTGCTGCACGGAGGCGACCAGTTCAAGATGGGACTGAAATCTCGCCAGGAGATCAGCGAAAAACGCTGGGTCTACATCCTCGACATCGATTGCCACGGCCAGGGCAGGCTTCTCTACCCGGTCGACTACGCTGAAAACCAGTTCCCCAACGACTCCGACACCGGCAACCAGTTCCTGCTGCCTGGCGCGCGTATGCTGCGCATCGGTCCACCCTACGGCATCGACACCATGATCCTGCTCAGCACCGCGCAGCCGCTCTCCGATCCCTACGTTCTTAATTTCGAAGGCGTCGCTCATACCTCACGCGGTGTGCAATCCCCGCTCGAACAACTGCTGAGCAACACCAGCAGCGGTACACGCGGAAGTCCAGGCGAAGTCCCCACCAATTGGGGCATTGGAGTGACTACAATTCGCAGGGCCCCCCAGCAGGGCTCGCAGTAACTCCGTATCCGAATCAGCCATGGCTCGCGCAAATCCCAGGATGACTCTGCTTAGCCTCTGTCTCGCCGCCACGCTCGCGACCGCGTCGGCCTGCGCGCAACTGCCCGGAGAGTTGCACGGCCTGATCGCCCGCCACGAGCAGGCTCTCGCCGACGCGCGCGCCTCGCATAACGTCAAAACCGAAGCAACGGAGCTGAATACCCTCGCGAACCTCTATCGCGAAGCCGGCGATCCCCAGAAGGGCCTCGACTACTGCAGCCAGGCACTGTCCATCGAAACCAGCCCGGGCCAGCAAGCGCAAAGTAAGAACGTCGAGGGCCGCATCCTCACCGACCTTGGCCAGGAACAAAAAGCGCTCGACCTCTTCAACGAAATCCTGCCGGTCTGGCGCCAGATCAACAGTCTCCTGGGTGAAGCCTCCACGCTCAACAACATGGGCCGCGTCTATAACAACCTGGGCCAGCACGACAAGGCCCTCGAAGTCCTCAACCAGGCTCTGCCTATGTGGCGCCAGCTCAACAACCGCGCCGGAGAAGCCAGCACCCTCGATAATCTCGGCAGATGCTATTCCGACATGGGCCGCAGCCAGGAGGCTCTCGACAACCTCAGCCAGGCGCTGCCCCTCTGGCGTCAGGTCCCCGAAATTGGCGGCGAGGCGCAAACCCTCAACAACCTTGGCAGAACCTACACGAATCTCGGCGAAAAAGAAAAGGCCCTTGAATCCTACCAGGCTGCGCTTCCACTGTGGCGCGAACTCGGCCACCCCGAGGGCGAGGCCGCCACGCTCAACGCCATCGGCCGCGTCTACGACGACCTCGGACAAAAGCAGCAGGGTCTCGACTACTACAACCAGGCGCTGCCTCTGTGGCGCGAAGTCGGCAATCGCAGCGGCATCGCCCTCGCTCTCTACGACATCGGCCGAATCCATATGCAGCTCGGCGAGCCGCAACAGGCGCTCGATTTCTACAACCAGGCCCTCGGCATCTGGCGCGAAACCCAGGACCACCGCGGCCAGGCCGCCGCTCTCAACCACATCGGCCGCGCTTATTCCGCTCTGGGTCAGCGCGACAAAGCGCTCGACTTCGACTATCAGGCCCTGGCCATGTGGCGCGACGTGCAGGACCGCCGCGGCCAGGCCCTCGCTCTCGCGAGCATCGGCCAGGTGTTGTCAGAACAGGGCAAGCTCGATCAGGCTTTACCGCAGAAACTCGCCGCGTTGTCGCTGGCGAAAGCCGCGGGCGATCCCGACATCGAGGGTGGAATCGAAGCATCGCTCATGCTCGACTTCCGCGGTCAGCACCGTCTCGACGAAGCAATCTTCTTCGGCACAGAAGCCGTCAACGCCTACCAGTTGATGCGCAGAAATATCAGCGGCCTCGACCAAAGTCTCCAGGAGCAATTTGCCCAGACCAAGTCCGCCACCTATCGCATCCTCGCGGAGCTTCTGCTCGAAGCCAACCGCCTCGGCGAGGCTGAACAGGTCCTCGACCTGCTCAAAGAGCAGGAGCTCAAAGAAGTTGTCCTCGACGCAGCCGACCATCCCGATCCCCACGCCGCTCCGCTCAATCTCACGCGTGCCGAGCAACAAGTCGAAACCGATCTGGCCGCTCGGGAGCAAGCCGCCGTCGCCTTAACCGACCTCACCGCGCAATACGCTGTGCTGATGGCCAAAAGCAATCGCACTCCCGCAGAATCCGCCCAACTAAAAGCACTCGAAGCGAAAATCGAAGCCGGCAACACCGACGTCTCCGACTTCTTCCGCAAGACGCTCTATCCCCAACTGGCGCAGAACGCCGGCACACAAGCCGCGAATGCCGTACTCGCCGAAGAGAAATCCGAAGTCAGCCGCCTGCAAAACACCCTGGCAGACCTGGGCCCGCACGTCATCGGCATACGCCTGCTGCTCGGCGACGAACACGCCTACGCCATCGTCATCACTCCTCAGTCGCGCCGGAAATATGAGCTCAAAGCCACGCCCTCCGAGCTCAATGACAAAGTGCAGCAGCTGCGCAACGATCTGCGCTCGCCTTCCTCCGATCCCAAACCGCACCTCGCCGAGATGTACGCCGCCATCGTCGCTCCGCTCGAATCCGAGTTAGCTTCCCTCGAGCGCACGCCGCAGGACAAGGGCCGCGTCCCCACTCTGCTCTGGTCGCTCGACGGCGTCCTGCGTTACCTGCCCATGGCTGCGCTCTACGATGGGCATCGTTATATGGCCGAACGCTTCAACAACATCCTCTTCACGCCTGAAAGCTACGGCCACATGACCACTCCCGACGCCAACAAAACCGCGCTCCGCGTCCTCGCCATGGGATTGTCGAAGAGCTACGGTGGCCTGCCCGCGCTGCCCGGCGTCATTCCCGAACTCGACGCCGTCGTCCACGACCCCAGCGATCCCCAATCCCACGGGCCCCTCGACGGAGTTCTTCTTCCCAACGAGCGCTTCACCTGGTCCGCCCTAAAATCGCAGCTCGGTCCAGGCTCCGCATTCCCCGTGGTCCACATCGCCAGCCACTTCGTCCTCGAAACCGGTAAAGGCGAGGAACCCTACCTCATGCTCGGAGGCAACGACAACGGCGATCCCCAGGGTTTTCCCCTCACTCTCTCGCAGCTCGAAAACTCCACCGTCAGTTTTCACGGAACCCGCCTCCTCACCCTCTCCGCCTGCAGCACTGCGAAGGGTGACGTGGCCAGCGACGGCCTCGAGATGGACAGCCTCGGCATGGTCGCCCAGCAAAAAGACGCCGAAGCAGTCCTCGCCACGCTATGGGACGTGAACGACGCCAGCACCAGCCGCATCATGAGCGACTTCTACTCCCGCTGGGTCAAAGAGCCCGCCATCGGCAAAGCCGAAGCCCTGCGCCAGGCCCAGCTCGCCTTTCTTCACGCGTCCTCCGTCCCCCGGTCCGCAACCGGCCGCGGCATCCAGTTCACCGACCAGCCCATACCATCTGCATCGCCGGTCACGTATGCTCATCCTTATTACTGGGCCCCCTTCGTTCTGATCGGCAATTATCAATAGCGCAGTCAGGAGAGACCTATGCTGCTTCTTTGTGCCTTTCTTCTCGGATTCGTCGCCGGCCTCCGTTCCATGCTCGCTCCCGCAGTCGCCAGCTGGGCGGCCTGCCTCAACAGACTGAACGTCAGTCAAACTCCCGTTGTCCTGATGAGCTACAAAATCACGGCGATAGTCTTCACCATTCTTGCCGCCGGCGAACTCGTCGCCGACAAGCTGCCCATGACTCCCAGCCGCAAGCAACCTCTCCCCTTCATCATCCGGATTGTGACCGGCTCGCTCGTTGGCGCAACCGTCGGAGCGACCGCACAAAAGCTTTTGCTCGGCCTCGTTCTCGGAGCGATCGGCGCGGTCGCGGGAACGCTGGGCGGAGCCGCAGTCCGAGCTAAGCTTGCCTCTGTTATCGGTCGCGACCTTCCCGCCGCAATCATCGAAGACATCGCCGCGCTCGCCATCGCCATCTTCTCGGTGCTGGTGCTTGGATGAAGCACAGCTTTGACGCGATCGTCGTCGGCGCAGGCCAGGCCGGACCCTCCCTCGCCGTCCGTCTCGCCAAAGCGGGACGGAAAGTCGCCATGGTCGAGCGCCATCTCTTCGGTGGCACCTGCATCAACAACGGCTGCACGCCCACCAAAGCCATGGTTGCCAGCGCCCACGCTGCCCATCTTGCGCGTCGTGGCGGCGACTTTGGCGTTCACGCCGGTCCGGTCTCCGTTGACATGCGCGCCGTCAAGGCGCGCAAAGACACTATCGTCAGCAACTCGCGCAACAGCGTCGAAAAATGGCTTCGCACCACCGAAAACTGCACCGTCTTCACCGCAACCGCGTCCTTCGCATCGCCCACAACCATGCGCATCGGCGACGATCTTCTCGAAGCTCCGCAAATCTTCCTCAACGTCGGCGCCCGTCCCCGCGTCCCCAAAATGACCGGCGTCGATTCCGTCCCTTTTCTCACCAGCACCACCATCCTCGACCTCGAAGAACTCCCCGCTCACCTCATCGTCGTTGGCGCTGGCTACGTCGGCCTCGAATTCGCGCAGATGTTTCGCCGCTTCGGCTCCCAGGTCACCGTCGTCGACATGGGTGCCCGCCTCGCTCCCCACGAAGACGAAGACGGATCCCAAGTGATCCGCGACATCTTCGACTCTGAAGGCATCGCCGTCCGCATCAACGCCGAGTGCATTCATCTCGAGCAGCACGAACACGACGTCGCTGTCGGGCTGGAGTGCGATGAGGGCGAGCCGCAGGTGATCGGCTCGCACGTGCTGCTGGCCGTCGGCCGCGTGCCCAACACCGATGACCTCAATCTCACCGCCGCCGGCATCCAGCCCGACGATCACGGATACATTCCCGTCGACGATCAGCTTCGCACCACCGTCCCCGGCATCTTCGCCATCGGTGACTGCAACCGTCGCGGCGCATTCACCCACACTTCATACAACGACTACGAAATCGTCGCCGATAATCTGCTCGACGGCGCATCTCGCCGCGTGAGCGATCGCATCCCCGCCTACGCCCTCTACATCGATCCCCCGCTCGGCCATATCGGCATGTCCGAAGCCGAAGTCCGCGCTACCAAAAAGCCCGCGCTCATCGGCCTGCGCCCCATGACCCGCATCGGCCGCGCCGTCGAAAAAGGCGAGACCTTCGGCTTCATCAAAGTCCTTGTCGACGCCCAAACCCAGCACATCCTCGGCGCAACTGTCTTCGGCACCGGCGGCGACGAAGCCGTTCACTGCATCCTGACCGCCATGTACGCCCGCCAGCCCGCATCGCTCCTCACCCACTCCGTCCACATCCATCCCACCGTCGCCGAATTGATCCCGACCACCTTCGAAGACCTCAAGCCTCTCGCATAATGCTCCGCTCCGCCTGTTACGGCGAGCCACCCCGGCGTGTCAGGGGTATGCTGAGAGAAGGAGCACAGATCATGCCAACTCTTGATTGGTCTCAATGCCCCGCTGTGGAGAGCATCCCCGACAAGGTCAGCGGCGCATTGGTGTTTCGAGATACCCGCTTACCCGTTGCGACCGTCATCGAGAACCTTGAGGATTTAAGCGTCGA